>CALAXC010000323.1 GCA_937894775.1 uncultured Clostridia bacterium
TTGAGTTGGCTATATGCTTTTCCGGGCTTTACAGGCTTTTCAGGACAGTCCGGCTTGGGAAAAATCCATTCTGTGATCGCACTCTTTTTTCGCTCCCGAAGCATCTCTGCAACGCTTGGTGGCAGGATAAGCTTTCTCTCCGAATTTTTGGTTTTGGTTTCTCCCTCTACAAGCTCCCTTTCCCTATAATCCACCGACCTTTCTATAATGATCGCTCCCTGTTCATCATCGAAATCCGACCATTTCAGTCCGCATATCTCACCTCGCCGCATTCCTGTCATCAGCTCCATATAAAATAAGTCGTGCCATAGTTCGCCGTTGCCAAGAGTACTCATAAACTTCGCGATCTGAGATTCGAGAAGTACGGGTTTGCTCTTTTTGATAAGCTTAGGAATCGTTGTTCCGTCTGTAGGATTGCTCGGTATCAGCCCCTCTTTTACAGCACCGTCCATCGCTTCGTGCAGTAGCATATGTATCGAGCGTACCGTGGCGTTTGAGAGTCCTTTTCCGTCCTTTTCATTTGGATTCACACGCCCCTCCTTCTTCAGCTTATTATACATTTTCTGTATCTCGGCAGTGCTTACCGAAGTAAGTTTTTTGTTACCGAGATGGGGCTTAATGTGGTTTTCAATATACCTGCGGTAGCCGTCTGCCGTTGACTCGCGAATCATTGGTTCTTTGATTTCGGCGAGCCATTTGTCTAGCCATTCGCCGAGTGTCATTTTGCTTTGCTCGGTCAGCTCCATTCCGGCGTATTGCTCTTTGAGTAGTTGAAACTTTACGAGCAACTCCTTTTGCGTATCGGCATACACATACTTATGTATCGGACTTCCGTCATCCTTGTGACCGACCACGATCCGTCCTTCCCAACGACCTGTGTCCTTTCTTTTTCTTATCATACCGTCGCCTTTAGGTCTTCTCTTTGCCATATTTTCGCCTCCTTTCTAAGCCAATACAATACCACAAAACTTTGGACAAATCCAGACCCAAACCGAATAGTTATCAATTCATTCATCAAATGTTTCGCCAAGCCCCAAGGAGTGATTCATTATACTTTCGAAGGTAACATTTCCATTCATACTTTTTAAATGCCTGTATGCTTCACTGCGCATTTTCCTGATATCTTCCTCGTCGTATTCAATTATCTGCCCCAGCATTTGTATCATCATATCAAGATATATAGCATATCGATGCAGTCCGGTCGTGACCTGCTTGAGTGTAACATCGTTTGCCTGCGCAATAGATTTTGATATTCTTGTCACAAGATATTGGCTCGCTCCTTCTATCTCTTTTTCGGAAATATAATATTCTATCGCCTTGGCAACCAATTCGTTCCGAGAGGAACAACCGCAAACCTTTAGCGCTTTATCGGCTTTTTCAACGATATCTTTATCCATATAAATACTGATTCTTTTCTTGTTTTCGGGATCCATAATTTTCTCCTTTTTTCGTTAAATTTGGGTAAGACACCAATCGATGACACCCGCAAAAAGCCTTACAACACCTGATTTCTTTGTATTTCAGGCGCCTGAGTAAGACACCAAGCCCCCATTTTATGACCCACAAAAGGCGCCAGCTCAAAAAGTCTCGCAACCCCTTGTAAACGGTCGGCTCTGCCGTCCGATGTAGTCGGCATAGGCGCCTACTCTGGCGCCTATGCTTTCTCCTGCTCGAAAATCTACCCTGTTCAACTACCCTGTCTTTTTCCTTTTCTCGTCGTATTTTCGTAACGCTTCTTCTCGTTCTCTTCTGATCTTGTCTTGTACCAGACGTTGCATTTGCTGCTCATCAAAGTAATCGATCGCATCCTGGATCGGACGAATCGTATAGCGAAGACTTCCGTTATAATAACGTCCGTTTTTCGCTTTTATCCTCGTCGGTTCTGTGGTTATAAATCGTTTCTTTTCGAGCTGTTTTACATACTTTTGAACCGTATTTGCGGAGCGACCTATACTCTCACCGATCGTCGAGTGACTCGGATAACAAGAATATGTTATCTTGTCCTCGCATCTCACAAGATAAAGATAGATCGCAAGTTCCTCCGCACACAAACCAAGATCAAATATCCGATTATGTACGGGAAAATAATTTTTATACGGCTCTTGCTTTTGACCGTAGAATAACATTTCAAGACACCCCGTTATGCAACATTTCCGTTGCGTGTCTTTTCAATCTGTATTTCTACGATCCGATCTCCAAATAAAATATGTTCGAAAATAAGAGTAACAAAATCAGTAAATTTTATCTTCCATTTCAGAGAGATCGCTTCGGCAATCGCTCTATCGAGATCCTCACAGGACATCTCATATATAATGCGTTCACGAATTTCCCGAGCTTCAAAATGAATTCCCTTTACCGATATCTCATTCATATTCCAAAGCAAACTCATAGCTTCTTTTGCAATGAATTTAACCTCTTCGCTTACATATTTTCTTGAAGAATGAAAATAACAATTTTCTAATAAAAATTCAAAATGTTCGTTGCTAAGGTCGTCAAACTCGAATCTGTTTTCCATCATCGAGCACCGCCTTTCTCAGAGCGGCTTTCCACCCAAGCAATCAGATTTTCCCTCGACACAAGAATTCTTTTTCCAATACGGAATGAAGGAAAATTCCGCTCACGCATAAGCTCATATGCGCTTGCTCTTGACACACCGAAAAGCTCCGCTAATAAATCAGCGTTGATGAACATCGGCAGTTCATCATAATTTTTTATCATAGATTTTTTCAATTTACACCTCATAAATATTTTTTGTGTAAATGCAACTTTTCGGTATGTCTACAATTTTTCAGTTGATATTCAGTTTTGAGAACGAAAAAGTTTAAGAAAAAGCTGGGTATCTTCACCTCCGATTTTCAAGCATTTATCTAAACTCCCAGAGCAGAAGAAAAGAAAAATGAGCACCCGAAGAAAAGCAGATGCAGGCTCTGCGATATCTTCTGATGCTCACCCTTACTTCCCATGTTCACCGATGGGAGGATAGATCACTTTCAATTGTTCGTGCCTTTTTCGGTCAGCACTGCACCGTTCCCGTGATTGGTATCGCTACGTATCCGCGCGCTACCTTCGGCTTTTCAATAATAGCTACGGTGGTTTT
>CALAXC010000324.1 GCA_937894775.1 uncultured Clostridia bacterium
TATGAATGCGAAGCCATCCCCATGCTCCCATTCAGACGGTTGGACTCTCCCACAATCGATGAGCTGAACTTCCTTGCCCAAAGGCTCGACAGCCTTAATGAGGATGAACGGCTTGTGCTTCGGGCGGTTTCTCCCAAGATTCTGAAGGTGGGCGAGGATGAACTTGTTAGTCCCAAGGATCTGATCAATCTGACATACGGTCTCGAAAATGTGTCGATCATCTCAAATGTAAGCAACCCACAGCAGCTTGGGCAGTTCGTTATTGAAAACGATATGCACACCGATGTGGAAGCTGTTCCCGAGGACTCATTGTATCTGCTTGATAAAATGAAGATCGGACAGCTCCAACAGCAAAACGACGGCGGCGTGTTCATGGACGGCAATTATATCGTCGCAGGCGAATATCAGCTCCCCAAGATATATGACGGACAGCAGCTTCCGCAGAGCGACGTGTCCACATGGTACGCTTTCCGCTTGGAGGTCACCCATCCGCCCATCTATGAGGATGACGAGCTGAACTCCAAGACGGTATGGCTCTCGCTCCCCGCAACCGAGGATGAGGTCAAAGCGGTTACCGACGAACTCGGCATGAGCGATATCCGAAGCTGTGTATATTACGCCTTTGAATCCTCCGTCCCGCAGATCGAATCCGATCACTTTGGGGATATGCAGGACTTCGATTCGCTTAACAGCCTTGCGGAGATGATGGTAGAGATGACACCCGCTGATCAGGTCAAATTCAAGGCGGTACTCTCCGCCGAAGAACCCTCCAAGATCGAGGATATTCTCGACATCGCAAGAAATCTGCATCAATATGAGCATTCGTATATGGTGGACGATTCCTCGGACTTTTTCAGAGAATATATACTCCGCCACATGGACTCCCGCCTCGACAGCCATTGGTTCGATACGCTCCTCACAAGAAACGAGGGCGACCGACTGCTCACACGGCTCGGAGCAACAGAAACCGATTACGGTGTTATCTCTGCCCGTGGGCGTTCTCTTTATGAGATCGTCCCCTATGAGGAACAGCAGACCGAGCAAGAGCAGACCGAGGATCAGGACGAGGACTTGGAGCAAGACCGAGGCATCCAACGCCTCACGATGAAATAACCGACAGAAAGGAAAAAACAATATGGCAACATTACTTTGGTTTCTCGCCGGACTCTTGATCGGCGGGTGCATCGGCACGGTTGTCCTTTGCTGTGTGCAGATCAACCGATCCAACCGCTATGAGCGCGAAATCCGACAGCTCCGAAATCAACTCTATCAGCGTAAGTAACCCAAAGACGGTATCAATCGCCCCGAAACGATTGATACCGTCTTTTTTTGTTTCGGGAGCGATGGATACCCCACGAAAGTGAGGTGATCACCATTAAAACCCCCGTTTCAAGGGTGGGCAACAAATCCTCGATCCTCCATATCCTCTATGCGGTATTCCCACCGAAATACGGCAGATTTATCGACGTGTTCGGCGGCTCGGGCAGCGTACTGCTCGGTAAGCCGGAGATACATCCCTTTGAGGTGTATAACGATTTTGACCGTAACCTCGTCAATCTGTTCCGATGCATGAAGGAGAGGACGATGGCGACGATCCGAGAGATCGGCTTCTGCAACCTCAACTCCCGTGAGGACTTCATAGCCATAAAGAAATTTTTTGAGCATGAAGCCTTTGACGATAAGTATATGAACGAGGAACTGCAGCTAACCGAGATACTGTTCCCACCGCCCGAAGCCAAGGAGCTTGCGGAGATACGCAGGCGTATCACCGAGGATCACGACGTGCGCCGTGCCGCGATGTTCCTCAAATTGCTCCGCTACAGCTATTCAAGCGGATGCAAATCCTTTGCCTCACAGCCCTGCGACATCCGCAGGCTGTTCGCTCTCATCCGAGAACTCGAAGATCGCATGGCAAATGTAGTGATCGAAAATCAGGACTTTGAAACCCTCATCAAGCACTACGACCGCCCCGATGCCTTCTTCTATGCTGATCCGCCCTACTACTCCACCGAGGATATGTATGCGGTAGGCTTCGGATGGGAGGATCACGTGCGCCTGCGGGATACGCTTGCAGGCATCAAAGGAAAGTTTCTCTTGTCCTATAACGACTGTCCCGAAATCCGTCAGCTTTACGAGGGCTTCTCGTTTTTCGATTTTTCAAGGGCGCATTCGATGGCACAGCGTTATGAGGCAGGCAAGGAATTCAAGGAGCTTCTCATAGCCAACTACGATCTGTATGAGCGAGAGCGAGAAAAGCCGAAGCAGCTCACGCTGTTCAGCGAGATAGACAATGAATTCAACTACGAAAAAGTATTAAAGGAGTGTATTATTTCATGCAAAATCCGAAATTGAGCATTGACTGCGTTCTGCTTTCCGTCCCCGTGGAGCTGTTCGTTGAAGCAGGCATCACGGACGGCGATCTCGTGCAGCTCACGGCAGAAGAAGGAAGAATCGTCATCACAGCCGAACCCGACACAACCAACTATGTATGCGACGGCATCTGCGAGGATTGCCCGATCAATGAAGAATGCGAAGAAAGCGAGGTGCTTTGATATATGGCCAAATTACTCCGAATCCTCGGTAAGAGAGGAAGAATCACCATCCCCTATGAGATCAGACAGACGGTAGGCTTCGCCTATAACGACGTGCTGTCCTTCACCGAGGGCAGCGACGGCAGAACCGTCATCGTCCGCAGAGAGCGCATCTGCGACTGTGAAAAGGCAAAACCCGTAAAAAAGGACGATGAGGTCACCCTCCTCGATTTCCTCAATGGTCTCTCTCCCGAACAGCAAAGAGCCGCGCTTGTGCATCTGTCCGTGATGTGGGCAGAAAAACAGGGCGGTTTTTCTGTATAAAAGCATACCGAAAAAGCGAGGTGATGATAAATATGGCGTGATGCTCCCGTCCCGAACCCAAGATAAGAACGGAGGTAACACAGCATGAAAAGAAAGAGATGGAGAGGCGCATGATGAAGAAAGTATATATCTGTGCGCCCCTCGGAGGCAATGTCAGCGAGAACCTCGAACTCGTCAAGACCTATACCGAATATGCCCTCAAGTGCGGAACGGCTCCTGTCGTCCCGCATTTTTACGCTCTCTGCCTCGATGACAGTATCGAAAAGGAGCGCGAGATCGGCATGGCGGCAGGGCTGAGTCTTTTGTGGTTCTGCGACGAAATGTGGATCTTCGGGGATGAGGTGACCGAAGGTATGCAGGCAGAAATCCGCTTCTGCCAAAACCTCAATATCAAAATGAAGAAAATCCGCTACCACGAAATCAACAAAAAGATCGGAGGAAAAAGAATATGAATAAGATCATGAAGAACAAGAAGCTCGCAAAGCTCCTCATCTGCGTGGCAATGGTCGCGCTCCTCGTTTCCATCATGTCGGTTTCCGCTTTCGCCGCGACTCCCACGGGTGACGTTGCCGGAGCCGTCGAGGACACATGGAACTCTGCCAAGGGGCAGATCAAGCAGGTGACCAACAACGTCATCTTTCCCATTGTGGACTTGATCCTTGCCATCCTTCTGTTTGTGAAGCTCGGCACGGCATACTTTGACTACCGCAAGCACGGTCAGTTTGAATTT
>CALAXC010000325.1 GCA_937894775.1 uncultured Clostridia bacterium
ATTTCTTTTCAATAAACTCCTCATACGTACCGAGGAAATCGGTGCAACCGTCGGGAGTGATTTCAATTATTCTGTTTGCAACGGTGTTTATTATCTCGTAGTCGTGCGATGAGAAGAGGATATTGCCCTTAAAGCTCTTCATACCGTTGTTAACGGCGGTTATGCTCTCCAGGTCAAGATGGTCGGTGGGCTGATCGATAATCAGCATATTTGAGCCGAACATCATCATTCTAGAGAACATGCATCTCACCTTTTCACCACCGGAAAGAACGTTTACAGGCTTGAATACCGCTTCATTAGAGAATAACATTTTTCCAAGAAATCCTCTGAGGTAGGTTTCGGTCTGATCCTTGGAATACTGTCGCATCCAATCAAGAATTGACTCCGTGTGTCCCTCAAAGAATTCTGTATTATCGTGTGGGAAATAAGAGGTGGTGATTGATACTCCAAATTTAAACTCACCGCTATCGGCAGGTATTTCTTCGTTCAAAACCTTGTCCAAAGTTGTTGTTGCAAGCTCGTTGCCGATAAATGCTATTTTGTCGTCTTTAGCCACACGGAAAGTAAGATCCTTGAACATAACCTTTCCGTCTGTTGTTTTGTTGAGTGAATCAACAAAAAGAATCTCCTTACCGGGTTCTCTATCCATATCGAAGCCTATAAACGGATATCTTCTGGACGATGCGGGAAGCTCCTCTACGGTAAGCTTATCAAGAAGCTTTCTTCTTGAGGTTGCCTGACGGGATTTTGATTTATTCGCAGAAAAACGAGAAATGAAATTCTGAAGTTCAGCGATCTTTTCTTCGTTACGCTTGTTTTGCATCTTGATCATACGCTGAATAAGCTGGCTGGACTCATACCAGAATTCGTAGTTACCAACGTACATCTTGATACCCGAATAGTCAATATCGACAATGTTTGTACAAACGTCGTTAAGGAAATGTCTGTCGTGAGATACAACAAGAACAGTTCCAAAGTAATCCGAAAGGAAATCCTCGAGCCAGATTACAGCATTGATATCAAGACCGTTAGTTGGCTCGTCAAGAAGAATAATATCGGGGTTGCCGAACAAGGCCTGCGCAAGAAGAACCTTTACCTTCTCGCTTTCCTTCAGGCTTGACATTTGCATATAGAGGTAATCATCGGTTAGGCCAAGCCCCTGGATAAGCTTGGATGCGTCGGACTCTGCTTCCCAACCGTTAAGCTCTGCAAACTCGCCCTCAAGCTCAGATGCACGGATGCCGTCCTCATCGGAAAAGTCTTCCTTTGCGTAAAGGGCATCCTTTTCCTTCATAATATCATAAAGGCGCTTGTTACCCATTATAACGGTATCGAGAACGCTATATTCCTCATAAGCAAAGTGATCCTGCTTTAAAACTGACATTCTTACTGTAGGAGGGATAGTTACCTCACCCTTCGTGGGCTGAAGCTCACCGCAAAGTATTCGCAAAAACGTGGATTTTCCCGCTCCATTTGCACCTATTATACCGTAACAATTTCCGGGTGTGAATTTTAAATCAACGTCCTTGAAAAGAAGCTGACCGCCAAATTGA
>CALAXC010000326.1 GCA_937894775.1 uncultured Clostridia bacterium
TTCTTTACAACGAGCTTACGCACAAGGAAATAAATCAAGACGAAGAGTGCGCCGAAGATCACGATCTGAAGCACGGTGAACACCCCTATCGATACGTCACGGGAAACCATTGCCTCGCTGTGCGGATAAACGGCGATGATCTTGAATCCTTCGTTTTCGTCGAACATACAGAACGCGCGCTCAAAGCGGTACTCAGTGACGGTTTCTCCGTCCTTTTCCACCTCTTTGCCTATGTAGATGCCTTCCTCAAACATCTCTTTGTTTTCGATCTCGGCAAAGTTCTGTGTCATTGCCGTTACGATGGTAATGGGCTGACCACTATTATTAGAACGGTCGCTGACGATGTTCCATTCGCTGTCGGTAACAATGAGGAATCCGTCCTCACCAACGTGGCGATTTTTAACTACCTCGGTCACGGCAGTTCCCATTGCCTCATAATAGGCTTCTTCGTCGTAGCCGACTTGGACAAAGCCACCTCTTGCAAGTGATACGCCTGCGTACTTACGGTAGATATCGCTGTCATAGGCGATGGGCTGATAGTCTTGCACGTACTCTGTGAGTGCGCCGAGCAGAGCCATAAACTCTGCCGGTTGCTGACCGTTTGTTGACATATTGAAGCCGACAAAGCTTTCGTTTGAGCTTGCGTCGATTATACCGCTTGTATTAGCGTAGTTTATCTCACTTACGTTGTATTTGTCGAGCATTTCAGCGAGAAGCTCGTTTGTGATCTCGTCCGTGCTGTTTAATTCGGTTGCAATAGCGTGTGTGATAACCAAAAGGTTTTTATCCGATGTGTCTGCGATATCCTGTTTTACATCCTTAATATACGTATCAAGAAGGTTCTCTGCGCTATCAGTAAAGAGCCCCGTCTGATATCCCCACAGGAATACGAGGGTGATTACAAACGCAATAGCGACGATAAGGAAGAGCCACTTTTGGAAGGATGCTGATATTCTTTTCTTGGTCCCCGTCATATCAGTTTACCTCCTTCTCAATGCGGATGCAGGTGTCGGTGTACGTGTAGGTGGAAGTATCCTTCTCTGTAAGAGTATCGGCACTGTCACCGCCGCTTACCTTCATTCCGTGGGTCGCAAGGTCTTTGGAGAAGAAGGTGGGAACGTCGGGATTCATACGTTCAAGGGCTACGAGTGTAAGCGAACCGCCCGAGAACTCTGCTTTATTGACAAGTCGGCAAACACCGTCAGAGCCAAACACAAATTCTCCCGTTTCGGGATCAAAGCCTGCCAAAAACAGATCAACTGCACTTGCGTTTACAGTACCGCCTGTCATAGCAAAGGTCTTGGCGTTCATTGCATCGTCGTTGCCGTAAACAGTAATATTACCGCCAGCAATAGTCAGTTTTTCCGATGATATGATACCAACTCCCAAGGCTGCGGCATCTTCTTGTTTGATTTCAATACTGCCACCGTTTATCGTAAGGTCTTTTACACAGTACAAACCATAAGATAAAGCAGTAAATTCCGGCGCATAATGAACTTTGATATCACCGCTGTTAATTGTCAGAAGCTCTTGCGCCCAAAGACCAACACCAATAAAGCTTGCAATCTCGTCCTCGGCAGTTTTGATGTAAGTATCGATCTTGCCGGATTCAACCGTAAGCGTGTCGGCTTTGATACAGCTTGCTCTTGCTCCAACGGCAAGGCTACCTTCACCCTTGATGGTCAAATCGTATGCGGAAATGCCGTTTACGGGGGCTTTTTCGCCCATGCCGATCTTGTTCTCGCCAACAAGGTTGAGAGTCAGATTATCAATGGTTGAAACAATAAACGCTTCCATCTCCGTATCGGAGCATTCTGCGATATTTGTACCGTTCAGAGTAAGTGTACCTGACTTACCATCGCC
>CALAXC010000327.1 GCA_937894775.1 uncultured Clostridia bacterium
GAACCAACAACCTGCTGATTACAAATCAGCTGCTCTGCCATTGAGCCACACCAGCGTCACAACGTTAGTATTATACCACACTACCGTTTGTTTGTCAATAGTTTTTTTAAAAAAACTTAAATCTTTTTTATGAGTCGATCGCAATCAAATTGCGATCGACTCATATCTGTTTTACCTTAGTCTGTTACGTAAGGAAGGAAAGCTACCTGTCTTGCTCTCTTGATAGCTGTATTAAGCTCTCTCTGATGCTTTGCGCAAGTACCGGAAATTCTTCTGGGAAGAATCTTTCCGCGCTCGCTTATGAACTTTCTAAGCTTAGCAACATCCTTATAATCGATAAATTCTACTTTATCTGCACAGAAAATGCAAACTTTCTTTCTTCTGCGCACCATTGGACGGGGCGCACGAACTACATTCTCAGTCTTATTATCCATTACGGAAACCTCCTGTTAATATTTTTGGGTTGACCTTCTGCTCTTTCCTACTTAACTCAGAAAGGAAGATCGTCGTCTGTGTTGTGATCCTCAAAATTAGGTGCTACAGCGCCTGTTGAGGAAAATGACGGTGCCTGACCGAAACTATCGTTAGAACCGCTCTCGCCGCGTGAATCAACGAACATAGCTTCATCCGCTACAACCTCGGTAGCGTATCTTCTCTGTCCCTGCTGATCCTGCCAGCTTCTCGTTTGAATACTGCCCGTAAGACAAATTGCAGAACCCTTTCTGAAATATCTTGCGATAAATTCCGCAGTATTTCTCCAAGCTACGACCGTAATAAAGTCTGCCTGTGTCTGGCTTTCACCCTGTTCGTTCTTAGAAGCATATCTGCGGTTAACCGCAAGAGTAAAGCTAAGAACAGAAACACCGGTAGCGGTCTGCTTAAGTTCAGGGTCATTTGTCAATCTGCCCGCAAGAACAACTTTGTTCAAATTAAGACAAGACATTTTTTATACCTCTCTTATTTGAATTATTCTGCGTCGCTTGCTTCTTCAGCAACAGCCTCTGCTTCTGCAGGAGCTTCAGCAACCTTTGCAGCCTTCTTAGCGGCAGCATCGTACTCGAGTTTGATCGTCATAGAACGCATAACAGTTTCATCGATGTTGCAAAGACGCTCGAACTCACCGGGAAAATCTCCGGCAGCCTTGTAGGTAACGATAACGTAATAACCCTCAGGCATATCATCGATAGCGTAAGCAAGACGGCGCTTGCCCCACTTTGCTACGTCAACGACCTCAGCGTTAGCTTCGATCAAAGACACAAACTTGTTCACAGTTGCTTCAACAGCTTCGTCACCCTTTGTAACGTTAACAATGAACAGGCTTTCGTAAGAATTGATTACCTTTTCCATTTTTTATACCTCCCTCTGGACTTATGACCGTACACTTCTTCATATTTTATTTTGTACGGTAAGGAGACGGGCGTCCGAAAACACCCGTTACCGAATAAAGATTATACCACAAATAATAATGCTTGTCAAGTATTTTTTTATGTTTTTATACATTTTTTGAGATAAAAATTTTACAGCTTTATCTGCAAAGCGGGCAAAACGCCTATAGTGGTTGAAACGACATCTGTACAGTCAAGGCAGCCCTCATCATTTATGTATCGCGCGTAGGTTTGATATCTCCGCTCCGGTGATCTAAGCCACCAACTTCCTTTTCCGTCTTTAGATGTACTAACACCCTGTACTTTAGCATAATCAGTAACATTCATCTTTCGCGCAATATCATGAGCCGCTGAATTACCTGCAAATCCGTATACGGTATTAATAGCCTCCTGCGCGGATAACAAAAATATCTTATCCTGTGTATTTTCACAAGCATAAGGATTCGAATATCCGGTGCTTTCCACATTATTATACACCGTTGCAGTACATATGATCTGCTTTTGCAATTCAACAAATGCGGTATTATAAAAGTCCTCATTAAGCCAGTTTCTTATCGTGCTATGAGCATAATTATTAGGATATATCATATTTCCATCTATGGTTCTCACTCCGATATCTGATATATAATATTCCTGCGAGTCTATTATCATATCACAAAGTACAAGTGCCGTTTTATTCGTTGTATCTTCACTCAAAATCGTCCAAGAGATAGGCTCGTATTTAAACCAATATAGATTGTTCAGAATGTATCCATTAGACTTTTGAGATGCAGCACTCGAAGAAGATCCCTTTGTAGAAAAGGGACGGTAAGACGTGAAATACACTCCTCTGTAACGGTCACCGTTATAGCTTACATCCTTATACCACATAAAGCTTTCTTCTTTTTCGTTTATATAATAGCCGTACGAATTCCACGAGTTTAGATTTGAGCTTGTAGGAAGTGTTCCTGCCATACCGTCAAGAGCAGATTTCAATACGCTATCGGTTACTTCACTTTGAGGATAAGAACCAAATGTTATCTTATTACCGTTTCGACTGTATAACTCTTTTTGAAAAATTATATCGTTGTTTTCCTCATCGGATTCAATTATGTCATCTGTTGATTTCTCGGTATCTTTCTCAGTACTGTCTTCAGTATTATTTTCAATCTTTTCTTCGGCAGATATTTCATTTTCCCCTTCAAATTCAGGATATACACCGTTTATATCATCGCCTTTTTCAGATGTGCTCTCAAAATAAAAAATATCTCCTACAGCACGAATAAAAGCATCTTCTAACGAGTTAAGTCTACCGCAAGAAGTAAATGCGCCAAACAATATAAAAATCGCTAAAATAATTATTAAAAGCTTTTTCATTTAAATTTCCTCATAAATTTAATAGGCACCTTTATTATAACACTTTAAAATATATTTTTCAATATATTCCCTTCTTTTCTCCTTGCATTTTTCTCATATTTTTGTTATAATATAAAAAAAGCTCTGTGAGGTCAATTATGAGAATTTTAATTTCGGGCGGTTCTCGCGGTATCGGCCGCGCCTGCGTTGAATATTTTACCAAAAACGGCGATACTGTTGCCTTTATATACAGATCAAATCACACGGCGGCTCGCTCTGTTTCCGAAAGCTTCGGGGCAACGGCTATTTGCGCCGATATTTCTTCTTCCTGCGAAGCAAACCGTGCTGTTGACGAAGCTGTCGCATCTTTAGGCGGTATCGACGTTCTTATAAACAATGCGGGGATTTCACAAATAAAGCTCTTTACTGATATTACCGATGAAGATTGGGATACTATGATAAGCTCCAATCTTTCGAGCGCATTTTATCTTACCCGCGCCGCTCTTCCCTTTATGATATCGCAAAAAAGCGGCAGAATTATAAATATCGGATCAATGTGGGGAAAGGTCGGCGCATCCTGCGAGGTGCATTATTCGGCTTCAAAAGCGGCTCTCCGCGGTATGACTTTAGCTCTTGCAAAAGAGGTCGGTCCCTCGGGTATAACCGTTAATGCTATCGAACCTGGCGTTATAGCGACCGATATGAATTCAGCTCTCTCCGATGATATCATTTCCGAATTAAAAGAAGAAACCCCGCTCGAGAGAATAGGAACGCCTTGCGATGTTGCTTCTCTTGCACTCTTTTTAGCATCTGAGAACTCCTCCTTTATCACGGGACAGATCATCGGTGTTGACGGGGGATTTGCTATATGAACAATATACCTATAGAAACCGAACGAAAATTTCTTATTCTCATTCCTTCTTACAACGAAATGAAGCAACAAAAAAATTTCAGAATAAGAAAGATAGTACAGACCTATCTCAAACGCACCGACAACAAAAATTCACGTGTGCGCAAAATTATTGAAAACGGTGAAACAACTTATATAAAAACCGTTAAAGAAAGAATTTCTGCGCTTTCCTGCTTTGAAAATGAGAATGTTATTTCATATGAAGAATACAAAGAGCTTTTAGCGAGTGCTGATAAAGAAAAAAAAGACATCAACAAAACGAGATACTCTTTTGAATATTGCGATCACATTTTAGAGATCGATATCTATGATTTTTGGACTGACAGAGCCACGCTTGAAATAGAGCTTTCAAACGAAAACGAAGCTTTCTCTATTCCCTCTTTTATTACGGTTATAAAAGAAATATCGACAGATAGCAGATACAAAAATACAAATCTTGCCAAAAGTGTGCCTTTTGACGAAATTTGACCTTTTTAGCTATTGACAAACGCATTAAAATATGATAAAATTTTGCAAGGTAAGATTGTATTTCTATCAAATAAATAATTCTGCATTATGCATTTTGCATTCTGCATTATTATAAAGCTGCAGGGGTGTTGGAATTGGCAGACAAGCAGGCCTCAGACACCTGTGTTTTTAACATGCGGGTTCAAGTCCCGTCCCCTGCACCAAAAAAGAAGTAACTTTTGTCTAC
>CALAXC010000328.1 GCA_937894775.1 uncultured Clostridia bacterium
CTCCGACTGACGTTATCAGTTATCCTGCCCTATGAAGCCCGGACTTTCCTCACGGTAATACCTTTCGGCAACATACCGCGCGACCGTTTAGCAAAGTACCTAATCATTATAACACAACTGTTTTATTATGTCAAGGAATCTTTTGTTTGGATTTTTACTATCGGAATTCTGCTTATTGCAACTGCTGCTATAACAGTTATTATGATCTCGGGTATCATATACAAACCGTTATAAAATACAGAATAAACAAGCGCCAGTCCCTTTCCGCTAAAGCTATCAAGTATCCATCCGCCTATCGAATAAAAATTATCCTGCGAGAAGAACCACTCTGCCCACACGCCGTAAAAAATAAATCCTGATATGATATGCGCTATATACCTTAATGTCAAAGCTAAAGCAGCTCCAAGTGCTAACGCGACGGTTTTATTTTTTATTTTATTTCTGAAAATACCGCCGAAGCCTAAAACTGAATAAGCGATCAGGTAATCTATTATCAATATCGCTACAGCCGCACCGTATCCCATAAAATCTTCACTGTTAGGCATAAAGAGAGCCATTATAGTAGAACCCTTGCCCAAATACAGATCCATAACTATCTGTATTACCGAATATACGGCAGAGGAAAACAATCCCCATTTTATACCGTACATATAAGAAATGAGTACTATAGGCAACATACTCGCAACTGTAAATCCTCCGCCGAACGGAAGATTTAAAAAAGGTATCAACGCACACACCATCGCTAAAATAGCCGCAAGTGCAATCATTACAGCTGAGGTAGTCAGCCTTTGCGTATTGAATTTTGTTTGACTCATATATCAAACCTCCTAAAATAAAAAATTAAAGACCGCACGAAATCTCCGTGCGGTCAAATTTTTCATTTTCGGCATCTGCAGCCACCAAATTTGAATCAATCTCCCTACGCCGGCATTATCCGTATCAGGTTAAAGGGTTCGGTTTTCACCATCTCAGCCATTATAGGCACCCCCGATCTCTATGCGGTTTTCACTCCGTATTATATCACCAAACATTTTGCTTGTCAATAGTTTTTAATAATAAAAATTAATACCTGCAGATTTTATATCCACTGTTTTCAAAAGTGATTCATCTACCGTTATTTTTTCTTTACTATCCTTAAGATAATCTGCTAACAGCTCATCCATAAGATGACTCATAAATACATACGTACCCGTTTTTATACTAATAAAAAGATCTTCGTTCTCTTCAAAGGTATAAGCTCCGTCTTCAAGCTCATATCTCATAACTATATGAATTCCGTAATCCGAAGGTATTTGTTTTACCTCGCCTACCTGCATTTTAAAAAGCTCGTCAATAACTTCCCTTGCTTCATACGCGGTATTCTGAGAAACATAATATCCGTTGGGATAATCCTTTGAACCGTCCTCTTGATTATATTCCTTAACAAGAAGATCAAAGCCCGCAAAATCTCCCGTCTTTGCTTCTTCCATAATAGCCTTTGCGTCGGAATTAAGGATCTTCATTTCTTCGCTGTCTTTTTCGTAATATCTTACTATAGCATTTCCGTCAGCATCAAATTTTTGCTTTGGAGCAGCACCGTCTTTCTTATAAGCTATCCTCTCTTTTCCGTTTTCATCGGTGTAAACATATACTCTGTCGCCATTTTCATCCACCGCATACTTACCGTCCGCATTTACCTTTGCTGTCTTGCTTGTATCATAAGAAACCTTTGAATTATCGGTCCTATAGTATATTTTATCACCGTTTGCATCTTCATCATAAACAAGCTCATAAGAATAGAGGAATATCTGCTTGAATCTTACATAATTTTCCTTATAATAATCATCTATTATGTTCGCGCCTATCTTACTTCCGTTCTTTCCAAAAAGCTCTTCACGAAGATAAGCTATCTTGGCTTCTATTATATAAGCTTCACGAAGTATCTCATAATTTGCGCCGTATTCTGCCAGAATTGCGTTAAACGCAGTCTTTGAGCCGTTTGCATCGTTATCTATCATTTCCTGAAGCTTTGTATCTATTTCATCTATATAAGACTGAGGCAGCTTAAGTCCCAATTTATCAAACTCAGCAATAGCCGCAAGATAGCTCTTTGCGTTATCGAGAACCATCTCTGTATAATGAGTATTATAAGTCTTTTTTTCGTAAACATCTATCCAAGTTTCCCAAAATCCGCTATCCTTTGCTGTTTGACCGAAATAATCAACCGAGCAAAGTGTTCCTTTGGTTCTTGAAAGATAGAGCTCAAAAAGATTTACCGACAGTGAAGCATCGTCTAACTTAAGTAAGGGCTTGCCCAGTCCTCCACAGCTCGATACCGATAATGCCACTGTAGATATAATTATAATAAGACAGATCATCTTTTTTAAAAATTTAAAGGATCTCATTTTATTTTCCTTTCCTCTTTATTTATCTTTTATCTTAAAGCAAAAACTTTCAAAAACTTTAAAGATAGCTTATTTTTCCTCAGCCTCAAGCTCGTTACGTATTCTCCAAAAATCCTCAAAAAATTCCAATAACATATCAGGAACATTTTCTCCGCTCTTTTTTCTCACAAGAACACAAAAAGATTCACTTCCGAGCATACGTATTCTGTTTTTGAATTTCTTTAATTCGGATAATTCCGCAAAAACATCATACTCGACCTTTGACGGATATATCTTCACTTCGGTCGCTTCCTCGACAACATTCAGCACGTCACATTTTATAGCCGCCGCTCTGACAAGCGCAACCGTTAAAAGATCTGTTACCGAACGTGGAATATCGCCATATCGGTCTATAAGCTCATCTATTATATCGTCTTTATCCTCTCTTGTTTGCAACAGAGCTATTCGCTTATAAAGTCCCATTCTTTGTGCCGAATAAGGAACATAACGTTCAGGGATAAATGCATCGCATCGCAAAGTAACGGTACATTCTTTTTTCTCCGGAACGGGTTCTCCCTTTTCTTCAAGCACTGCCTCATTAAGAAGCTTTATATACAGCTCATAACCTACCGCATCAAGATGTCCGTGTTGCTCTGCTCCGAGAAGGTTTCCCGCCCCTCTTATTTCAAGGTCACGTATTGCGATCTTAAAGCCCGCACCAAACTCCGCATAATCTCTTATCGCTTCAAGACGCTTCGTTGCGATTTCGTTTATACTCTTATCCTTAGGAAAAGTAAAATAAGCATACGCACGTCTTGAAGAACGTCCTACTCTTCCTCTTAACTGGTGAAGCTGAGAAAGTCCGAGTCGGTGCGCACCTTCAACTATAAGAGTATTTGCAAGAGGGACATCTACACCCGTTTCAATTATCGTAGTTGAGACAAGTATATCTATATTTCCCGCAAGCATATCACTCCAGATATCCTCGAGCTGTTCCTTATCCATTTTTCCGTGCGCTACCGTTATTCTCGCTTCGGGAACAGCCTTTGCTATTTTTGCCGCACAATAATCTATAGTATCAACAAAATTATGAAGATAAAACACCTGACCGCCTCTTCTGAGTTCTCGCCTTATAGCCTCTGCTATGATCAATTCATCATAATCAAGAACATAAGTCTGAACAGGCAATCTGTCTCCCGGCGCTTCATCAAGAACCGAAATATCACGTATTCCGCCCATAGCCATATTAAGCGTTCTCGGAATAGGTGTTGCCGTAAGAGTAAGAACGTCTATATTTCCCGCAAGCTGCTTTAGCTTTTCCTTTTGCGAAACTCCGAAGCGTTGTTCCTCGTCTACTATAAGCAGTCCGAGATCCTTGAATTCTATATCCTTACCGATAAGTCTGTGCGTACCTATTATTATATCGGTCTCGCCTCGCTTTAGCTTTCGCAAAGAGTGTGCTTGCTGCTTTGGTGTGCGGAATCTCGATATCATATCAACGCTGACACCGAATGAACGCATACGGCTTGTAACAGTTTGAAAATGCTGAAGAGCAAGTATCGTTGTTGGAACAAGAATAGCAACCTGCTTTCCTCCAAGCACCGCTTTATATGCCGCTCTTAAAGCGACTTCCGTCTTTCCGAAGCCGACGTCACCGCAAAGAAGTCTATCCATTGGACGCGAGCGTTCCATATCTCTCTTTATCTCGTCTATCGCAAGAAGCTGACCTTCAGTTTCTTCATATTCAAAAGAGCTTTCAAATTCAGCTTGGAAAGCATCATCCTCGGGGAAAGCAAATCCCTCTCTTTTTTCTCTTTCGGCATAAAGCTTGATAAGGTCTTTTGCTATATCCTTTACAGCGGCCTTTGCCCGTGATTTCGCACGTGTCCATTCTCCGCCGCCGAAGCGTGAAAGCTTTATCAATCCGTCATCGGAATGCGCGCCGATATATTTTGATACCATATCCAGCTTTTCAACAGGTAAAAAAAGCTTATCCGAGCCTGCATAACGAATGTTTATATAATCGCGACTCACACCGTCGATCTTCAGATTTTCAATACCCATATACTGACCGATTCCGTGGATCTCGTGCACGACCAGATCTCCTACCTCGAGATCATTATAAGAAAGTATAGTTTCTGTTCCGTTGCGGGCCTTTTTCCTGCGTCTTAAAGAAGCGCCCGAATATGCTCCCTCCCGACTTTCCGCAAGCGTGGATATGACTGCTATTCTCGGTGAGGTAAGTTCAAATCCTTTAAGAGTATCTTTATATTCCACGCCTATTATATCTTTAGTAAAAGAATTTACCGACAGCTCTTCAAGTGCCGTTGTAAGCATAGCTTTCTCGCCTTTTTCCTCTAACAGCTCGACAAGATTTTTTGCCGCTGCTTCATTTTCGGAGAGCAGATATATTTTATATCCGCTTTTTTTATAAGAAAGTATATCATCGTACAAAAGGCTGAAATTATCACCGTACGACACCATATGCTTGGTTTTAAAATTAAACATTCCCGCAAGCTTTTCACCCGAAATGCCCTGCCCGAACGAATCAAAATGAACATCTGCCGATTTATCGAGAAACGCCTTAAGATCTTCTTCTTTCTTTGAATAATCGGCATATTTAGCCGATACCGTTCCGCCCTCCAAAAGATCGCTTACCGTTTGATCCAAGCGGTTGAGGTACGCGCGAGTCTTTTCATATACCGCCGGTGTTTCTTTTAGAAAAACTATACTTCCGGAGCCAAAATAATCAAGCAAGCAAACCTTTTGAGGATATATCAAAGAAATATACTTATCAAGAAAACTAAGATCGGTATCTGCGTCTATTGCGACAAGCTCTACGTCAAGCTCGCTTTTTGCGTTTTCATTCTTTGTTCTTTTCTGTTGAGAAGATATCGCATTGACAAGATTTTTTTTACTCTCTTCACTTAATAATATTTCTCTCGCGGGAGAAAACTCAACTCTGTCAAGTGTTGCCGTTATTCTTTGCGTTTCTATATCAAATATTTCTAATCTGTCTACTTCATCGCCAAAAAGCTCTATTCTGAAGGGCGCCTTTTCATAGCTTACGTTACCGTCGATATCGGTATATTGGGCAACGGGAGGATATATATCAAAAATATCTCCTCTGTTGGCAAACTGGCCGGGTGCATCTACAAGCTCCACTTTAACATATCCAAGCTTTATAAGATGCATAGAAAGATCGAGAACATCCACATTATTCTGCCCATATTCTACCGAAGTTTTAAACTGCGCAAGGACCGACGGCGGAATGGTAAGGCTAAGCGCTGCATCGGGAGTTGTAACAATAGCATCGAATCTTCGGTCGAGTATTCCCGACAACACGTTCAGCCTCTCATGCTCATAGTCATGGGAGGCGGTGATATTATAAAACGTAAGATCTCTCGCGACATAAAAGCAAACTTTAAGCTCCTGCTTTTGAAAAAGCGAAGATATCCTTACACAACTTTTCTCATCGGGTAATATCAAAAGCACCGGGTCCTCACGGTCTTTTCTCAGGTCTTTGATAAGCGAAACAAAAACCGCATCCGATGCACCCTCGCAAAGTCCGGATACAACGGTTGGAAAAGGTGTTTTGAAATTAGCCGTGCTCCTGATGGTATGCAAAAGCTCTGCATATTCCTTATCAAGACGCACAAAATCTGTTACTGTACTCATTTTTCCTCTGAATTTATTTTGCGTTACAAATCTGCATAGCGCCTTCGGTGTCACCCGATATCATCATGGATAAGCCCGAATAAAGCTTATCGAAGTTTCCTTTTAATACCGCGATATCCTCGTTCGAAAAATTACCGAGTACCCAATCGGCAAGATCGTAATCGGGATGAGGCTTTGCGCCTATTCCTATTTTTATTCTCTGATATTCCTGCGAAGAGAGCTTTGCCTCTATGCTGCGAAGTCCGTTATGTCCTCCGTGAGTTCCTTTTCTGCGAACTCTGAGTCTACCTACATCCAAGGTTATATCATCGGAAAAAACGATAACGTTTTCGGGTTCTATTTTATAAAAGCGAACCGCTTCTATAACAGCATTTCCGGAAAGATTCATAGAAGTCTGAGGCTTCATAAGAAGAACTCTTTTACCGCATATCACAGCCTCGCCAACAAGCGCTGAAAATTTTATTCTGTCAACTTTTACAGAAAGACGTTCCGCAAGATAGTCGATTGCCATAAATCCTGCATTGTGCCTTGTTTTCTCATATTTTTTTTCGGGATTTCCAAGTCCCACAACAAGAAAATCTATATTTCCCAAAGGTTTGCTTTGAGAATCAGCCGAAATCTTTTTAAACAAATCAAAAATATCTGCCACGTAATACCTCTAAGTAATATTATTAACTCTACTAAATTACTTAATATTATATTATACAAATCAAAAAAAATCAACCTTATTTTTCTCATTTTGTACCGTTCACAGAAAATTTACATTTACATTTGGCATAATTTGAGAGAAAGTTGTAGTCTTTTTATTAAAATTATGTTATAATACTTAAAGCTATGCGGGGTACCCATGTCTTGCGACATCAATATCCTGCAAAGCCAAAAATTCGTCAAAAATTTTTTATAAATGGAGGTATCTTCCAATGGCAAAGAAATATTGCTATCTCTTTACCGAGGGTAACGCTACAATGCGTGAAATTCTCGGCGGTAAGGGCGCAAACCTTGCAGAAATGACCAACATTTTCAAGGAAAAGTTCCCTGAAAGAAACCCTGTTCCCCAGGGATTCACGATCTCGACAGAGGCTTGTACTCAGTATTACGAGGACGGTCGTCAGATCAACGATGAAATCATGGCTGAGATCATGGAGTACATCGTAAAGATGGAAAAGGTTACCGGCAAAAAGTTCGGCGATCTTGAAAATCCCCTTCTCGTTTCGGTTCGTTCAGGTGCTCGCGCATCAATGCCCGGTATGATGGATACTATTCTTAACCTCGGTCTTAACGAAGAGGTTGTTGAAGTTATGGCTAAGAAGTCCGGCAATCCCCGTTGGGCTTACGACTGCTACAGAAGATTCATTCAGATGTATTCTGACGTAGTTATGGAAGTTG
>CALAXC010000329.1 GCA_937894775.1 uncultured Clostridia bacterium
CTAGGGATTACCAAAATGGTGTGTCTTCTTTTTACTTAATTTTTAAATTACTTTGAAGCCTCTTCAACAGCAACAGCAACTGCAACAGTCATACCAACCATTGGGTTGTTACCTGCGCCGATAAGTCCCATCATTTCAACATGAGCGGGAACAGATGATGAGCCTGCGAACTGTGCATCAGAGTGCATTCTTCCCATTGTATCTGTCATACCGTAGGAAGCAGGACCTGCAGCCATATTATCGGGGTGAAGTGTACGTCCTGTACCGCCGCCCGATGCAACAGAGAAGTACTTAACACCGTTCTCGTTACACCACTTCTTATAGGTTCCTGCAACAGGATGCTGGAATCTTGTGGGGTTAGTAGAGTTACCTGTGATAGATACACCAACATTCTCAAGACGCATAATTGCAACGCCTTCGGGAACACTGTCAGAACCGTAGCACTTAACGTCAGCGCGAGGACCGTTAGAAAATGCCTTCTCTTCGAGAACAGTTACTTCCTCAGTGTAAGGATCAAACTTAGTTTCAACGTATGTGAAGCCGTTGATTCTTGAAATAATGAACGCAGCGTCTTTTCCAAGACCGTTAAGAATAACGCGGAGAGGCTTTGTTCTTACCTTGTTTGCGTTAAGAGCTATCTTAATAGCGCCTTCTGCAGCCGCAAAGGACTCGTGACCTGCCAAGAAGCAGAAGCACTCGGTTTCTTCGGAAAGAAGCATAGCGCCAAGATTTCCGTGTCCAAGACCAACCTTACGGTTTTCTGCAACAGAACCGGGAATACAGAATGCCTGAAGTCCGATTCCGATAGCCGCAGCCGCGTCAGAAGCTTTCTTGCAACCCTTCTTTATAGCGATAGCTGCGCCAACTGTATAAGCCCACTTTGCATTTTCAAAGCAGATAGGCTGTGTTTCCTCAACGATCTTATAAGGATCGATACCGTAAGCATCGCAGATCTCCTTACATTCGTCGATAGAGTTGATTCCATATTCTTTAAGAGCCGCGAGTATTTTCGCTTCTCTTCTCTCGTAACCTTCAAATTTAGCCATTATACATATACCTCCTTAATTATTCTTTACGGGGGTCAATGTACTTTACAGCATCATTGAATCTTCCGTACGTGCCTTTAGCCTTTTCGTATGCTTCGTTAGGCTCCATGCCCTTCTTTATAAAGTCGGTCATCTTACCGAGCGATACGAACTCATAACCTATAACCTGATTGTCTGCATCAAGAGCCATTCTTGTGCAGTAGCCCTCTGTCATTTCGAGGTATCTTACGCCCTTTGCCTTAGTACCATACATAGTACCAACCATCGAACGCTCACCCTTACCGAGGTCTTCCATACCTGCTCCGATAACAAGACCGTTCTCAGAGAATGCCGACTGGCTACGACCGTAAACGATCTGAAGGAAGAGCTCTCTCATAGCGGTATTGATAGCATCGCAAACGAGGTCTGTGTTAAGAGCCTCAAGAAGAGTCTTACCGGGAAGAATTTCTGCTGCCATAGCCGCAGAGTGAGTCATACCCGAACAACCGATCGTTTCTACCAATGCTTCCTCAATTATACCGTTTTTAACGTTAAGAGAAAGCTTGCACGCACCCTGCTGAGGAGCGCACCAGCCTACGCCGTGTGTATAAGCGGAAATATCGCTTATCTGCTTAGCTTCAACCCATTTGCCCTCTTCGGGAATAGGTGCAGGACCGTGCTTAGGTCCTTTTGCAACTGTACACATTTCCTGAACCTCACGGCTCATTGCATACTCGCATGTGTTTTCAATGCTCATTTTTTTATCTCCTTTATTTTGTTTTTATATTATCAGCATTTAACTATCTCGCCGTAAACCTCGCCAAAAGCGCAAGCCGCATTTGACTCGTCGGTATCGATATGCATAGCAAGAGCAAATTTATCGCTTACTCTTACAACTACGTCACCAAAAACAAGGGGACGGGGAGTATCGACCTTAACGCATACGATCTCCTTATCGGAAACGCCAAGCTCTGCAGCATCCGCAGGAGTCATATGTATATGACGCTTTGCAGCGATAACACCGCACTCTACCTCAACAGAACCGCAAGGGCCTTCGATAGTGCACTTACCGCTTTCTGCGATATCACCCGACTCACGAACGGGCGCCACAACTCCGATAGTACGCGCATCGGTGAGTGAAAGCTCTACCTGATTAGCAGGTCTTTCAGGGCCGAGAATACTTGCCTTAAGAGAACCTTTAGGACCTATAACGGTAACCTTCTCTTCGCAAGCGAACTGTCCGGGCTGGCTAAGATTTTTTTTGTTTGTCAATTTGTGTCCTTTTCCAAAAAGGATCTCAAGAGCCTCTGCTGTCACGTGAACGTGTCTTGCAGAGGTTTCAACTAAAATTTTTTTTGCCATAACAAAGCATCCTTTCGTTTTTCAACATTCATTGTTATTATACCACACTTTTTTTGAAATGTAAAGATTGAAAACTAAATTTTATGTCAATAATATAGAATATATTTTTGCTTATTTTAGAAAAAAATGATGAGGATAGAAAAATGAAACAGGAAAAGAAAAAACTAAAAAAAGAACCGCACGACGGTGCGGCAAATATTCAGACAAAGCGAGGAAAAATACACTGTATGTCGATAATCGGACAGATAGAAGGACATTATCTACTGTCTGAAGGACAAAAATCGACAAAATACGAGCACATAATTCCCGAGATAATATCAGTAGAAGAAGACGAGAAGATGGCGGGACTGCTGATAATTCTCAACACAATGGGCGGAGATGTTGAAGCAGGGCTTGCTATAGCCGAGCTTATCGCATCAATGAGCAAGCCTACAGTATCATTAGTTCTTGGCGGCGGACATTCGATAGGGGTACCGCTTGCAACGGCGGCAAAGAAATCTTTTATTGTACCGTCAGCAACAATGACACTGCACCCCGTAAGGATAAACGGACTTGTTCTTGGAGCGCCGCAGACATTTAATTATTTTGAAGAAATGCAAAAAAGGATAGTAAAATTCATATGTGCGCATTCAAAAGCATCAGCCGAGCAGATAACCGAGCTTATGATGCGTCCCGACGAGCTTGCGACCGACATAGGCTCGATCATCGACGGAAATGAGGCGGTAAAATACGGAATAATCGACGAAGTGGGCGGCCTTTCCGACGCGCTTGCGGCGTTTTAAGAAAGTTGCCTGAGCGACAGCCAAGCGACGCACACATATAGCTCTACCAAACAATGCGGTCGGGCACTGTGTACATCTCGCAAACATCGATTCAGAAAAGTTTTCGTCCACCTTTTTCAAAAGGTGGTAGGTTCTCAGGGCGACGCCCT
>CALAXC010000330.1 GCA_937894775.1 uncultured Clostridia bacterium
AGAACTTGTTTTCTCTGCCGATTTGTGTTATAATGGGACTAACAAAAAGCCTCGTCAGATTGTCAAGCCAAGTGCAACACTTTTTTCAAAAAATCATTGGGAGACAAAAAACCAAGGCATTTACGAGGACGATTGTTGATCAGAGAAACAACAGCATCCAGTTGTTCTTGAGTCACCTTATTGAAATCAGTTCCTCTTGGAAAGAAAAACCTAACCAAACCATTTATGTTCTCATTACTACCACGTTGCCAAGGCGAATGAGAGTCAGCAAAGTACACTTTCACACCCAAGTCCTTTTCTAACTCCTTAAATCCAAGAAATTCGGTACCGTTATCCAAAGTCAACGTCAAAGGCTTCACTTTTATCTCTGCATTTGCAAATGCAGAGATAAAAGCAGCATTCGTACTCTCAATCTTTTTATCCTTGGCTATAGCAGCAACAAATTGTCGCGATTGCCGATCTACTCCCGTAATGAGATATCCTTTACCTACCGAACCGTAGACGGTATCTCCTTCAAAATCTCCTAATCGCCCTCTATTATCTATGATTTCAGGTCGATCGTGGATAGAACTGTCAAAGAAGCGTGTATAGGACTTCTTTTGGTGAGAATATGGTTTTGCCTTTCTTCTGAAATGCGTCCAAGGTTTAATACCGGGAAACATATTAGCCTTTACAGCTCGATAGATCGACGAGAGCGAGATCTTCTCTTCGTGAGTGCTATTCCACTTGCCGGCAATGATTTCGGGAGACCAATATTGTAGCAGACCTTCAAAAACAAACTGATACATTTCCTTATTGTGTTGTAAATTATTTTTGCGATGACAAGCCTTGCGACGATGCTTGTAGTTTGTCTGTGCGTGCCAATAATGGTAGTGATTAGCCTTTTTGCTCCAGTTTCTTTTGACTTCTCGGCTGATTGTAGAGGGGCTTCTCCCCATAATTTTTGCAATTTCTCGAAAACTTTTTCCTTGATTTAAGAAAAACTGTAGACTTTCTCGCTCAAATAGTGTAAAATGTGTGTAGGACAATATTCTTACCTCCGTGTAGTTGTTTGTTGTGGTGACTACATTTTACACCTTGGTGAGAATATTGTCTATACTTTTTTCGGGTGTTGCACTTGATATTATAACATGCCGTCCCCCTCCCTCCCGGAGGGAGGCTTTAGTAAGCTATCGCTTACAAAAAAACACCACCAAAGAAGATTCCTTGGTGGTGTTCGTGCTTTTTCCCGCTAAGAATGCAGATATGGCGCGTCAGCCTTTTTGTTTGATCTGTTATCTTTATCTTTTTTCTTTTATTTGATCTTTAATCGTTGATCAGCCAAAGAATGCTCTTGCGCATATAGCGGGCAAAGATCCACGTCAAAACCGCAAGATACAACGCCGTGGCAAGCAGCAAAGCAATCAGCACGTGCCATGGGTTGCACACGATCCAGCGACCGACGATCAAGCGATACGCCGTGATCCCCGCGCCGTACAAAAGCAGCGCACTGCACAGGGATACGCCCAACCGCAGCACGTATTCGTAAAGCAGCATGGCAAAAATACGCCAACGCGACACACCGAACAGCTGCAAAAAGCCGATCTCTCTTTTTCTGTAGAATAGCTCGACATCCACCTTGGAGCGGATGAAAATGCAGAACAGGACAAAGCAAATGGCAAATATCCCGAGCAAAAAGAACGACATGGTGCTGAAATACTCCTGCATATTGCGCCCCATGCGGTCAAGCGCGTTAATACCTGTGACGCGCTCCTGCCCACGGATGGCATCCTTGAAGGCATTCCATGCGTCGCGGTCGTCGTAAAGCCCCGGATAGTATCCGATCACCCGATTGTTTTCCTCGGACTCCTGCAGCGTGCCGATCTCGGCAAGCAGATCGTAATCCATATAAATATGCTTGCCGTAATTGCCGTTGTAGTAGGGGTCGCTGCGGTAATTGGTCAAAAAGCTGTCGCTGCGATCGGCGTCATAGGTCTTGGCGTCAAGCGAATACAGAATGCCCGATACGGTCAGCGTCTTTCCCATAAACGCGATTTCCGTGCCGATCTTGGCTGCATACTCCGCGTCGGTGGCGCAATCGCTCAGATATTCCCTGCTGACCAGCCCCTCGTCCCGCGTTTTCGGATAGCTGCCATATTGGATCATATCGTCCAGTGCAAGCACCGAGGCGGTCGGCGCGGGGAGGTACAACGCGCTGACGCCGTCCTGCTCTGCGTTGTACTGCTTGTATATCTTGCATTT
>CALAXC010000331.1 GCA_937894775.1 uncultured Clostridia bacterium
ATCTTAAATGTGTATTTGATTAGGTGCGAAAAATTCGCACCTTTTATTTTAAGATAATATATTTCAAAAAAATACAGAGTTAAAATTACCGATACAAATTCCCCTAACATTTTAAAGCTCTCTTCTTATTAAAGAATAAAAATGAAAGAAAATTTTGCTATCATATTTGATCTAGATGGAACTCTTGCAAATACGATTCCGTCAATCTGCAAAGCATTAGCTGACGCATTTAAGAATTTCAATATACAGCCACCTACAAAAGAATCTTTATACAAATCAGCACAAAAAGAAGAATTTATGTCTATGTTCGGCACAACCGAATATGGAATCTTAAAAATACACTGCCCAGAAAAATCGGAAGAATTATTTGCAGAATATTTGAGGCTTTATGCACTATATACCTCAGAAGAATCTCCCAAGGCTTTTGATGGAATTATTCCAATTCTACAAAAGCTAGAAAACGCAAATATACCCATGGCTTTAGTAACGGGAAAAAGCTTGGCAAGTGCATACTACTCTATCGGTAAATATAACCTAGACGGATTCTTTGACTACGTTGAAATAGGAGGAGACACCAGTAGTGTAAAAACTATACGTATAAAAGCAATATTGGAACGTTGGAAAAAGCCTCTTGGAAATATTTATTATTTAGGAGATAGTCCACACGATGTAGATGAAGCAAAAGCTATTCAGACCGCGATTGATGCGGTGACGGATGGACTTGTGCGCGTGTTCAAGGGTAACGACGAAATTACAGATCTTGATGCAGAGATCGAAATATCCGAAGGCGATGTCTTTACGTTCGTAAGACTCACAATGCTTTCGGGCAGAATGTGGTAAAGGAGGATGCAGAATGGCAGATAAACACGAAGAAGCTGCGAGAAAGAAAGCACTTGCGGCTAAATATGCAGATATCGCGCGCAAGCGTGAGGAAACGCTCAAAGAGCGTTTGAGCAATGCGCAATATGATTTTTTCAGAAACCAAGGGCATTCCGTGGATCAGACAATATATTCCGATCTTGTTACGGCAATGAGAAATCCGAGCACCGTTCCCTCGGAATACGTATCGAAGAAATTGGGATGGCTTTTTGACTTGGCAATTCCAAGCCGTGAAAAGGATGTTATTCTATATTTCGCGGATAGGCTTCAAGAATACCCTTATTCGGATTCTTACGGCAGAAGATCGTTCAGAGCAAAAGGAAACGGCGCATACGCTTCGAAGCTTGCGTATATTATCCGCCAATACGGCGCGTCGTATATGAATCTGATCGACGAACCGATTGAAAAGGTTTTGAACAGAGAGCTTCCCGAAGACGCCCAAGCTTTCCTTGACGAATATGCTTGGCGCGGATGCGGATACACGGGTTGGCAGGTAGCATACGCGCTTGACCATCACAATAGCAAGGTGGAAGAAGCAGTTCGTCGCATTCTGACCGAAGAAAATGGTTCGGGGATGATGACAAACGAGCTTGTGCGCGGTGTTCTTTTCAGCCACAGAGCTGATTTTCACGAGCTTCTCGGAAAGTTGCTTCTTGCTGCACGACTTCAAGAGGGACTCCGCCAAGTCATCTGCGAAAATGCAGATTACGGTACTAAGGCAGGTTTTCTTACGATATTGAAGGTAATTGCCGACAATAACTTGATTCGCTTTTCGTCCGTTAAACGTGCTGTAGGCACTTGGCTGGGTATCTTGACGGAAGAATCTCGCGATCTTGAACGTGTCAGCGAAAAGAGCGTTCGTTTGATTATCGATTGCCTTGAAAACGAGGATGTCCGCAAGGAATGTCTTGCATCCGAGGATGCGATGAAGATATACATCGCGCTTTGGAGCTACGGCCTTGATGATATTGATGATGCCGTTCAAAAAATCGTGGATATCGCAGACAACGGTTCGATACATCAGTTACTCGTAGCGGGTTATTTTGCTGCAAATCTCGATCTGCCGTATATATCGAATCAGATCGCAAAGATCGTGTTGAAGCAGCATTACGATAAAGACGAGGTTCTTGCCGTATGGCTTCCTTGCTTTATGCCTACAAGGGCGTCTGCTTTGTGGAATGCTGTGAGATATGACAAGGATATCGAATACAAGACTTGGTTTGATAGTAAGGCAGAGATACACGAGCATTACCTTCTTATCAAGAAGCTGTTTTCCGATTTCTCCGGAAAGACCAAGACCTTTTCACCTTGCGTTTTCCCGTGGTATGAAGCAACGATCAAAAAGAGCGACTTTGCTGAAATCCTTTGCACCTTGGCGGCACTGTCTGGCGATAATGAAAAGATTGATGAAGCTTGTGACCTCATCAAAGAATGTAATTCCGATCAAAGACAGTTTTATTTTTCCGCCCTGCTTCGCAACCCCAAGACTCCAATTCAACGAAAAACAGTCCTTGAAGGTCTTGTGGATAGAGAAACCTATACCCGCAAAGCAGCTTACGATATTGTTTCAAAGATAACGCTGTCGGCTGATGAATATCGCTCAATTGAGGATTATTTGCGCTTCAAGGGTGCGGATATCCGTAAATATGTAATAGAGTTTTTGCTGAAGCAAAATGATGGCGAGCTTACTGCGTGCATTGAGCGACTTCTTGGAAGTAATAAGGAAGAAGTGCGCCTTGGCGGACTTGATATGCTGTTGCAACTGAAAAAGGATGCAAAGCGCAGTAAAATCACGGATTCCTTTGCAAGTGTTCTTTCCGAAAGAGCAAAAGCGGAGAACCTTCCTTCAAAGGAAAAGATATTGCTTGAATCTCTTGTTCCTGCTGAGGAGAAAACAAAAACCGAGGAAGTGGCTTTGTTTGCCGCAGAGGACAAATATCTGCCCTCGGAATTTGATGCGGAATATATCGAGCTCTGCGCAAAGACCTTTGCGGAATATTTCCCCGAATCGAAATTGCCCGAGCTGATTCGCGGCAAAAAAGGAGGCTTTAACCTCTTTGGCAAGATCAAATCTGCATTGACCGATAACGTTGCCTGCAAGTCTTCTATTGTTGCCGCAATGGATCTGATGTCGCTTTCAAAATTTATCGAAGCTCATAAGACCGATTCCTTTACTTGTTCGGACGGCGAAACAATGTTGATCGGCAATATTCAGTATTCATATCAGTTTGTAGGTAAACATGTGCCTCTCCCGGAGTTGTGGCAGGAGTGGATCAAGACAAACAACATCACAAACAAGCGTCTTGTAAGTGCGCTTGTGCTTTACCGCGCATATAAACAAAAAACACGCTATTCCGAGGCTTGTGTTGACTCGATCAGAACCGTTTTCGGAACAGGCTTTGAATACGGCAAAGAGCTTCCGCATTCTGCTATTATGTATATGGTTCTCAACCATATGCTCGGATGCTTGCCCAAGGAAGAACTTGTACAGCTTGCATCGGCACTTGCAATGTGGTTTATCGCGTGTGTCCCCGATGATATGGTGATGATCCACGCTCCCACACAGCAAAAGTTGCCCGCTCAGCTTGAGATGGCTCATTTGCTTGCACACGAGCAGTTGAGTCTTGTTTACGGATGGCTGAACTGTAAAAATGCCGCTGATCTCAAAAACACATTCCCGCTTGCTGTGGCATCTGCTGAACGTTGCGTTTCGGCTTTCAAGAAGATTCCCAAGGAAGAAACGAAGGTCGGACATTCTTATTACTACGTTGGCAACTCACGCACCCGTGTTTTGCACGAGCCGTATGAGGCTATGTACAGTGCTAACAAGCCTCTTGTAGGTGTAAACGCATATTTGTTTGCGGCTTATCAAGGTATTATTACAGAGGCTCAGTTATTTGAGTTCTTGCTTGATGCCGATAATCTCCGCGAATCGATGGAGACCGTAACCGCAGTTGCAACGACCTATTACGAAAAGGGCAAACAGATCTCTGCCCACGATTCCTATAAGGGCATCCGTAACGCGCGTAAGGTGAAGGAGTTCCTTGGCAAAGATG
>CALAXC010000332.1 GCA_937894775.1 uncultured Clostridia bacterium
ACGGACAGAGAACGCACGATAGTGTTATAGCGAACGATATATATTATCAGCTTACTCAAGAAGGATTTAAAGTATTCTATGCCGCGATCACTCTTGAGGGTAAGCTCGGCTCTGCATACGAGCCTATTATCTTTGCCGCACTCAATAGTGCGAAAGTAATGCTTGCAATAGGAACAAAGCCCGAGTATTTTAATGCTGTATGGGTAAAGAATGAGTGGTCAAGATTTTTAAAGATAATACAAAAAGACCGCTCAAAGCTTCTCATTCCATGTTATCGTGATATGGATGCATATGAGCTTCCCGATGAGTTTGCGCATCTTCAGGCGCAGGATATGGCAAAGATAGGCTTTATCAATGACGTGGTAAGAGGTATTAAGAAAGTTATCGTTAAAAATGAGCCTAAGGCAACTACCGTAGTTAAAGAAACGGTTGTGATGAATTCAACAAGCAATTTCGCTCCCCTTCTTAAACGTGCGTTTATGTTTCTTGAATATGGTGATTGGAATTCTGCAGATGAATATGCTGAAAAGGTACTCGATCAAGATCCTGAATGTGCAGAGGCTTATCTTTGTAAACTTATGGCAGATCTTAAGGTTAGAAAAAAGGAAGAACTTAAGAATTGTGAAAAACCATTTGACCAAAAGGGTGATTATCAAATAGCATTACGGTTTGCTGACGATGGGTTAAAAACTCTTCTTGAGGATTCTATAAATTGCATAAAACAGCGTAATGAGCAGGAACGTATTGAAAACCATTATAATATCGCACTTGAAAAAATGAAAAATGCGTATGATGAAAATGCGTATTTATCGGTTGCTGAGTTGTTTAGAAATATAATTACTTATAAAGATTCAAAGGTTCTTGCCGATGAATGTGTTCAAAAAGCAGCAGAGGCAAGACGAAGGGTTGAAGAAGAAAAGCAACTAGCTATGCTTAAGGCCGAAGAGGAAAAAATAAAATTAATAGAAATAGCTAAGGAAAAAGCACGTATTGCGGAGGAAGAAAAACAAAAACGCATTGAAATTGCAAAACTTAGTAAGAAATTGAATATAATTTTTATATTAGTGTGTTTTGCAGCTGTTTTTGTTTTTGTAGGACTGTTTTATTTGAGAACATTTACTTCTGATGGCCTTGCGCCCGTGTTTACTGCATTATCTAATTTAACTGTTTTTGGATCTTTTGTATTGTTATATATTTTTTATAATAAGTATCATGTTTTGCAACTTAATACACAAGATCAAAGCTATTTTCAAAAAACAAACAGAAAGCATAATTATACATTGGCTTTAATTATGTTTATTGAAATATGCACGATGCTTATTTTCTTTGGTGATGAATGGGTGATTACGGCATTTGGTTTAATAGTGATACCGTATTTATGCATTATTGCGTTTATTGCTAATTTAGGAATGTTTGTGATATATTTTGCATGGATATATAAAAAGGAAAAATTGCCTATGTGGGTTCGTATTGTATTGACGGTCGCAGTTTTGGGAATTTCGATTTGTGTGATATATAAATTCCGTATCGATATCGAAAAAATATACATATATGCTTGAAATTCAAAAGTTGTTTGCAAATTATGTTTAAAATATAAGTGTGATTTTTCTTGCGTAAATGCAAAAAACGTGGTATAATAATTTTGTTAGACCGTATTTTTATGAGAGGAATTTTTACAAATGGCAAAATACAGACGCGGAAGAATAAATGACGAAGTAAAAAAAGAGCTTTCTATGATCTTGCGTGAGGTTAAGGATCCGAGAATCACAGATGCTTTTATAAGCATTACTGCGGTTGACGTAACGGGTGACCTTAAGTTTGCAAAGGTATATTATTCGGCAATGCAGGGAGATAAAAAAGAGGTTGCGGCTGGTCTTAAGTCCTCGTCGGGCTTTATAAGAAGAGAGGTTGCAAGACGACTCAATCTTCGTATGACTCCCGAATTTACCTTTATTGAAGATCATTCAATAGAGCACGGAGCGCATATATCCAAGATTTTGAACAGTATTGAAATAACTCCCGAGGAGGAAGAGGAGAATGACGAGGTTTAAGGAATTTACACTTGACGATCTTTGCTTTGCGCTTTGCGAAAATAAAAGAACACTTATTATTTTTCACATTCGTGCCGATGCCGATGCTGTTGGTTCAGCATTTGCGTTGAGAGAGCTTTTCAAAGTTCTCGGTATACCTTCTTACTGTGCGTGCAGCGAGGAACTCCCCGAAAGATTACAGTTCCTTTCCGATGGAACGCAGGGAAGTGTTCTTCTTGAAGAGGATATGCGCCTTGATTATGAGCGTATTGTAAGTGTTGACTCAGCAGCTCCTGTTCAGCTCGGTTCTTTGTTTAACCGTCTGCATAAGGACATAGATATAATGATAGATCATCATTCTCAAGGAACGCCTTATGCCGATAATTATATAGATCCTACGGCTTCATCTACGGGAGAATTGATATACAGAATAGCGAAAAGGCTTGTGGAGCTTGGAGCAATCGACGAGATACCGTTAAGAGTAATAAATTGTGTTTATGCCGCAATAAGCTCGGATACAGGCGGATTCCGTTTTTCAAATGCTACGCCCGATACATATAGGATCGCGGCAGAGCTTATCGAATACGGTATAGATCACGCTGAAATAAATCATTTATTGTTTGAGTGTAAATCTCCCGTGCAGATATCTGTAGAGGCAGAGGCGGCAAGAAATTTAAAGACTTATGCTAACGGTACTATAGCTTGGGTTCCGTTCTCTTACGAAAAGAAAAGAGAGCTGGGCGCTGAGGATGAGCATCTTGGAACTATCATAGATATAGCAAGGTCGCTTGACGGTGTTGAGATCGCTTTCGCTATAAGAGAGGAAGCAAACCGAAACAGCTTTCGTGTTTCGATGCGTTCAATGACAGATTTTGATGTTTCTTACGTTTGTTCACGTTTTGGCGGGGGCGGACATAAAACATCTGCGGGATGTACGGTCGTAGCGGCAAATATGCAGGATGCGGAAGAAAAGATCCTTGCTGAGATAGGCAGACTAAAAAACAGACGGTAAATCGATTATATAATAAAAAAGCTGTTTCATTTGAAACAGCTTTTTTATTTGATTATTCTTTGAATGTTATAGAGCTTATTACAACGTCGGTAATAGGCTTATCATTTTCGTTTGTTTCAACAGCAGCGATAGCGTCAACTACCTCCATTCCTTCTGTAACCTTACCGAAAGAAGCGTATTTTCCGTTAAGGCTGGGATAGGATACCTGACAGATAAAGAATTGCGATGATGCCGAGTTGGGATTTCCTGAACGAGCCATAGAAATTACTCCGCGTGTATGAGCGAGAGTGTTTTTAACGCCGTTCTCTGAAAATTCACCCTTGATGTTTATTTTTGTGCCGTTTGCGTCGGTCTGACCGCCCGTTCCGTCACCCAAAGGATCTCCGCCCTGGATCATAAAGTCCTCTATTACGCGGTGGAATATGAGACCGTCATAGAATTTTTCGTTTACAAGCTTTTTGAAATTTTTTACTGTGATGGGAGCAATATCGGGATAAAGCTCAACTGTTATTTTTCCGAAGTCTTTAACGTCTATTATAACTGTGTTCGGAAGTGAGTCTGTTTCGTCGCAAGAAATCAGACAGGGCATAAGCATAATTGCTACTAAAAAAAGACAAATAATTTTTTTCACGGTGTACTCCTTTATTTTTTATTAACGTAAATATTATATCATAAAAATAGTGATTTGTAAACAGTAAAAAATCATTAATAATTTTTATCTTTTTATTTTAAAGACCTTTTTGACGAAGATCGCTTACAAGCTTGACGTAAAAATCACGGACGTCAAAATCTTTAATATTTTCTCTGTTGAGGTCGATCATATCTCCGTGAGAGATACCGCGTTTTCCGTCTGTGCGTAAAAGAGTGTATTTTTCGCCCCAAGCGAAAGAGCTTTCTCCCACTAATCCGTCGTTTTCGCCATCAAAATTTTTAACGTAGCGGTAGGATAGATTGAGCGGAAATTTTCCTTTTTTCGGATGTAACATAACCGAGCCTATACTTTGAGCGTATATACCGTCAGGAAATGTCAGCTGTTCGTTTAATTTTTTACAATGCTCTGCTGTAAGATCGTTTACTGCCGCAAGAAAGTCGGGAGTGTCGTCGCCGAGCGCAGTCAAGGTGGAATTGTATGCGTTTGCCACTTTATTTTTTATCTTTTTGGGAGTGGATTCGAGTAATTTTTCGGCAAAAATGCAACCTCTGTGAGGTGTGTTCACTGTAGTTATCGATGCAACGTAGGGCGCGAGCCCGAATTCGGATATTGCGTATCTGCAATCAAGTCCGCCCTTTGAGTGAGCTATAATATTAACTTTTTCACATTCCGAGCGTTCTACTATAAGCTTTATTCTGTGGGCAAGTTCTCTTGCGCTTTCTTTGATACTAAGCGCAGATTGGTGCTGACCGTAATATATGACCGCGCCGTGAGCTTTCAGCGCGCTTGGAATTCTTCCCCAATAGTTAAACAGCTTGCTGTCACGGAAAAATACACCGTGAATCAACACTATAGGGTATTTGGTTTTGCATATAGAAGCGAGAGCGGGATCTGATGCTATTATTTCTTTTTTGATTTCAAAATCTAACTCATCTGCCGTAACTCGTATGATCTTTGTAAGAACTATCAAATTGGCTATAGGTATCATACCGCACAAAGCGCCGATAACACGCCATTTTATACCCATTTGCGTTGAAGTGAGGTATACGCATAAAATTCCGTTCCAAAAAAATATAGCGGAGAAAATTATGCATAAAAGCGCGCTGAATATAAAATCAAGATAGTTTTGTGGGAGCAAGCGAAATGCAAGGACAACGTGCCATATTATTGACGGGATAAGCGAGAGTATAAAGATGAAAAGAGTAGCCGTTCCGTGATGGCAGAATTTTAAACGAAGCTTTTTCGTACCGTTAAGCTTAATTCCGGGGAGAATATTAAGCAATATAAAAAGAGGAATTATAAGTAAAAGTAAATATGGAATCTTTTTTATTAGCAAATAGCTGTTAAATAGAAAAACACTTAGAATAAAAAAGATTATATTTGAAAACGTTATATATCTTTTCATAGTTTTCTCCTTATTTCGTTTGTTATATTGTAACACGAATTTTGTGCTATGTCAAGAAATGATGTTGTTTGTTTCACTCGCACAGTAGTTAAAAAAATGAATGATGACGCGTGATGATATATAAGCTCGGCTTGGCGACCTTGACGATGTACACCACGCCTCGCGCGGTGGTGATATGCAAAGCCTACGGGAACCCCCAAAGCTCGCTTTGCTCGATTCGGGGAACCCCTACTGCGGCTTGGATAAACAAAAACAGTCCGTGATTTTTGCTGTGAGGATAGCCTTATCCCTTGGTGATGATGGGAGTTGCACTTAACCGCTGTCTTCCGGGGTGCTGCTCCATGCTTGCAAACGAACCTATGTATTGATTATTTACACAAGTCTTCAAGTTCTTTTTTAGTAAATTTCTTATATCTATTGTTCGAATACATAGATTCCGTTGTGTCGGGTATTTTATTTATTAACTTTTCAATATCAATGCTTTCATGAAATTCTAATAATTCACCATTTTCATCTTCTGTTTTGTATGCACAAACAATAAACTGTCGATTTTCCCAATCCATATAAAAAGAATCGGTTACGCTCAAATTGTCTACATCTAAGTATGTATCTTGGTCATCGATGAATTTCTCATATATAAACTCATACAGAGCCTCTTCGCTGATTTTGATAACGCGGACTTCATCATTTGTTAATGGAGTATGTTTCTTTTTCATTTTATGTTCTCCTTCGCCGTATTGATCGAGGCAATCAACATTCTGCGGATAGAACCGCAATCGTGCAGAACATTTTTCGCAATCTCTTCCGAAATGATATTCGCTTTTTGCGCAATCTCAATCCAATATTCTGTTTCATAACACTCTTTGAGAGAAATTTGCAACTTAGCAACGAAATCCGCTTTGCTATGAGCATATTTTGCCTCTCTGATATTTGCGCCGATACTTGTACCGCTTCGTTCAAGCTGATTGGATAAAGAATAATGACCTTTAATGCCGTCTGTCAAATTCAAAATTTTAACTGCAAAGTCGGTTGACATATCTGCAAGTTTGTTTTCTGCCATCGTTATCACCTCTTTCGCTTATTATAGCATAAATAGCATAAATCGAAGTAAAAGTCAATGAAATCGTGCTACGCACGATGAAATCCTCGCTTCGCTCGGATGAAATCTTCAGCCTACGGCTTCAGATGAAATTAAATCCGTCCCCCTCACCCCGCGAAGCGGGATTTCATCACAAAGTGATTTCATCCCACGTTAGTGGGATTTATCCCGTCCGTAAGGACGGATTTAGTTGAAAAAAGCCAAGTCGAAATTCAACTTGGCTTTTTTCTTGGCTGGGGTGGAAAGAATCGAACTTTCCCGGCGAGAGTCAAAGTCTCGTGTCCTACCACTAGACTACACCCCAATATTCACGATAAACATTATACCATAAAGCATTTTTATTGTCAATACTTTTTATTAAATTTTGGGGCAGATCAATGTGGATTTGAATCTGCCCCAATTATTTTATATAATTACTTGATCGGTTTAATCGCTATACTTATTAGTCTTCGTGGCTGTAACTGATTTCTTTTAAGAATTTAGCTTTATTATGTTTTATTTCATAAGGGAAATTGATAACAGTATCTTTATTATTTCCCGAGAGATAAACATCGTCTGCTATCCCTACAGCGGTTTGAACCACACTGTCATCAAACCATCTTCTTGCATTTGTAAGATTTGAAGGCCAGAGAAGAACGGGAGCGTTTATGTAACGGTAAAGCTGTGAGTAGCTTGCCCACATTCCGTGGTGAGCTATCTGTACCATATCCGATTGAAGCGCATCTCTGTGAAGCTCCATCATTCTTGCGCCTGAAGTATGAGTGGTGTCAGCAAGAAGCATAACAGAATTGCCCTTTGCATGAAGTCTTAAAACGAGTGAACTTGAATTGTTGTAATTAAGAGGCTCGGGGTAGTAGTCCTCTACCGAGTAAACTATTTCAACAGCTTCTTCACCGTAGTGATATACCTGTCCTGAGTGAGCCTTGATAACCTTTGTGTCGGGAGCTATCTTTTTGAGCGCATTTCTGAAAAGCTGTGCGTCATCGGCTTTTTTCCAGCTATCCTCTGTAAGGTTTTCATAGTGACAGTCTGCAGCATAATTAAGAACGAACGCTTCTATCTTAACTTTGTCAAGGTGCTGCTCTATAAACTGCCAAGCTGCGCCATGGTGATCGATATGCGCGTGAGAGAGATACCAACCTGCGATAACGATGTTATCTTTGTCGGGAGATGCTTTTCTCATCGCTTCAAGAAGACCTAAATGATTCTTTTCGTTGGGCATACCGCCATCGAGCACAACAAGTCTACCGTCAGAAAGAGTAAAGATAACGGAAAGACCGATATCTGTATGGGGTTCATGCTCGGGTTTGTCGGCTCTTTGAGCTACAAAGGTAAGCTTAGGCTCGCAAACCTTATTTATAATTGCATCTTGCTTGCGCACAGGGAGATCCGCAACGTCACCCATAGTTACTTTTACGGTTTTATTAGATGGCGCAAAATGCGTATGAACAAATGTATCACCCTTTGTGAAGGTCGTGTATATATTTCCGTTCAAAATGCGGAAAACGTAAACCTCGTATCCGTCCGCCTTGAGCGTATCGCAAAAGGTTTCATATTCTGATTTGTTAGTATCCTGAACTAAAAGCAGATCAACCCCGTCTGCTGCATCCATTACTTTTGATTTTCCACCTATGTACTTTGGCAAAGTGTCTTTTTTTATTCTGAATTCTTTTTTCATAGCTACCTCTTTTTTGCTTTTGAATATTGAAACTTAAAAGCTTCGGATAAGTATATTATATACGAAATAATTACCTTTGTCAAGGTTGTCTTTTATGAAAAAGACTTGAAATCGTATGCGAAAAATGATATAATAATTTGAATGGATCTTTGATTGTTTAGGGAAAGGAGGAAAATATGAATTTTTTTCAAAAAACTATACTTGTTGAAAAAATAAAAGAGTCGCTGACGTCGGTGCTTCCTGTTGCTGCGGTGGTTTTTTTGTTGCTTATAACGATTGCGCCTGTCAGTGCGCCGATACTTATTTCCTTCATACTCGGAACCTTGCTTCTTGTTGTGGGAATGGGATTCTTTACGCTTGGCGCGCAGATGTCGATGATGCCTATGGGACAGTACGTAGGTTCAAAAATGACAAAAACAAAAAAGCTTTGGATCGTTCTTCTTGTTTCCTTTTTTGTAGGATTAATGATAACGATATCCGAACCCGATCTTACCGTTCTTGCCGAGCAGATATCTACAATACCGAATATGACGCTTATTATTGCGGTTGCTATAGGTGTTGGAATAATGCTCGTTGTAGCGATGCTGCGAATGGTTTTTAAAATAAAGCTGAAATATCTTTTGTTGGCTTTTTATGGAATAGTTTTTATATTAGCTTTTTTCGTACCGAACAGTTTTTTAGCTTTGTCATTTGATTCGGGCGGAGTAACGACGGGACCTATGACAGTTCCGTTTATTATGGCTCTCGGTGTCGGTGTTTCCTCTATCCGAGCCGATGAAAATGCAGATAACGATAGCTTCGGTCTTATCGCTCTCTGTTCTGTAGGACCTATAATCGCCGTTATGATACTCGGTATAGTAAATAACGTTACCTCCTTTGAGCCTACCGTGTACCCCGTATTGGTATACACGAATTCCGATGATCTTTTCTGGATGTTTATAAAACAGCTTCCGCATTATGCGCTTGAGGTTCTCATAGCTGTAGGACCGATAGTTGTTTTCTTCTTTATTTTCAGAGCGCTTACCGGGGGCATAGGTCAGGGCGGTCTTGGTCAGATAATGATGGGTGTTGTCTATACTTTTGTAGGACTTACACTTTTTCTTACAGGTGTAAACGTTGGATTTTTGCCGCTTGGATACGAGCTTGGAAAAATACTTGCACTTACAGATTTCAAATGGTTTATAGTCCCTATAGGAATGATAATAGGTTATTTTATAGTTGCGGCAGAGCCTGCGGTCCAGGTTTTGAAAAAGCAGGTCGAGGAAGAAACCGAGGGCGCTATTCCCGCAAAGGCACTTGCTCTCACACTTTCGATAGGTGTTGCGGTATCTGTAGGAATAGCGATGCTCAGAGTACTTACGGGAATACCTATTCTTTACGTAATAATTCCGGGATATTTTATAGCAATAGTGCTTTCTTTCATCGTTCCCGATGTGTTTACTTCTATTGCTTTTGACTCGGGAGGAGTTGCATCAGGACCTATGACGGCAACCTTTTTGTTGCCTTTTGCGACGGGAGCTTGCGTTGCTCTCGGAGGAAACGTAGCAACCGACGCATTCGGTGTTGTCGCTATGGTAGCGATGACTCCTCTTATAGCTATTCAGATTCTCGGACTTGTATATAAGATCAAGCAGCATAAGGCAGAAAAGACAGCTAAGACAGCTAAGCTTGACATCGATATCAAGAAACCCGAAGATGTTATCGATCTCGAGGCGGATGCTTTGAAGCCTGAAGACGATATAATAGATTTTTGATAGGAGGATATGACGGAATATGAATGGATTATATTTACTTTTTACCGTAATAAAGCGTTCGGATATAAAAGAATATCACGCTTTTTTGGATAAATGCGGAGTTTCCGTTATATACGATACACTTGGAAACGGAACGGCTCACAAGAAGACTCTTTCAATTCTTGGAATAGAAAAAAATGAAAAAGCGGTTTTGATGTCGATTTTAACTTATCCGTTACTTAAAACGGTTTTGAGAGGATTTGAAAAAGAAATGAAGATAGATCTTCCTGACCGAGGAATAGCGGTTGCTGTTCCTCTTTCGGGAATGGGAGGAAGCAGGGCGCTTGAATATTTTACGTCGGGAATGCCGCTTGACTCTGAGGACGTCGATAAAAAAGATACCGATGCCGATAAAAACTCATCAAAGACGGAGGATAATAGGATGCAAACAGTTCAGGAAGTTATAATTGCTATATATGAAAAAGGATATACCGAACTTGTTATGGGAGCGGCTCGGGAGGCAGGCGCTAAGGGAGGTACTACGATAAGAGCCAAAGGAACCGGAGCGGGCGAGCAGAAATTTTTGGGATTTTCTCTTGCTGAGGAAAAAGAAATGCTCTTTATAGTTACCGCAACCGAGAAGAAGAAGGATATAATGAGGGCTATTATGCAGCACGCGGGAATTGAAAGCAAAGCTCATTCTATCGTATTTTCTCTCCCAGTGACTGATCTTGCGGGCTTCAGACTTTCAGATGAGGTTGAAGAAAAGTAATTATGGCTGTAATTCAAAGTTTTGATAAAAAGAAGATCATATTTATAGGTAATAGCTTTACTTTTTTCGGAAAGTGTGTAAATGTTAAGACTTTTGACGAAGTTGACGACGGATATTTTTATAAGTTGGCACAGTCTTTTGGAGAAGACGTAACGGTTACTAACTTTACTTGGGGAGGGGCGAGCTTCTGGCATAAAGGCGACGGCTTTGCTTCGAGAATGCTTTATGAAAAGCTTAAGGAGCTTCATCCCGCATATTATAACAATCCGCAAGGATTACCGCTTGACAGCTTTTATATGCAGGATATCGCAGTCTTGCAGCAGTCGGGCGACCGTATAAAAGAAACCTATGAGGATGCACGGCTTATAATGGAGCTTTTTCCGCCCGAAACTGTTTTTGGATTTTATATTACTACCTATGATGCGTTTCATAATTTTGAACCTTCATTTGAAGCGGCACGAAAAATAAGAGATGAGCATAACGGAGTTTATATTCCGCTCGGACATATGGTGGATTCACTTATAAAGGGCGAAGCTCTTTTAAAAGATTCGTTGCTTGAATATACTAAAAATTCTTTTATTGTTTGCCGTGAAAATGATAAATTTCACCCTAACACGCTTACAGGATATCTTACCGCACTTTGTGTTTATTCTGCTTTTACGCAAAAAGAGGTTTTCTCGGCAGATCACTCTTTTGTTACCGAGATGAACAGAGAAGAATTCTATTCTCTCGGTGATACAAATCACCCGGAGATCATAGCATCCGACAGAGAAATGCTTGCTTTGAAGCACTTGGTATATGAGTATTGCAAAAAGTATAATGGGGGAAAAATTGAATAAGAATAGCTTGGGAATATATATCCATATTCCGTTTTGCATAAAAAAGTGTAATTATTGCGATTTTTGTTCCTTTCCGCATTTAAAAAGTGATATAATGGAAAGGTATTCGCAAGAACTTGTAAAAAGAATAAAAGAGTTTGCCAAAAAGTATCCGTCAAAGCGAGTTGATACCGTTTATTTTGGAGGAGGCACACCTACTTTGCTGCCCAAAGAGTGCTTTGAAGCTATATTTTCTGCGCTTTATTCTTCGTTTGATGTGGCATCGGATGCTGAGATCACTGTTGAGTGTAATCCTGCGAGTATCGGTAGAGAAGGACTTTCCGTCCTGAAAGAGCTGGGCGTAAACAGATTGAGCATAGGTCTGCAAAGCACGGACGAAAAGGAGCTTGCACTGTTGGGAAGGGTTCATACCTTTGCTGATTTTTGCGCTACCTTTTTCGATGCCCGAGATGCGGGGTTTGATAATATAAGCGTTGATCTTATGTACGGAATACCTGACCAGACCTTACAAAGCTTCGAAAGGACACTAAAAGAGGTTATTGCTCTTTCACCTGAGCATATTTCCGCATATGCCTTGAAAATAGAAGAAGGAACGGATTTCTATTCACGCAAAGATAGGTTGCATCTTCCTGATGAAAGCACCGAGGCAGATCTTTATGAGCTTTGTAATATGATCCTTACCCAAAGCGGTTATCATAGATATGAGATAAGTAATTTTGCAAAAGATAAAAGAGAGTCGAAGCATAATCTTAAGTATTGGGAGCTTGACGATTATGTGGGCTTTGGTGTGGCGGCTCATTCTTGCTTTGAAGGAATAAGATACGGAAATTCAAGAGATATTGAGGCTTTCCTGCGTGAAGAGGATATCTGCGAGCAATATGAAATAATTAACGAAAGCGAAAGAGCTGCTGAATATATTATGCTCGGAATGAGACTTGCTCGAGGTATAGATCTTGACGAGTATAAAAAGCTTTTTAGAAAAGAGTTGAAAAACGAAAGCCCCTGCATAGATACTTTTATAAAAGGTGGATTTATAACCGAAAAAGAACGGAGAATAGCATTTACGACCAAGGGATTTCTTGTGAGTAATATAATTCTTTCGGAAATTATTTCTTTTTAAACATTAAGTTATATAAAAAGTGTTGACTTTTTTATAAATATACTATAAAATAAGTATAGAAAAAATTTAAGGAGATATATCATGGCTAAGAAAAATAAAAATAATAAGAACAGTGTAAATAATGAAGCTGTAAAAAATGAGGTCGCAACACCTGCTGTAGAAGAGCTTGCTGATATCGAGGCAGCAGTGATTGAAGATTCTCCCGTTGCAGTGGAAACAAAGCTTGAAGAAACCGCATCTGCTGTTGCCGATGTTGATGCTACAACCGATAACATTTGGATACTTACCGATGAGAATGGCGAAGAGCTCGAATTCGAGATAATTGCAGATTATGAAAAGAACGGAAATAAGTATTTTGCTATGTTTCCGCCTGAGGATCTCGGAGATGAGGATAGTGATATAATTGAGTATGTCATTTTGAAGCTTGCTTATGACGAGGATGGAAATGAATGCCTTGTAAGTGTTGATGATCCTGATGAGCTCGATGATATTGCTGATTATTTCGATGACCGTTTTTCGGCTGAAATAGATTACGACGTAAATTAATTATAAAGAAGAATAAATTTGACGGAAAGCGCTTAAACTATAATAACCTGCTTAGTTCGTGATAATCGTTCACAGGAGCTACACTTAGTTAAAGGAGTCCGAAATAGAGTTCGAACGTGGTTTGCAGACCTCCTTCTGCCTGTCTGATTGACTTGTCTCACACTTGCAGAAGACGTTGGGAGCAGTAAAGCGCGAGATAGGACACCACCTTGTTTTTCAGGGTCTCTCTATATGGTTACACGGCTCGGCGGGGAACTGAAAGCGTTAAGAAAGATCTCGGCTGTTATTCATTGTGAATCGGCGGAGATTTTTCTTTTAAATTTTTTGAATAAAACTCGGAGGATGTTTATGAAAAGAAGCAGAATAATTTTTGTTGCTCTTCTGTTAGCTTGTTTTGCTATATTTACCTCATGCACGGGAACTGTGAAAGCGGCTAAATCGTTTGATGCGGTTTTGAATAAAGACTACGATCCTAAGAAAAATACGGTAAATAGCGCAGATATGGTTGAAGAGCTTAGCGGATATTCTTTGTTCGATAAAAAGAGCGAGTTTATGATATTTAATAAAACTGATGAAAACGGTGTTATTACTTCAAAGGTGTTCAGCGCACGAAATAAAAAGGTGGTTTTGACCGTAGTGCCTTCGACTGACGAGGCGATAGAAATAATGCTTTATCCGAATGTTTCTTGCTTCGCCGTATCTAAAACTAAACTCGGTGACGGTAATTTTGCTTCGGTGAGAGAGCTTTACGATGCTGAAGGTACACTCGTTACTTCGACATCTTCCGCTATAGATCCGATAGCGTTTGCGGATATGGTTCTGTTTGATAAAACGGCTTACAGCGTTGATCGAGAAACGGGTGCGCTTGAAAAGCTTAAGGATATCCCTGTCAATCTCTATATAGATAGCTGTGATGATTGGAACAGTAAATATTTTTATCGGTATGATGAAAGTATAAATATTTACGATAGAGATTTTAATCATATTTATAGCTTTACACTTCCGTCTTGGGCGGAGTGGAGATCACGCAATTTGCTTAATGATGGAAAGATTATGGTTCAGTATTCGCGTATACTTGATCCTAACAGTAATAAATATGATTTTAGCGAAAGTGATCCTAACAGCGGGGAGCTGACAAAGTATGAGCTTTATACTTATATTATCGATCCCGAAAAAAAGACAGAAAAGGCATTAGATTTTAAATATATGATCGAACATATTTCAACGGGCTCTGAGCTTGTTGATAAAGATAGCGATAATAATATGTACGTTGATTCTTTGGAGAATATTGCGTATCTATACCCGATAGTTGATCATATGGTTGATTATTCCGGTGATAAAACCGACGTGGTACTTATCGACAATAACGGAAAAATCAAAAATACTCTCAAAATAGTAGACGATCAAAGAGCTAATATTCCCGTGTTACTCGGTGACGGTGTTTATCTTGTGTCTACGGTCTATGGAATGGCGCTTGTTGATATAGAAGGAAACCTCTTGCGGCAGATTAATAATTATGATATAGATGTTTCAGGTGAAAATATTATATGTGACGGAATAATATATACATTTGATATGGAAGAGGTATATTTGCTTCCTGAAAATAATGCAGGTGTTATTACGCATATGAATGATACGGTTTTTGTAAAAAAAGGAAGCGATGAGGATTATTCTGTACTTGCCGTGACGGGAAAAGAAATAAAGGAGCTTTGTTCCTATAACTCTGCAGATCCTTCTTCAAAATATTTTGAGGAGTTACCAAACAGCTCTTGTTATGCGCTTTTGAATGCTGTAGAGGGAAAATATAATTATTACAATACCGATCACAAATTGATTCTCGAATCCAATGCGAGAATTGAATTGGCAGGAGATTTCGACGAGTTTGGCACCTTTGTATATACCGCGGTGGTTGACGGAACATTTGCTTACTATGTTTTCCATTGATGCGTGAGTGATAAAAAGTTTAAGATTCATAGTATAATATCTTGAATTTGCTGCAAATATTAAAAAAATGCAGTGATGAAAAATGTAATTTAGCCAAAACTGCTGTACAAAAGAAAATTGTAATTTAAAGCAGTGATTAATAAAGCGGAATGCCCATTACAGCTGGAAATTTGGATTTTAATATTGTATTTTTTGACACGAAATAATTTATAAAAAAGAGGAAGAGAACGATACGAGCTGTTCTCTTCCTTTTAGTTTGTATATTGTGGTTTTTATGCAAATATTATGTTGGTTACGAATATTTTAAGACCTAAAAATATAAGCACGCAGCCTCCGAGAATTCCCGCTTTGCTTGAAAGCTTTGTTCCCATTTTTTGACCTATCTTTACTCCGCCAAGACAAATGATAAAGGTAAGTGCCGCGATAATAAGTACTGCTAAGAAAACGTAAGGATATTGCTTTAAAGAATAGTCCTTCGCAAAATCTATTCCTGCTGTAAGGGCATCGATCGATGTTGCTATTGCTTGAATAAGAAGCGCTTTAACAGTAAGAATTTTGATATAAGAATTTTCGTTATCTTTACTTTTTATGTTTTCATATAACATTTTTCCGCCTATGAAACAAAGAAGTATAAAGGATATCCACGGTATAAATGGTTTGAACTTATTAAAAAGCTCAAGAAATCCCGATACAGCAAACCAGCCGATAAGGGGCATAAGTGCCTGGAAAATCGCAAAGGTTGCAGAAATACCTAAAATTTTTCGGGTTTTCATATTGGGTTCATTAAGACCGTTAGCCAAAGATACCGAAAATGCATCCATAGCAAGACCTATGCCGAGCATTATGCTGCTGAATATCAGATTGAACCAATTTATTTCCATCTTAAACTCCTGTAAATTAAACATGTACCTAAAATTATACCATTAAAGTCTGTTTTTGTCAATTGGAATTTATTTTTTACCTTTTATTTTTAATATATTTATTAAAAAAAATAAAATGTAACAAAATTACGAATAAAAACGAAAAAAACTGTTGCAATTTATTAAAAAGTATGTTATAATAGTTACAAGAATACTTTAAACAGTATTTTCGAAGAGTATTTTGCTATGAAAATACTTTTCAGTGCGACTCAATTTTTATTCTTATATGTTAGAGATGGAGGTGATTCCCCATGGCAGACGAGGTTAAAAAGGTTGATAAAGATGAATCGGAAGATGCTGCTGAAAATGAGGCGAATGAGTCTAAAAAGATAGTTTTGGCTAATATCAGAAAGATATTCTGGGTTGCGATAGCGATTTTGATTCTTTTACTTATCTTTTCGATCGTTGTCTTAGCTGCAAGAATGTACAAGTATGCAAAGCTTGCAGATGATGGAAGAATACTTAATATTGCTGCGGATAGTGTTGAAAATTTTGATATTTTCTCAGCGGAGTATAAAAATGACAGTGGAGAAATTACTGTAGAAAGTGCAAACGGAGATTCTGTTATTGCTCCAGGTACCGGTACCGAGTATACGATCAGAATCAGAAATAAAGACGATGTTGCAATTGACTATGAGTTTGATCCTGCTGTTGAGTATGTCGGTGATGTGAAATTCCCGATAGAGGTAAGACTTATTTCTCCCACAGAGGAATATCTTATAGGTAGCGCAAAAGAGTGGGGAACATTTGATGACTTCAATAATTTCACTCTTACCGCAACACTTCCTAAGGGCGAAGTTGATGAATATGAGCTTCAGTGGAGATGGTTGTTTGAAAATGACAACGATGAACAAGATACAGCTCTCGGAAATATGGATTCAGGTTCTGCCGCTATCAAGGTAGGCTTGGCGCTTCATAGCGAGGCAAATCTTTCTGCAGAAGCAAACGGAAGCTTCTTTGCTCCCGGTGTTGAAGATACTTTGCGTATATGGATATTCTTTATACTCTTACTTATAGCAATCATTCTTCTTATCCTTTCGGTACTTCGCCGTAAAGAAAAGGAAGCGGAGGCTGTTATCGTTTACGTGCCTACACCTGTTCCTACACCTGTACCTGAACCTGTGGTTGTATCTGTTCCTCAGCCTAAGCAGAGGAAAAAGGCTAAGGGCTTTGTAGGTAAGATGGAATATATCAATATTGATACACTTGTTGAACATTTCAATTCAGGTGATAAGATTACCTTGAAGATACTCAAGGAAAAAGGACTTATCGATTCTGAGACAACTCAGATGAAGATACTCGCAAGAAGCGATATGGTTCTTGAAAAGGCATTCCACATTGAAACTCAGGGTATTTCGGCTCAGGCAAGACAAAAGGTTATTGCTGCGGGCGGAAGTATCAAGATAATCGATGGTTGATAAAATTGAGCGAAAAAATGACCGAAGAACTTTGGTTCTTCGGTCGTTTTTTGTTAAAATAATACGGGCTGTTCCAAAATGGAACAGCCCGTATTATTTTTATTTTGTACGTGCTTCCGCACCAAGTTCCTTGGTAAGGATCTTTAATACAGAGTTTGCACAAGCTTCTATTTCATTTGCGTTAAGTGTTTTTTCGTTGGATCCGATGGTAAGTCGGAGTGTAACCGACTTCATTCCCTCAGGAACTTGAGCACCCTTATATTCGTCTACAAAGGAAACGTCTTTAAGGAAACTTTCATTGTTCTTTTTCTTAAGCGCAACGGCTTTTATTTCAGCCCATTTTGTATCCGCGTTAAAGAGCATAGATACATCGTATTCTATAAGCGGATATTCGTTGAGATGCTCAAAGCCGTTTGTTCTTGAACGGAAAGGCTTAAGCATATCTGTATTTATTTCAAAGAGCATTGTTGAGAGATTTTTGATTCCGCAAGCAAGCGAAGCTTTCTTGGAAAGAAGCGCGAGGTCGCCTATCTTGCTTTCGTCAAGATATATGTTGAGCCAGATTGTATCGTCTGCCCAACTTGGTTTTTGGTCACGGCGGAAGCTAAAGCCTTCCATATGGGTGTAACGTGACATATTTTCTACAATACCTTTTGTACGAAGGAAAATTTCTTTAACCTTGTTAGGATCACCCGCAACAGCACCTGCAACATGGCGTTCCTGTGTGGGAAGAAGCTCGCGTGCATCGTAAGGTGAGGTGTAATTTTCATCTTTGAAGATCTGAGCTTCTTCAAAAATTGCAAAATCGCTGTAGTATCTTTCGTTCTTTGCTACCGCTCCGCAAATGTTTGGGAGAAGGGTGGAACGAATATAGCTTTCGGTAGGGGAAGGCGGAGTTGAGAGCTTGAGTATACCGTTTGTGTCCTCTACTATAGCAGAAACAAGTTCGTCCTGCATCCATGGGTAAGTAAAGATCTCTTGCATATTGCAACGAATGGCAAGATACTCTTTTATCTTTCTTACAAGGTCAACTTCAAGCTGATTTATTGCGCCTTCAAAGCTTGTAACTATAGGGGTGGGCTCGAAGTTTTCATATCCGTACATACGCGCAACTTCTTCCATAATGTCGGCTTTGATGCCAACGTCACCCGTCGAACGCCAGGTGGGAACGGTAATATGCATATGAGTGTCAGTGAAGGATACTTCAAAGCCGAGAAGTCCGAGCTTAGACTTTACATCTTTGTTGGAGATCTTCTTGCCGAGTCTGCGCTCAAGCCAAAGAAGTTCTACATCGATTTCTTTCTTTACAAGCTTCTTTTCGTATTTATCGGAAAATGCGGTTACCTTCATATCGGGGTAGAGCTCTGAAAAAAGCTGCATAGTCATAGAAAGAGCAAGATCGCATCTTTCGGGATCGACCGCTTTCTCATAACGGGAAGACGCCTCAGTTCTGTTGTCGTAACGGAGAGCGGTACGGCGAACACCTGTTGATTCAAAGTTAGCAACTTCCAAAATAACGTTTGAGGTTGTGTCGAGAACAGAATCTTTAGCGCCGCCCATAACACCTGCAAGAGCTACTGCTGATTCTGAATCTGCTATAACAAGATCGTCGTTTGAAAGCTCAAGAGTTTTTCCGTTGAGAAGGAGTAATTCTTCCTTGCTTTCAGCGCGTCGAACGGTTATACCGTCGGAAATGTTGTCGGCATCAAAAACGTGAGTCGGCTGACCGAGTGCAAGCATAACGTAATTTGTTACGTCAACAAGAGCATTTATCGGACGCATACCTACACGCCAGATGCGGCTCTGCATTTCAAACGGGGAAGCTTTTACCGAAAGATTTTCAAGCTTTACACCGATGTATCTCGGACAACGGTCGGTATCTTTTATTTCTATCGGGAAATCCGCAACGTTTGCGGGCGGGGTATATGCTTCGATTTTAGCAAGCGGAAGATCGTAAAGTGCCGATATTTCTCTTGCAATACCGTAATGTCCCCAAAGATCGGGACGATTGGTCATAGATTTGTTATCTATTTCAAGTATTATATCATCAAGGTCAAGTGCTTCTGCAAGAGGAGTTCCTGCCGCAAATCCAAAGGAAGTAAGATCCATTATTTCGTGATCGTCGCTTACGGGGAAGAGATCGTCAAGTCCTACTTCTACCGCTGCGCAGATCATACCGAAGGAAGCAACTCCGCGAAGCTTTGTATTTTTTATTTCAACGGGTTCGCCCTCACCGTGCCAACGAACGAAAGATCCGGGACAAGCTACCACAACGAGCATTCCTGCTTCAAGGTTTGAGCCACCGCAAACGATGTCGTGGATCTCTCCGTCATTGATATCTACCTTACAAATTCTGAGCTTGTCCGCGTTGGGATGAGGAAGGACCTCGCAAATTTTACCGACTACAATACCGTCAAACTGACGGGCAAGCTCTTTTACTCCTTCTACTTCAACAGTTGACATTGTAAGATCAAATGCCAATTGCTTAAGATCCATATCGGCAGGGAGTTTAACGTAGTCTTTTATCCAGTTAAGTGATAATTTCATTTTATATATCCCCCTTTCTTAATGGAACTGTTCCAAAAATCTTAAATCTGCGCTGTGGAAAAGACGAACGTCATCTATTCCGTATCTCATCATAACAAGTCTGTCAAGACCGATATTTACATAGAATCCTGTGTATTCATCAGGATCAAGACCTGCCGAACGAAGAACGTTCGGATGAGGTGTGCCGCCGGGCATAATTTCTATCCATCCGACCTGCTTACATACGCTGCATCCCTTGCCGCCGCAAACAAGACAACCCATATCAATTTCAAATCCGGGTTCAACGAAGGGGAAGAAGCCTGCTCTCATACGTACGGGAACATCCTTGCCAAATACCTTTGAAAGTATGCTCTTTATCATAACCTTTCCCGCGGTAAATGTGAAATCCTTGTCGACGATGAGCGCTTCGTACTGGAAAAATGCTCTTTCGTGACGCGCATCAGTGGTTTCATTACGGTAAACTCTGCCGGGATATACAAAACGGTATGGAGGCTTGTGAGTTTGCATATAACGAACGCTTCCGCCTGTAAGGTGAGGACGAAGACAAAGCTTGTCCTCTGCGTTTCCTTTATCGTGTCCCTCTATCCAATATGTGTCCATAGACTCTCTTGCAGGATGGTTGGGGGGGAAGTTGAGATTGTCGAATGCGTAAAATTCACTAGTTATATCGTCTTCCGAATATATTTCAAATCCCATAGAACGGAATGCATCGTCAAGATCGTAACGCATTTGTGTAATGGGGTGAAGTCCTCCGCTTGGTGGAAGCGTACCCGGAAGTGTATAGTCGAAATCGGGAGCTATTTCGCTTGCTTTGAGCTTTATTTCCTCACGTCTTGCATCGATGAGTGCAGTAAGCTCGTTCTTAACTTCATTTACAGCTTTTCCCATTTCGGGGCGAAGTTCGGGGGCGATCTTAGGAAGTTCTTTCAATAAGCCCGTTATAGAGCCTGCTTTTCCTAATAGAGCTACTTTTACATTTTGCAGCTCAAGTTCGGTTTTTGCTGAGGCAATTGATTCTTTTGCTTCAGAAGAAAGTTGCAACAGTTTTTCTTTCATAATAATCCTCTTTCTTAATGTGTATAGTATATACAAATAAAAAAACGTCCCTGATAGAAGGGACGAAAAAAATCCGCGGTACCACCCAAATTCGGAGCATAGCTCCGCACTCGTTGTTAATGCCTGACAAGGCAGCTCTGCTTAATGTAAAAACTTTTCGCAGAATACTCCAATGCTGAAATTCGCCTTACTGCCGACAATGAATATTCACAGCCCAAGATATTCAATCTCTTTTGCGGGGAGGTAAAGTTACTTACACATCTTCACGGTATGTCTATTTACTTTCAATACTTTAGTATTATAACATAATATATATTTTTTGTCAAGGTCTTAAAGCTTTTTTATTATATTGACATTTTATTAAATTTATTGTATAATATACCTATAATTTTTTAAGGAGCTTTTTGTTGATGAAGATAGTAATTATAGGTCTTGGAGCAATAGGGCAGACAATTCTAAAAAGTATTGACAGAATAGCGAATACCATAACTATAATAGATGAAAATAAAGAAAAAATAGAAAATCTTATTGAAAGATACGATGTTTTCGGTGTTGTAGGTAACGGTGCATGCAGAGATATTCAGGAAGAAGCAGAGGTAGGCTCTGCAGATCTTGTTATAGTTCTTACGGGAAGTGACGAATTAAATATACTTGCGTGTCTTGTGGCGAAAAATATCGGTGCTGAAAATACTATCGCAAGAGTAAGCAATCCCGATTACCGTAAGCAGATAATAGATATGAAGGAGTCTTTGGGAATATCGATGATCGTTAATCCCGAAATGGACACGGCGCGTGAAATATTCAATCTTATAAGTTTGCCTTCTATAGCGCAGATAGAGCGCTTTGCAAAGGGAAGGGCTTTGCTTGTTGAAATAGTTGCCGAGTCAAAGAATATTCTTATCGGTGAAACACTTATCTCACTTGGAAAAAAGCTTAAAACCAAAGTACTTATATGCGCGGTACAACGAGGCAGTGAGGTTATTATCCCTTCCGGTAATTTTGTTATAAACGAGGGCGATAGAATATACTTTACCGCTGATGCAAGATCTCTTGGAGATTTTTTGACGGAGGTGAGTCTTGAAAGATCTCCGCTTAAGAAGGTTATGCTGGTAGGCGGAGGTAAGATATCTTTTTATCTTGCAGATGAGCTTTCGGATAAAAAATATAAAGTAAAGCTTATAGACGATAATCGCCAAAATGCAGAAGAGCTTGCCACTCTTCTTCCGGGTGTTACCGTGATCGAGGGGAGTGCAACTCAGCACGATCTGCTTATCGAAGAGGGAATAGAGGCTATGGATGCATTTGTTGCGCTTACCGATATGGATGAAGAAAATATGATAGTTTCCATGTTCGCAAACAAAATGAAGGTGCGCAAAACTATTACACAGATAAACGGTGAGGATCTTTATGCGATGCTTGGAGAGCTTGGAATAAAAAATAACGTTTCTCCCAATGCGATCGTTGCAAACAGAATTCTGAGTTATATACGTGCTCTTGATAATAAACGCGGAAGTAACGTTCTTACACTTTACCGTCTTGTAAATAATCAGGTAGAGGCTCTTGAATTTGCTGTAAGAAATCAGTCGAAGCTTTATGATAAACCTCTTAAGGATCTTAAGCTGAAGGATAACTGTCTTATCGCGTGTATCGTGCGGGGTGAAACCGTTATAATACCAAACGGTAATTCCGAGATACGTCTTGGAGATAACGTTATTGTTGTAACAACACATAAAAATTTTGACGATCTTTCGGATATCTTTATTTGATTTATAGGGTTGAAAATATATGAATTATAAAAAATTAGGAGGGATATTGGGAAAGATAATGATCCTCGAGGGCGTTCTTATGATGTTACCGTTGATCGTTGCGCTTATTTATAAAGAGGGCTTAGCGCATATTCTTTCTTTTGCTGTCCCCATATCGATGTTGGCGTGTATCGGAGCGCTTTTGCAGATACCCAAGCCCAAAAGAGAAGCTCTCTATCAAAAAGAGGCTTTTGCGCTTGTTGCGGCTGTTTGGATAGTAATGGCTGTATTTGGCGCATTACCTTTTGTTATAAATAAAGACATTCCCAATTATATAGATGCGTTTTTTGAGATAATGTCAGGATTTACAACAACGGGCGCAAGTATCCTGCCCGATGTTACGGCTTTGGCACATTCCTCGCTGTTTTGGCGCAGCTTTTCGCATTGGATAGGGGGAATGGGAATTCTTGTATTCATACTTATATTTATTCCCGAAAGTAATGACGGATCGTCAATGCATCTTTTAAGAGCGGAAAGTCCTGGACCGCAGGTCGGAAAAATAGCTTCCAAAATGAAGGTTACCGCAAGGATACTTTACTTGATATATCTTGGACTTACGGTGCTTCAGGTCATTATATTGATGCTTGATGAACCGATACCCGGATACGAAAATGAACAATTTTTCTTCAGCCTGCTTACCGCTTTTGGTTCGGCAGGAACAGGTGGATTTGGATTTTTATCTGGAAGTATGGAGATGATGAATCCTTTTTCACAGTATGTGATAGCAATATTTTTGTTGCTTTTCGGTGTGAATTTTGCGCTTTACTATCTTATATTGATGGGTAAAATAAAACAAGTATTTAAGAGTGGTGAGCTTAGGCTTTATTTTGCAATATTAGCTTCGGCGGTCGGAATTGTTTTTGTTTCTTTAATAACTAAATTTCAACAGTTTCCGCAGAGCTATACGACCGAAGAGGCGTTCCGTCATTCCTTGTTTCAGGTCGCTTCTATAACTACTACAACGGGATTCACTACAACGGATTTTGCTGCTTGGCCCATGATCGCTATAGCTGTTCTTGCAGCACTTATGATAATTGGCGCTATGGCTGGTTCAACAGCGGGCGGAATCAAGGTTTCACGCCTTGCAATATCTGCAAAGGGAATATATGTTAATTTAAGAAAATTGATAAATCCAAGATACGTACCGAAGGCAAAGTTTGAGGGAAAACTGCTTGAAGAAAAAACGATAAACGGAGTGCTTGGTTTTATTACCTTTTATTTCTTCATTTTGATTGGATCTGTATTTTTGCTTTCACTCGATCCCATAAACGGTACACAGATAGTTGTAGTTTCGGATGCGTATAGAGATGGATACACGGTAACTCACGGATTCTTTACCAACATTTCTGCATCGTTGGCTTGCATTTCCAATATAGGACCTGGATTTGAGGCGGTTGGACCTTATGCAAACTTTGCCGGATATAATGGCTTTTCAAAGTTGCTGCTTTCTTTTGTTATGTTGATAGGCAGACTTGAAATATTCCCGATATTTGTTTTGTTCAGTCCAAGAACATGGAAGAGAAGTTGATATTAAATTATAATAAAAAAGAGCAAACCGACAAGATGAATTTCTTGCGGGTTTGCTCTTTTTGTTGGTAAGGTGTTAAATATAAATTATTTCAGGTTTGTTATCATCATAAAAGGTTAAAGCATTATCTTCTATTTGAGTGCTTTTGTGAATATAAAGCTTTTTCAGATGCTTGGGGTAGAAGAAACTGTATTTTTTAAGCTGCTTAACTGTCGATGGAACAGTATATTCTTCTTCGGGACGCATACGCGCATAACATATGAGTTCTGTTTTTCCTTTGTTGAAAAGTACGTTGTTTTGAGCATAAAAATGTTGATTTTTGCCGTCTACCCAAATGTATCTGAGCGCGGAAAGAGAAATAAAAAAATCTTGAGTCAGTGTTTTGAAATGCTCACCTAAAAAAAGCATTTTTATATGCGATTCGTCAAGGAAAAGGGCTTGTGCTCCTTTTACGTCAGCGATAAGCGACTGTACGTTTGTTCGCTGAGCTAAAACGCCTTCGGAAAGAATCATATCGGGCGCATAAACGTATGCAAGTCCTCGCTTTTCAAATATCTCGTCTATAAAAATATTGTCGGTATCAATAATTGAAAGCTGTGAGGGTTCAAAGCTTATTTCACCCGTTGCTACTTTTTTTGAAAATTTATATATTTTAAAGATAGTATTTTGAGAATCTTCGTCATAACGCAAGGGATTATAATAATCAATATATTCGATTCCTTCAAAACCGCAAGTACAAATTTTTTGCTTTTGCGAATATTCGGCGTTGCAAATGGGACAAATGAAATCTGACATAAAAAGCTCCTTACGTTTATTTTATTAAGTATAGCATATTTTATGCTTTTTTTCAAGTTTTGGAAATGTAAAATGAAGAAATCCTTTTAAGCTATTGCAAAAAATGTGATCTTATAGTATAATATAAATAATGTATATGATGCAATAGAGGAGAATAAAATGTCAGTTTATAAATCGAATGATGCCTCTTGGGAAATGATCCAGACTATCGAAAAAGAAAATTCCAAGCTTAAGGAAAGCCTTTACTGTCAGGAACAAAAGCTGTATAAGATGGGAACCTATTATAAAAAACGGGTTTTCTTCAGCAGAGCGATGTGGATAAGCTTTTCTTTCTTTTGCTTGTTCCTTATTTTCATATTTTCGGGTACGATTTTTAATCGAGATGCTTATTTTTATGTTGAACTTGCGATGATATGTATGTGTGCGGTGGCGCCAATGGCTTTGGCGGCATTAATAGTGTTTTTTGTGTTTTTTTCTAAATTCAATAAATATACTGTTGAATTTGAAAAAATAAGCGATGGGGAAACAACTAACGTACAAAAAAATGCTCAATTTTTTATAAGTAGGATCGAAAACGAAGAACTTAAGCTTTGCGATATGAAAAAAGAGATAAATGTGCGCGAAAAAGAACTAAAGGATCTTAAAGTAAAGGTAAACGGGGCGTCCTGATCCATATTTTTATCGGATAGGTATATATGATATTTAAAATTAGCCGAGAGTAACTATTATAGTCGCTCTCGGTTTTTTCATTATGGACTAATTTTCAGTTTTATGATATAATTATTTAAAACAACACAACCTTTTTATTCTGATTTGTGTCTATAAGACAAGCGCTTGAAAAATGGGAATTCTCAAAACCAATGAAAGGAGAGTGCATATGTACTATAAAAATGAGGCGGACGAAACTTTGGTAATGCTTACGCTTGCGGGTGAGCAATCAGCATATGAAGCTTTAGTAATTCGCTATCAAAAGGCAGTAATAGCTTCTGCGATCACTATAACTAAAAATCAATTTATGGCAGAAGATGCCGCCCAAGATGCCTTTGTTACCGCTTGGATGAAGCTCAACACATTACAAGAGCCTAAAAAGTACGGTTCTTGGGTATGCCGCATCGCTAAGAACTGCGCCTTGAATATGATAAGCCGATACCGTAGTTTCCTTCCGCTTGATGTAGTGGATAACTTGAATATTATGGGAAACGGTATAGAAAATCCCGCAGAGCTTTGTGCATTGTCCGAAGAACGAAATGAAGTAAACAAAAGCATCGAGATGCTACCTGAAAAGGTTCGGCAGATTATTCATCTTCATTACTATGAGAATCTTTCTATTGCGGAGATCGCAGACCGTATGCGAATTTCCGAAGGTACGGTTAAAAGGCAGCTTCACGATGGACGAAAACGAATCAGAAAGGAGCTTTGCGCTATGAATGAAAAGTATAATGATACACTTGTTCAGCGTGTTATGAAAAAGGTTGAAGAACTTAAATTATGGCAAGTGAAAAACGATAAGAGCGGCTTTGAAAAGGTATATGATCAGGTCCTTCGCGAGGTAGAAGAGCTTCCCGAATGTATTGAGAAGCAGCACGCCCTTGCCGACGTTTTGATGCGCGGTTGGTGGTGGTTACCCGGTGAAAAGAACGATGCGTTGTTTGCGCGTATTGCCGATGCCGCTATGGAGGGCAAGAACGAGGAGGTAATGACCTTTATCGTATCCCGCGAGGATTCAAAGGTGTACGGAGAGGCTTGGTTTGACTTTGTTCGAAATAAACAAATTCCACGACTTGAAAAAGCGGGATTTGTTAAGGCTCTCGCGTACGAATGGTTTTGGCTTGGATACGAGCTGGCTTATCAAAATCGAATAGAAGAAGCAGAAGCCGCTTATAAAAAGGTGGAAGAAATACTTTCCGCAGGTGATGCTTATTTTGAACTTTTACCGCTTGCTCGAAAGGCAAAGGAAGAAAAGATAGCAAGATATAAAGAAACGGAAAAAGAGAGCTATTTTATGGAAGGAGACGTCGAAGAATACCGAATAATAGACGGTAAGGTCCGTTATTGGAATGACCAAGGTATTTTGATAGGATATCTTTATTCCATAGAAAGAAGAAGTACAAATATTTTGCGTAATGCATCGGTTTGTGACGGTTGCTTTTTTGCTGATATTTCGCTTGGTGAATCTTACGTAGGCTCTGACGGAACAAAGCTTACGTATATTTCAAATAATGAATCTGTGATTACTCCCGCAGGTAGATTTGACAGCTGTCAGCTATGGGAAATAAGACAGTGGACGGATATACAAAAAATCGTATGCAGAACCTTCTATAAAGATGGTGTTGGTATCGTTCGTCAAGATTACACCACAGACGGAATAACAACTACTCACAATCTTATCAGCTATGAGATAAAAGGAGGTAGCGGACTTTTACCTATCTTCCAAGGGAACACGTGGAGCTATGATGCAGGATACTCACCTGATGCAATCAAATTTGAGTTGAATTTTACGGTTTCTTATGTAGATGATAAGCGTATTCTTGTTTCCGATTGGAAAAACATTGAGCGAATTTGTTATGACAGTAATTCTTGGCTTGATGCTGTGCAAGAAATTGCAAATGAGTACAATCACGAAAAAAACGGTAGGTATTATCTTTGTGATGTCTATTCTGCGATTGAACGCGCAGAAAAGCTTGCTCAAACTCCGATGGAAAAAGCACATGCCAAAGCAGCCGCATCTGTGGCAAGAAGAATACTCGCTACGGATACAGCTTTTAATCCTCAATTTACCGCTACGGGACATTGGAATTTTTTTGAACGTGTATATGTCAAAAGAAAAGCCGATTCCTTGTTTTTGAGTGATTATAATCCTCGCTGGTCATTTGAATGGAAAAATATGGGCTCTATGGGCGCTGCCGAAGAACCGATTTTATTTAATGATATTTTAGGTATCTTGCGAGATGCGACAAATTGCATTTGGTCGGATGAGTGGTGTGTCGGAGTATCTTCCATTATTGAATATATAAGATGGGATAGAGCTGTTAAAACACATCTTATTTGTGAAGAGGGTGGAACGGTTACCACAAAAGCAGGTACTTTTGAGAACTGCTTCAAGCTCTGTCTTGATATTGGCGGTATGGATGACGGATTGCTGTATCGCGGAGGAAAAAAGGTTTATTACTTTGCCGATGGAATTGGAATAGTTCGTGTTGAAAATGAGTATTGCGGCGGTGCAAGAACCGCAGTTTACGAGTTGACTTCTTATGAGGGCGTGGGCGAAGGATTTATGCCACTTGCCGACGGTTTTGTGCGTAGATATGATGCAATTGGTTTGACTGACGGTTTTGTTGGCGCTGTAGAATATACTTACATTGCTGATGAAGACGGAGATATAGTTGTGTTTGCGGATCGCACGGGTATTCGTGAAGTTCCACCTCCAATTACACAGTACAGTGCAATTGAATCTGAGGTAGTTGAGGAGCGTCTGTGGAATGCGGATAAACACAAAGAGAGCCGCCTTTGTCACGATGTTAATAATTTTAACATTATGTGTCATTTCTTGGGAAGAACCTCAAGATATACATATATGCCTGAAAAAGCGGTAGCTTGGAATAAGTACCGCCTAAAAATAATGGAAGGAATGGGCGACGGAAACGTTCCCGACGCTTGGCTTGGACATTACGCAAGTTCAAGCTTCCGTACAGCTTGCGCGTTGTTTGGAGCGGGAAAGAAAGAAGAGGGGTATGAATGGCTTGAAAAAGCTTTTGAAGCATATCCTAAATGGAACAGTATTCCAAACGGTGCTGAAATGGATGTAGGGGATCCTATGATTTACGGTGGTATTAAGGTTATAAAGGGTAAAGGTCTGATTAAATTGCCCGATGATACGATAGAGCCTATTACATACAGTCATTTGTTTAATGGCGGTGATTTGATGTATTATGCAATGACCGCATCACACGGCTGGGAATGGTTTGATTCGGTTCGTCACGAGGAGAAATTCAAAGAATATATAGCACGTGCCAGAAAATTGGCAAATAAGTAAAAAGATAGCCGAGAGTAACCGTTTGGTCGCTCTCGGCAGTGTCATTATAGACTAATTATAGATCACCAATGACTTGCTAAAGGCTCTAACTGATTTTTGATATTGATAAAATCTTCGTTATCAAATAAAAATTCAAATTTTTCAGAGTTCATTGATTCGAGTAAATAAAGCACGGTGTTGAGTGGATCATTTGTTGAAAATTTTCCTCTTTTCATTCCTTTGAAAAGTAAGCAGGTATATTCACCGCCTTTATCCCATTTTAAAAATGCAATAGTATATCATTGCAATAAATCAAAGTCAACATCTTGTTAAGTGAGAAAAAATCAACTGTAAGTTTCAAAAAAATAAAAAAGATAATATATATGCACATTTTTTGTCACAATTTTCCAATAATAAATCGTAAATAATTACAGATAATATTATCAGAGCAGAAATGCTCAATTCAATATAGATGATTTAGAATATCCGAAAAATCGGATAATAAGGAGAAAGTTATGGCAAACAAGTCAGCTAAAAAGGCGCTTGAGCAGATGAAGATGCAGGCTGCAAGCGAAGTAGGCGTAAATCTTAACAATGGCGGCTACAACGGTGACCTTACTGCACGTCAGGCAGGTTCTATCGGCGGTCAGATGGTTAAGAAAATGATCGAAAGCTACGAAAATCAGGCAAAGGGTTCTAACTAAGCAAAAGATATTTATCTTTGATTTAGTTTAAACATTTTGCGCGGGACTGTTTCAAATGTAAATTTGAAACAGTCCCTTTTCCTTTATATATTGACTTTTCTTTGGAATTATTTTATAATATTATCAGTAAATTTACGGAGAATGGATTGAAAAATGAAACTTGAACTTGTGGCAACCTGCCTTTTCGGACTTGAAAAACTTCTCGGTGAGGAGATAGATGCTCTTGGATATACTCGTGTTGAAACAATTGACGGACGTGTTACCTTTATCGGTGATGAGCGCGCAGTTTACCGTGCAAATCTTCATCTGCGTTTCGCAGAGCGCGTTTTTATTAAGCTCGGGTCATTTAAAGCCGAGAGCTTTGAGGAGCTTTTTGAGGGAACAAAGGCTCTTGAATGGGAGAACTTTATCTCTTGCGATGATGCTTTTCCTGTAAAAGGTCATTCTGTAAAAAGCGCTTTATTTTCCATACCTGACTGTCAAAGCATAGTTAAAAAAGCTATTGTTCAGCGTCTTTCAAAAACTTATGGAATATCGTGGTTTAAAGAAGAGGGCATTAAATATCAGGTCGAATTTTTTATTTTAAAAAATATTGCAACTCTTATGATAGATACGTCAGGTATAGCTTTACATAAAAGAGGGTACAGGATCGAAGCGGGGGCTGCTCCTTTGCGTGAGACACTTGCTGCTGCGATTGCCGCTATATCAAGACCGCGAGAAGATGTATTGCTTTGGGATCCTTTTTGCGGCTCGGGAACTATTGCTATTGAAGCCGCTCTTATGATGACAAATTGCGCTCCGGGACTTGCTCGTCATTTTGCTTGTGAGGAATTTTCTATTCTTTCTGATAAAAATATTATTAAAGAAGAGAAAGAACGTGCCTATGCGATGATAAATTACGATAGCGGTTTTGAAGCTTATGCTTCGGATATTGATGAAAATATTCTTGAGATCGCAAAACAAAATGCTGAGCGTGCAGGTGTTGATGACAGAATAAAAATATTTAAAGCTGATGCGCGAAAAATAGAAAAGCTTGATAGGCGCGGAACTATCGTATGCAATCCACCTTACGGGGAGCGGCTTATGACTCAAAAAGAGGTCGACTGTCTTTACCGTGATATGGGAGCTGCGTTCTCAAAGCTTGCTCCGTGGCAAATATATATTCTTACATCTGCAGAGGATTTTCAACGCATTTACGGTGCGCGTGCCGATAAAATTCGTAAGCTGTATAATGGAATGATCCCTTGTAGTCTTTATCAGTATTTTAAGCAAAATAAAAAGTAAAAAATACCGCCTTGCCGATTTTACGGCAGGGCGGTATTTTTTTAAAAGGTACTTTTGTTTCCCAAAAATCTCACCATAATCTTTCGTAGGATATCTGCAGGGAAGACGGATAGTGCAAGGAAAAGTGTGGTTTTTAATTCGCTTGCAGTAAGAGGTGCTGTTCTAAGTACCGAGCCGCCAAGATAGATAAAAATTATCTGAACACTTAACACAAGAAGCATTATAAAGATAAACGGTTTATTTTTTGACAGTTTATTAAACAAAAACAGTTTATCGGTTCTTGCGTTGAAGCAGTTAAATACCGATGTGAATATAAACAGTGCAAAGAATGCGCTCAGGAGATAGATATTATCGGGAGTCGGTCTGAATCTTGATGTAATGGAGGGAGAGAGAAGAAATAAAACAAAAATTCCCACTGTAAATACCACCGAACAAAATATCTGGCTGATCATATATTTATTTAATATTGGTTCTTCGCGTTTCTTTGGCTTTTCATTCATATATTCTTCAATAGGTGCTTCACCCGCAAACGCAAGACCTCCCAAGGTATCCATAATTATATTTATCCAAAGCATCTGTACAACCGTTATTGGAGAATCAAAACCGATAAATGGACCTATCATAGAAATTCCCACTGCACAAAAATTCATCGTTAGTTGAAGTGTTATGAATTTTCGTATGCTTTTGAATATTGTTCTTCCGTAAAGCACGGCTTTAGTTATAGAAGCGAGGTTGTTGTCGATAATTATTATATCGCTTGCTTCTTTAGCAACACTCGTTCCGCTGCCCATAGCAAACCCGATATCTGCGCGTTTTAATGCGGGAGCATCGTTTATTCCGTCACCCGTCATACCGACTACAAGTCCGAGCTCCTGCGATATTCGTACAAGGCGGCTCTTATCCTGCGGCAATGCTCTGGCGACTACGGCAAGAGAGGGCAGCTTTTTCTTGAGATCGGCATCGCTCATAGCCGAAATTTCCGAGCTTTCAAGAACAAGCCTTCGTGTTGAATTTATGATACCGCATTCTATTGCTATATGCTCGGCTGTTTCTTTATTATCTCCCGTGATCATAACTATTCCTATTCCTGCCTTATGAAGCGTTTCTGTTGCTGCTTTGGCTTCGGAACGTACTTTGTCAAGCAGCACGACAGCACAAATAAAGGTTAGCGTGCTTTGCTTGTGACGTGGCATATTTTCAGCAGAGGTTATCCAGATTATTCGTTTTCCTTTTTTTGTAAGCTCTGACGTAAGATTTAAAAGATCTTTTGAAAAACTTGAAAAAGCTACGCGCTTTCCATCGTTTGAATAAGCATATTTGCAATAGGGAAGAAGCTTATCGGGCGCACCCTTTACAAGTGTCAGCCTTGAAGGTCCGCTGAGGTCGACAGCAGAGTATTTGATCGAGCTGTCGAAGGGAAGTCGCTCGAGGACCGTATAGCTTTTAAAAGGATAATCTTTAAGCGCTTCCTGTATTGATTGTGAAAGCGCTTTTTCGGTTGCGTTTCCACCTATTATTTTTTTGTCGGAAAAGCTTGCAAGGGAGTTGAAATAAGCGTTTATCGCATATAATTCGGCATTTTTCGGGGATCGCTTTTTGAAATCCGCAAAGCTTTTATAGCGGCTGGTGTCGGCGCAAATTATTTCACCTACACTCATTTTTCCTTCGGTTACAGTTCCCGTTTTATCTGTAAAAAGAATATTCATACTGCCTGCGGCTTCTATTCCGACGGGTTTGCGTACAAGCACGTTGTCTTTTATCATTTTTTTGATGTTTGAAGACAGTATTACCGCGATCATCATAGGTAGACCTTCGGGAACAGCCATAACTATTACGGTAAGTCCTAACATAAATGCGTGAAGCAGTATTTCGATAAGATAGTGGATATCTTTAACCTTTTGAAGGATTATCAGCCATTCAAATCCGCTATCGATCACAAGAACGTTAAAAAGATAGGCAAGAGCGATCAAAAAAGAGGCGATATAACCGAGAATGCTTATCTGTTTAGCGAGCTTGCTAAGGCGAATTTTGAGTGGACTTTCTCTTGTGTCGAGCTTTACTTCATCGGATATTTTTCCAAGAAAGCTGTTTTCTCCCACAGCAAAGACCTCAAGCTCGGCTTCTCCCGAAAGCACTGCGCAACCGCGAAAGACCGCGCTTTTCGAGGCGGGAGTTTTTGTTTTGTCCATACTGTATATTTTGCTGATCTCACGGCTTTCTCCCGTGATCATACTTTGATCGACTTTTATCTCTCCGTGAATAACAAAGGCGTCGGCGGGAATTTGTTCGCCCGAAGATATGCGCAATACGTCGCCCACCGCAATTTCTTCTATTGGGAGTTCTTTTAAAAGTCCGTTACGGTAAACTCTGTAGGAAGAATTCGAACATTCGGCATCAAGCTTGCGGAATGCGGCTTCGCTGCCTCGTTCCGAAAGGGTAGAGATGAGAGTTGAAAGAAAAACCGATATTGCGATGCCCACCGTTTCAAAAATATCGTTTCCTCTGAATGCTAAAAAAAGATTTACAGCGAGCGCTACAAGTAATATTTTTATTACGGGATCACCAAGATTTTCAAAGAAGCACCGAAGAAAGCTTTTGGGCTTTCGGGCGCTGAAAATGTTTTTTCCGTGTTCTTTTTTGGATTGTTCGGCTTCAAGATCGGAGAGTCCTTTTTTTATGCTTTGAACATTGTACTTTTTCATCTTTTCTCCTTTTGATGAGTGGGTAGTTGTTAAAATATATGAGAGAAATAGAAGAATAATAACACAAAAAGAGAGGCTGTTTCAAACTTGCGCTTGAAACAGCCTCTTGTTTAAAATTTAATTATCTTTGTTTTCGGAAGAATCATTTTCCTCGTTTTCGGTTTTTTCTTCGGGAATTTCTTCGTGTTTTTCTTCCTCGAAGTTTATAGGCTCTTCGTCGAAAAGCTTTACGGGTTCTTGCGAAGAATTATTGTTTGCGTTACCGTCAGAATTTCCTGACTTTTCAGCCTCTTCCTTGCGACGTCTTTCCTCAGCCTTTTCAAGCTCGCGCTTTTTGTCGTTTTCTTCACGACTCTTGCGTTTCTTTGCTTCGGTCATTTCTTCGAGCTCTTCAAAGGTAGGATCGCCTTCCATAGCTGCGGCGAACTGTTCACCGTCCATTATTTCATTCTTCAAGAGGAATTCTGCAATGAAGTGAAGCTTTTCGATGTTTTCGTTGAGAATTTTCTTGGCGTTGTTATAAGAATTTGTAATGATCTCGTGGATCTCTGCATCTATCTTAGACGCGGTATCGTCGGAATAGTCCTGAGAGCTTGAAAAATCTCTTCCGAGAAACACTTCGCTGTGTCCGCTTCCAAATGCTCTGAGACCGAGAACTTCGCTCATTCCGAGACGTGTAACCATCTTCTTAGCTATATTGGTGGCGCGTTCGATATCGTTAGAAGCTCCGCCCGAAATATCGCCGAATATGATCTCTTCAGCAGCGCGTCCTGCAAGAAGCATCGAAATTTCTTCCTTAAGCTCGTTCTTGTAAACGCTGTATTTATCTTCTGTGGGAGGATTAAGTGTATAACCTAATGCGTTGCCGCTTGGAATTATAGAAATCTGCTGTACGGGATCTATAGAGGGGAGAAGATGTCCTACGATAGCATGACCTGCTTCGTGGTAAGCGGTATTCTTCTTTTCACGTTCCTTCATAGCTCTGGATTTTTTCTTAGGACCTGCTATAACTCTTATGAACGCATCTTCGATATCGTCCATACCGATAAGCGATTTTCCTCTGCGAGCTGCAAGCAAGGAAGCTTCGTTAAGAAGGTTTGCAAGGTCTGCGCCCGTAAATCCTGCTGTGGTTTTTGCAACCTTTGCAAGGTCAACTGTTTCTTCAAGAGGTTTGTTCTTTGCGTGAACTTTGAGAATTTCTTCTCTGCCTTTTATGTCGGGGTAATTAACTGTTATCTGGCGGTCAAATCTACCGGGACGGAGAAGTGCGGGGTCGAGAATGTCGGGACGGTTGGTCGCTGCAATAACGATTATTCCATCGTGTGAGCCAAAGCCATCCATTTCAACGAGAAGCTGGTTAAGTGTTTGCTCACGTTCATCGTGTCCACCGCCAAGACCTGCGCCTCTGTGGCGTCCTACCGCATCGATTTCGTCTATAAATATTATCGAAGCAGGATGCTTTCTTGCGTTTTCAAAAAGATCACGCACGCGTGACGCACCTACACCGACGTACATTTCAACAAAGTCAGAACCCGAAATTGAGAAGAAGGGAACACCTGCTTCGCCTGCAACTGCCTTTGCAAGGAGTGTTTTACCTGTACCTGGAGGGCCCATTAAAAGAACACCGTGAGGTATTTTTGCGCCGAGCTTTGAAAATTTGGAAGGATCTTTTAAGAAATCAACAACTTCCTCAAGCTCTGCTTTTTCTTCATCAGCACCTGCAACGTCGCTGAAAAGAACTTTGTTTTTGTCATTCTGAGGTATTTTTACTCTTGCTTTTCCAAAGGAATTTATCTTGCCTGTTTCGCTCTTTGCTGTCTTCATTATAGCAAAGTAGAGTACAACTATTATAATGATTACAATAAGATAAGGAAGGAAGCCTACCCACCAGGGAAGTATCGTGGCAGGCTCTATGTCATAGCTTTCGAGATTTTTGTTAGCTTTATAGTAATCAGAGCAATCGTTTATAAAAAGCTCGAGGCTCTGGAGTCTGTATTCTATCTTTTTTACTTTGCTTTTATCTTTGATCTCTATTCCGCCTACGGGGATCGCGTTTCCATCTGCATCAGTAACACCTTCTGTTGTTACTATAGCATAATCCTCATATACCGTCATTGTTATAATGTCATCTTCTGAAACGGTAAATTCTTTTACAAGATCTTTCTGGAAATAGTCTAAAATGTCACCGTATTTTGGCGGAGTTTCGGCTGATTGACCGTTGAACATAAAGGTTAAAGCCAAAACTATTGCTAAAAACAGTGCGATGTAAAAAATTATTATTTTAAAATTGCTGTTCTTCTTTTTCATTGGTTTAATTGCTATCCTCCGTATAGATTAAGGATTTACATCCGTTTCGCTGTAGACTTCCGGTTTAAGTACTCCTATGTAGGGGAGATTTCTTAGCTTTTCGTCATAGTCAAGTCCGAATCCGACAACAAACTCATTTGGAATTATTTTTCCTACATAGTCAGGAGTGAAGTCAACTACACGTCTGCTCGGTTTGTCAAGTAAAGTGCAGGTCTTTATACTTGTTGCACCTTTATTGCGAAGGTGATCGTATATTTTGCTGAGCGTTGATCCGCTATCAATAATATCCTCGATTATTAAAATATTTGCATCTGCAAGATCTGTTCTGTTTATATCGAGTTGAATGTTTATAGTTCCCGATGAAACTGTTCCTGAATTATAGGATGAAACTTTCATAAATTCGGTTTCGAGCGGAAGTTGAATTTTCTTCATCATCTCGCTCATAAATAAAACGGAACCTTTAAGCAGACAAAGAAGCACGAGCGGCTTTTCGGAATTTTTGTAGTCTTCTGTTATTTTTTCCGCCAGAGTGTCTGTTATACTATTAATTTCTTCCTCACTTACGAGAACGTATTTTATAAGATCTTTCATAGACATTGCCTTTCGAATAATGATTTTTATAGCAGATATATTTTAATATTTTTTTCTTTTTCCGAACCTTTTTTGAAGCTAACACCGTCACGCACCGCAACAAATGGAACGGCAAGTATTCCTTTTTCGTCGCAAATTATCGGAATTCTTGAACGTATATCAATAGGAATTTTTTTGTCGCACATAAGCTTTTTTATGCTTTTGTGAATTCCTCCCGAAAGTATTCGGTCTCCTGAGCAGCGGGAACGTGCAACAAGATCGCCTTCTATTTTAGCAGAATCAATAGACAACAGTGTTGCTTTTTTGTAAATATTTTTTGAATATAATTCCGAATCGATAGAAATTATTGCGTTCGCTTCGCTTATGAAATTTTCTCCGCTTGAAAGTTTAACGCAGAATTCTTCGCTGTGATTTTCTTTTTCTTCCTTTTTCATAAAGCAAAGAGATTTGTTTTCTATTATCACATTTATTCCGGATGGGAGCGAGAGCGAGGAATGTGGAATTCCTTTTTGCATAAGGTCTTTGATTGCCTTTATGTGAACGGCTTCAAGTGTTTTTCCTTCGGAAATACTTTCAAATATTTTTAATAAGACGCGGTTGATTATTGCATCGGGAGCTGAGCAGAGCTTTTTTAATTCTATCGACGTATTGCATTCGCAATTACCGATAAGCTCTTCGGCTATGCTTTGTAAGCAAACAGAATCTTCTTTTAAAGATCTTGTTGTTCTCGAAACGTTGCTTACTACTCCCGAATTTATTTCTTTTAATATCGGAATTATATTATTCCTTATTTTGTTACGCGTGTATTCGTCAATAGCATTTGTGCTGTCGGTAACAAATTTAAGACCGTGCATCTCGCAGTATTTTAGTATATTGCGTTTTTCCATTCTGAGAATGGGACGTATAACGATACCGTTTTTTAGAGGTCTTGACTCGGGAATCCCGCACAGACCGCTAAGTCCGGCACCTCTGGTCAGATTAAATATTACCGTTTCGAGATTGTCATCGGCATTATGCGCTGTAGCGAGTATTTTTATATTGTGCTCACACATAACAGAATCAAAAAAATTGTATCTTTCGATCCTTGCGACCGTTTCAACACTTTCCTTACTGATTTCAGCTATTTTCGGAATATCTACTTTTTTTGAAAAAAATTCAATATTCAGCTCTGCGCAAAAATCTTTGCAAAATAGCTCATCACGGTCGGCTTCTTTTCCGCGTATTCCATGATTAAGGTGAGCTGCATAAATTTTTGCACCGCTTTTTTTGGAATATTCATTGAGTATATATAGAAGAGAAACAGAGTCAGAACCTCCCGATAATCCCACGAGTACAGGTTCACTTGCATCAAGGCCCGAAAGGATCTCGGGGGGAGTGAATTCGCTTGGAATAAGACTTGAACGTTGCATTTTATCCCTCTTGCATATCGGTTGCGAGTGATCGGAACTTTGTGTAACGTCCTACCCAACCAACTTTGACCGTACCTTGAGAACCGTGACGGTTCTTGGCGATGATAACTTCAGCAACGCTGGCTTCGTCGGTCTTTTCTTTATCGTAATATTCGTCACGGTAGAGGAAGATAACGGTATCTGCGTCCTGCTCGATAGATCCCGAGTCACGAAGGTCGGAAAGCATCGGGCGTTTATCGGTACGTGATTCAGGTCCACGCGAGAGCTGTGCGCAGCAAATTATCGGAACGTTCAGCTCTTTTGCCATCAGCTTAAGGCCTCTTGAAATTTCGGCAACTTCCTGAACTCTGTTGTCGGTACGCTTATCACTCTGCATAAGCTGGAGATAGTCGACTACTACCAATCCGAGATTCTGAACTCGGCGAAGCTTACCTTTCATTCCCATAACACTGATTCCTGCGGTATCGTCAATAAGAATGTTACATCCCGCAAGATGTGTAGCGGTAGTCGCAACATCTTCCCACTGTTGATTGTCAAGACGTCCCGTACGCAGAGCATAGCTGTCTATCATAGCTTCGCTTGAAATTATACGGGTAACGAGCTGTTCTGCTGACATTTCGAGCGAAAAGATACAAACATTTTTACCTGTTGCGAGAGCAACGTTTGTCGCAATATTAAGTGCAAATGAGGTCTTTCCCATACCCGGACGTGCGCCGACGAGGATAAGGTCGGAATTTCCCATACCCGCAAGAACGTTATCGATTCCCGAAAATCCGGTTTTCGTTCCTCTTGCTCCTTCACCTTCTTCTGCGAGAGTGTGAAGTTCACCAAGCACGTTTTTGATGACCGATTGTATTTCTTTAAAGCTTTTGGTTTCGCGTCCGTTTGCGAGATCAAATATTTTTGCTTCTGCAAGTTCTACGAGCTCGTTGGCTTCACCTTCTTCGGAAAAAGCTTTTTCGCTTATGTCAGAGCATATTGATATAAGATTGCGAAGTGTACTTTTTTGCTTTACGATGTTCGCGTAATCTTTGATGTTAAGCGCGTTCGGAACTGCGCGGTAAAGGGTTTTTATGTAGTCCTCACCGCCGGATTTATCGTAAACTCCCGAGGAAACGAGAGTGTCGATAAGCGTTACGATATCTATTTCTCGGCTCGCTATAAACAACGAACACATCGCGCTGTATATTTGCGTGTGCTCCGACAGGTAAAAATCGGTAGGCTGGATCATTTCCGATATATCGGTTATAGATTCCGGGTCGCTTAATATAGAACCGAGCAAGGATTGCTCCGCGATAAGAGAGAAGGGGAGCTTTCTTGAAAATTCATCCATTTTGCTTTTGCCTTTCTGAATATATCTGTATTACGGCAAGACCGTGATTATTGCTTAGAGGTTACTTCAACAATGATCTTTCCCGTTACATCGTTGAAGAGCTTGACATCGGCAGCAAAGGTTCCAAATGATTTGATCGGAACCGCAAGGGTTATCTTGCGCTTGTCTACTGTTATATTATGCTTTTTTTGAAGAGCTTCAGCAATATCTTTTGCGGTAACAGAGCCGTAAAGCTTTTTGTCGGGACCTGCCGCATATTCGAATACTACCTTTATGCTTTTAAGCTTTTGGGCGATGTCCTTTGCGTTCTGACGTTCAACATCTATTTTATGTTGTTTTGAAGCTTCTTTGTTTTTTGCTTCGTTAAGTCCTTTTGCATCTGCGGGGATAGCAAGCTTTTTGGGAAACAGGAAATTGCGTGCGTATCCGTCAGAGACTTCAATAACCTGATCTTTTTTTCCTTGTCCTTTAACGTCTGCGCATAAAATTACTTTCATAATAAATCTCCTTTGTTTTGTATGGTTTTAAAATCAGTTTTGCGTTTCGCTTTCAATACTTTCATAATATTTGTCGATTGCGCCGATAAGCATATTTTCGGCTTCTTCAACGGTTACGTCCTTGATATAGTTCTGGTCCCACCA
>CALAXC010000333.1 GCA_937894775.1 uncultured Clostridia bacterium
TCGATATTTGCATCGATACCATTAGCTCTCAACTTATTAGAAAATTCCAATATGGCTTGCGAGAAGGTTTCGTCTTCCCATGCATAAGAAATAAATACTTTTTTAGCCATTTCTTCCTCCAATGTTACGCCGCATTTGCGTTAATCTTTTCAATCACGCTCCTGATACCCAACCAAATTGAAATATCGGTAAACACCTCAACAATGCTTCCTCTGTCAGTAAAGGGTGCCTCCTGAAGCACCGACATATCCTTCATCACGCCATTGCGCACGATATACTCAATGATTTGATTGACAAAATAAATTTGGTCTGCGTCAAGATTAACATCGTTCAAATACTCTGCAAACGCCGCTTTGGCTGCCGTCATATCAAGTCCAACGATCTCGCGCACAAATTCTCCAAGAGGTTTTTCACCATATTCTGCTTCATAGTCTTTTTTACTGCCGACCTCACTCCACAGAATGCGCTCAAGCACCTTAACGTCGTCAGCACTTAAAGGAACATTGCTCTTCAATTTGGCAATAGCCGCTTCATCCTGATGCTGACGGATATAGAACTCTGCCTTTGCTTTATAGTTTTTAAGATCGTCACTTTCAAGGTCGGATTCATTCCATTCAACAGAAAGTATTTCATCATCAAAATTGGTGATATATTTTACCCCTGTTCTTGGGATATACTTCATCAAATCACGAAGATTTTCACGGATATGCTCGAACTCGTTAATTCCTGCGTTATCCAAATAATCGGTGTGCAAAATCTTGTTGATAAGATCAGACTGAACCATTATTTCAGGAATATTCGCCACACTCGCGATACCGCTGACCTTTTTATAAAGATCGGTACGGGCGCGAGAATATTTCTTTCCGGCAAGATATGCAAGTTCAATGCCATACATCAAAGCATCAAAACGAACAGCCGATGCCTCGTCCTCGTCGGGCGTAATCAACGGAGCAAGCTCTTCTGCCATAAGTAACGTATCCTCATAAGTGAGAGAATTGTAGTTGTCGGGGTTGGCATACTGCTCCACATAGCGCAAATGCTGACGAACAGCAAAATTCTCTTTATTGAGTTCACGCACCTTGCGCACCATATCGTCAACCAAAGACTTACGGAATGCAATCAGCTCGGTTGTCTGATATGCAAGATCCTGCAGTTTAAATGCAATCTGTGCCTTGAGCTTAAAGATAGCTCCCTGCAGGGCAATCTGATTTGCCGTAGGACGACCGTTGTTCATACGGAAGAACTCAAAGTTTCCACAGAAATCGAAGATATAGAACTTATCCTTATCCTTGCCGTCCATAAGCCCATCACAGCGACGAGTACCACGACCTATCATCTGCCAGAACTTTGCCTTGCTCATAACTTTCTTGAAAAAGACAAGGTTTAACACCTCGGGCACGTCAATACCTGTATCAAGCATATCGACAGAAATAGCGATCTGAGGTAATTTCTTGGGAT
>CALAXC010000334.1 GCA_937894775.1 uncultured Clostridia bacterium
TCTAGAAAATTAGTAGCAATAGATTAACAAATCTTTGCTTAATGTTTTAAAACGTTGATTATACAAGCTTTTGGAGTCTTCTGAGATACTCTTTACACTCGCTCATATTTTCTGCGCCAAATAAGAAATCAAGATAATCGCAAAGACCATCTATTTCATCACGGATGAAAGACAGATTCAAGCTTTCAAATTTGCGCAACACTTTTCTGGCAAGAACATAATCCAAACCATCAAGCTCTGTTCCACCGCAACCAACGAACGCGGGAACAAATTCGCGAAGTTGCTTAACAATACGGTTACCGAATGCCAAGCGGAAATGTTCAATAACATAGTTATCCAAAAGCTCGATCTTATGAAGATTTTCTTCGGATACCTTGTAATGCTCTTTGCAGTAGTCCAACATCTCTTCAAGATGCTTGTAAGAGAGATTTATAGGATCTGTCAAAGGTGCATCGAACGGAACACCCTTCGTGTTTATGTCGATGGGCATTGCACGGTCATAAACCTTATCGGTAATGGCAAACGTAGAGTCATCGTTGTTAGCCGTACCGATATACCACATATTTTCAGGCAAGTGCAGCTTACCTAAATCAAGATGCTTGGGGTCGTTTTCCCATACATTGGGAACAAGGTCAACTATCCATTCATCTCTTGAAGGCATTTCAAGTATCGAAAGCATTTCTGCAAAGTAATACTCAACACGTGCTATATTCATCTCGTCCAAAATGGTTAGATAAATATTCTCATTGTATGTAGCCTCATACATAGCACGCAAAAGCTCTGTCTCGTTATAACGCTTAGTAAATTCGTTAAAATATCCGAACAACTCTGAACGATCTCTCCACGAAGGCTGGATAGATGTAATTGTTGCGTCATTCTGTAAAAATTTACCGAAAGCATAGGGCAAAGATGTTTTACCAGTACCTGAAATACCCTGCAAAATTATCAACCTTGTCGAAGCAAAGGATGCCATGAACAAGCGAATAATTTTAATGTCATAATAAAGACCGAGACGCGAGCATGCAAAATTACGAAATCTTTCACACAGCTCGGGCAAAGTAATTTCGTTATCGTATACAGGCGGAACATAGTCTGCCCATTCAGCGTCGATTTTAGAAAGCTTGAAGAATCTGCTTTCTCCCTCTTCGAGAGGCTTGTCGCTATTGAGAGTTTCAATCTCCTCACCGGTAAGGGTAGCTATTTCATTGGGATTAAGACCGATCTGAGAAACTTTCATAGAAAGAATCTTATCTTTCTCAAGGTTAAGTCTCATAACCTCGCGGTTCAACGCTGTAACCTCTTCGATCAAATCATTTGTGTTCTTAACCTTACGTTTAAACCTGATAAACTTCTTTAAGGATACAACAATAACATAAACCAACAACCCCAAAACGGCGATTATTACAAGCATTCCGATGATTGCGTACAGCCACGCAAGTCCACCAAGTTTGGTTGTGTGCGAATTTATAATTTCTACATATTCAGGGAAATTAAACATTTCACCGATACCAACAAAAATGTTGGAAATTGCAATCCAAGCTCCTTTAAGGAATTGACCGAAAAACTCATAGTAAAAGTTTAACACGCCATCCATAGTCATTGTCTCCTTTTTACTTTATATACTTAAAAAAACTTATCAATAAACTTTATTGAACACCGAATAAAAAAGTACCTCTGAATAACCTGCATTAGATTCCCTTCGCTCTGCTGACGCGAAAGGAATCTATTTACACTTTGAAATAATCATATCACAATACTTTCTTCAAACCGAAAGCTAATTATTCATATCCTCACTTTGGGCATGTGAACCGACAGAATCTTCGGATTTGTCCGGAAGTTCGACATCAGACCCTGAGTTCTTCAGTTCTGCCTGCTGTCTCAAATACTCCTCTGCTATCTGTCGTTTCTTTTCCTCGCTAAGCTCAGCTTCTGCAGCCGCAGTTGCTTCTGCAATTGCTTTTTCACGGTTGTAAGCAATTATGTTAGATACAACCCTATAGCCTTGGAACAACACAAGAATCAAACACGGTAATATTATACACAAGAAAAAACCAAGCTGAGTTTGAAGAATATCTACGACATGTCCAAGTCCAAAAACACGCACGCCGTTGTACTTTGCGATAATCTCGTTAGAGTACTTAACGTTTGCATCTTCAGTTGGATTGGTCAAGCCCTGTGTATAGTATCTCTTGACTCCGTATGATTCTTCTACCCTTGATATACCGTGTATAACAAAAATTTCCTCATCCGAAACTTCTGTCGGTCCACATTCGCGATAGCTTCCATCGGAACGACGCATGATGGGCATTTTGAACAATATCGCATCGCCTACCTGGTATTCCGAATTTTCATCCATCATTTCACAGATTACAATATCGCCTTCACAAAATCCATTTTCAACAAGCTCTCCATCTTCATAAAGCGCCATTGAATCAGATTGGATGCTTCTTATTGTATATCCGAAAACATGGGCGACGTTGCCGCTTCTGATAGACAAAGCCGTAGCTGTCAAAACGATAACGAATATTATGAACATAACGAGAAGCACGTCCCCGATTATACCCAACGTTTTTTTCATCCTATTCTTTGTCTTAGCGTCCACAGCATACGCCTCCCATGCTAAATTACGATTGAAATAATACTATTTCTTAATTACTGAACTTATTCAGCAAATCTGAAGGTGATACCAGCAGTGGCACTCTTTCCACTGTTTGCGGTCGTACAGGTCTCGTCCTGACCTTCAAAATAGAAGAATACCCAATACTCCTTGACCTCGTCGCCGGTTATAGTACCCATGTTTACGTTAAGCTTATCCGTGGAAGGCTTAAGCTGAACATTGGTAACACCGTTTGCGCCAAGAGCATAGTAAGACTTATCGTTGGAACCAATAAGCATAACATCATTAGCATCAAGAGTACCCATCGTAGCGCAATCAACGATAGCAATTCTGTGGTAGGTAGCCTGACCGTCCTGTCTGAAATCAGCTACGACGGTTCTCGTCTCGCCTGCAGGAACATCGCCCTTGAGCCAAATCTTTCTTGCAAAATAAGAAGCACCCTGCTTATCGGGATTGGAATACGTAAAAGCTTCTGCCTTTGCAATTGCAGTACCTGCTTCGTAAGCACCGCTGGGGAGCTTAGAAGAAGTAGTGTAGAAGTCTGCATTGCCCTGGAAAGGACAAGAAACAGGAGCAAAACTATTGCTGGGAGCCTTCCAATTAAGGAAGCTGGAATACTCAGTTCTGGGCTGAACGTCCGAAAGATCGCCTTCAGCCAAATACAGACCCTGAATAGCAGTAGTGGTCATGGTGATTTCGTTGGTGCTTGCAGCAGGCTCGCTGGAGAACCAAGCGTAAGTCGCACCCGAAAGAGCTGTAACAGCAACAAGAAGCATAATTACAGAAGTAATAAGTGCGCTTTTTCTGAGAGATGTGCTTTTTTTCATTTTCTTCCTCCGTGAAAAATTTTGTTCCGACATCTGTCGGTGTTTTTGTTCCGACACCTGTCGGAGAGGGGATATAATGCTTTATGATATTTGGGAAGCTCAATCTTCGAGTTCAGCAGCCTCGAACAGCATTGAGAGCCTCATGTGACCTCCCATAATATCATTAATACATTCAGGGTCATTACCTTCAAACCAAACGACTACCGTATATTTATCGACAGCACCAGGTTCAAAGCTTTCTCTTAGGTTATCAAAAACCGTTTTTTCGTCCACAAACGTAACCGTGCCCGGCTCAGGCTTACCTGTGTCCATTTTCGGTTTAGCGTATATGGTCGGTTCTCCGTTTTTGTAAACCATAATTCTTACTGCTTCATCGCAGCTCTTGGCAGCACCCGTTACAACTAACTTTGCAACATATTCCAATTCGGTTTCACCATCATTGCGTATATAGAAACTATATGCGAAATAATCCTCACCGTTATGGCTGCCATCTATGTTGTCCAAATTTTCAATAACACCGAGCGATTCAAACCAATCGTATGTAAAGTGATACACTTGATCAGCTTTGCCTCCGTCCAAAACAAACGACGTTTTTTCAAATTCCTTTGTTTCAGAGAGAATAACACCGCAGTCAGCAAGACCTCGATCAACACTTATAACTAAATCGCCGTATTGCGTGGTAAAATACGAAACGCACCAAAACAGCAAAATCAAAATCAATAATATCAATAAGATTATCGCTGCTTTACGTTTGCGTTTTTGGTCTTTAACCAAACTTGCAGATTCGTTTCTTATAGCACCGTGAAGAGCCAAATCCCGTTCAAACGCCTCAAGATCCCGAGGCGTAAAACTATCCTCTTTATTATTTTTCTTAAAAAACAACAGTTACTCGCCTCCCTCTTGAAGAAATAATGCGTTTTTACACATTAATTTACAGGAACGTTGTTTTCGTCCGTGCCCCTAAAGTTCAAACGAACCTGAAGATTCGAAAGCTGTACATCGTCATCGCACTCAGGATCTTCGCCATCTATCCATATTCTTATAACAACCTTTTTGGGTGTCATTTTTTCAAGATAGAAAAGCCTTGTGCTATCCGAAAGCTTCATAGGAGAAGGCAGATCAAAGGTCGTCTGTCCTGCAACTTCCTCACCGTTCACCTTGCCGGGTTCATAAATAACCGTTTTGCCGCTTTCCGTATCGGTAAAGCTTACTCTTGCGCATTTAACAATATCTGCTCGTGCGCCCGTGCCGGAAGTAGCAACTTTTGTACCATTATCGGCACCCGCTTCCGTGTCATCGGATGTAAGGTGCACCCACATGCTTTCGGTGCTGATAAGATATGCAGTAAACTCCAAGTAGCTATTGTTGTTAGCCGCCTTCAGATCACCGCTTTGGGTATACATTTCCCTACCGTTTTTAGAGGTAACAGGGAACAAAATAAAATCGTCGAGAGTCACACCGTCTGCAAGTTGAGCATTAATATCTTCGTTAGTAAGCTCTTTGCTGTAAAGACTTGTGTCCGTACCGTGATCTTCACCCGATATAAAGAGCTGTACTCCCGAGCCGATAGAAATATTCATATTATTAACAGATGAAAACTCGGAAATAGTAAACCAAGCAAACGTTGCCGATATCATCGAGAGTATAAGCAAAGCAAGCAAAGCTACAGAAAGCTTTGTTCTCACTCTCCCCTTCGGCTTTACGGCATAAGCAGTATTGGTTTTGTTCGGTTCTTGTTGATTATTTTGTCTGTCCACAGCATAACCCTCCGTATTGTTATTTTTGTACATTATATATTAAAAGTCGCTACCGAAAAGGCGAGTAATTGTACAAGGCGCACTTTTCCATAGTCTACAATAGCTATATTATACACCGCATCCACAACTTTGTCAAGCTAAATTTTGTTTTTTTGTAAACTTTTTGTTATTTTGTTGATTTTGCTATTTTTTTACTCCCAAACCACTTAAATTTAACGATATTCAAGCCGTAAGATCTCCACTTTACATCTGAAAAAGCTTTATTTTCCACAGTTTCTGCGTTATTAGTAAAATTGACAACTTCATCAAAAAAACTGATGTATTTTTTTGTAAAAAAGCCAAAAAAGCCTTGACAAATCAAACAATTGATGGCATAATATATACAGCATATAACTTTGATTGAAAAACTTTCCGCTTTTTATTCGTATTATGCTATTTACATTCAGGTCACACACCCTATTCAGGGGTTTGGCATAAAATTTTTCCATATTAATGAAAGGAACAAAACAATGAAAAGCAAGATCACAAAAACCCTATGTCTTGTAATGGGTGCTATTCTCCTCGTTACAGGTACCGTTGCAGTAACATTGGCTTACTTGCAGGACAAAACCCAGGCCGTTACCAACACCATGACAGTTGGTAAAGTTGACATCAAACTCGATGAGGCAGAAGTTGATGCAAAAGGCGTAGCAACGTCCACCAGAACCGAGAAAGGTAACACGTACAAATTGATCCCCGGCTCGACTTACG
>CALAXC010000335.1 GCA_937894775.1 uncultured Clostridia bacterium
CTCTTTGCGAGATGTACAAAGTGCCCGATTTCTTTGGTCGAGCTATGTGTGTGCGCTAAAGCTTTACCCTCAGGAAAGTTTTTGAAGGATGGGGGGATGGGGGGGAAGGAAACTTTTTTCAAGAAGTTTTCTTCCCCCACAAATCCACAACGCAAACTAATCACTTCTTAATAACATCAATGCCGATATATTTACGAAGGACCTCAGGAACAACTACAGATCCGTCCTTCTGCTGATTCTGCTCAACAAGAGCGGGCAATATACGGCTTGTTGCGAGTCCCGAGCCGTTAAGAGTATGAACAAATTCTGTTTTACCCGTTGCCTCGCGCTTAAATCTCATCATTCCTCTGCGAGCCTGATAATCACGCGCGTTAGAAACAGACGAAACCTCTTTATATCCGTTCATCGAGGGAATATTTATTTCGATATCGTAAGTACGAGCCATAGAAGCCGAGCAGTCCTCTGCCGCAAGCTTAACTGTGCGGAAATGGAATCCGAGTCCCTTTACGAGATTTTCTGCATTTGCAACAAGCTCTTCAAAAGCTTCGTCACTCTTTTCGGGGAGTGTGTACTGAACCATCTCGACCTTATTGAACTGGTGACCTCTTACCATTCCGCGCTCGTCTGCACGGTAGCTTCCCGCTTCACGGCGGAAGCAAGGAGTATAGCTTATATATTTGCGAGGAAGATCTGCCTCTGTAAGTATCTCGTCACGGTGGAGAGAAACAAGCGCTGTTTCAGCAGTAGGAAGCATAAAGCGGCGACGCTCGTCCTCTGCGGTTTCAAGCCAATACACGTCATCAGCAAACTTTGGGAACTGACCTGCTGTAAGTCCGCACTCATAGCCGAGCATATGAGGAACCAAAACAAGCTCGTAACCGTTTCCGATATGGGTATCAACGAAATAATTAAGGAGCGCCCATTCAAGTCTTGCACCCATTCCGCGATATATCCAGAATCCCGCACCCGAAAGCTTAGCTCCGCGCTTATAGTCGATAAGTCCGAGATCGGTACAGATATCAACGTGATTTTTAGGCTCAAAATCAAATACCTTAGGCTCACCGAAGAAACGAAGGGGCTCGTTATTTTCTTTACCTCCTGCCAAAAGGTCCTCATCGGGAAGATTAGGGAGTCCTAACATAACAGACGTGAACTGAGTTTCAACCGTCTTAAGCTGCTCATCGATCTCTTTTGTTTTTGCCGAAAGCTCTTTCATACGGGCGAAGATCTCGCTTACGTCGCGTCCCTCTTTTTTATACTGAGGAATAAGCTTGTTCGTTCTGTTCTGCTCTGCTTTTATAGCCTCTGTTTCGGCAATAAGATCTCTGCGCTGTGCGTCAAGCGCGATGATCTGCTCGATCTCTGCCTTTGCATTCTTCCCCTTCTTCAAAAGTCTGGCAACGACCTCATCGGGATTTTCCTTTATATACTTAATATCTAACATAATTTTCAGATCCTTTCACAGTAAAATCAATAATTATTCTCCAAATATACCGTCTCCGCAAAGAGAGGTAAGAAGTGCCTCAAGATCGGCATCGTCATCGTAAGTAAGCTCAACGACTTTTTTACGCGAGGAACGCGAAATGCGTACCTTTCTGCCCAAGGAAGACATCGCGCGTTTTTCAAGCTCCTTCATATGAAGCTTTACCTGAACAACAGCGGGATCTTCAAGAGGCGCAGGCTCTGCGTTTGCGAGAGCATTCATTCTCTTTACAGCCGCTTCGACCTCACGAACCGAAAGATTTGAAGCAACCGTACGGTTTGCAAGAAGTATCATATGAGCCTCATCGTCGAGTCCCAAAAGCGCTCTTGCGTGTCCCGTCTGAAGCTCGCCCGAGCGAAGAAGCTCTAAGACCTCTTCGGGAAGATCGAGAAGGCGAAGCATATTAGTTATAGTCGCTCTGCTCTTTCCCACCTGCTTTGCAAGCTGCTCCTGGGTAAGACCGAAACGGTCGATCAAAGCGCCGTATCCGAGTGCTTCTTCAACGGGATTAAGATCCTCACGCTGAATATTTTCTATCATAGCGACCTGAGCCGCTTTAAGGTCGTCACCGTCAAATATAACCGCAGGGATCTCGGAAAGTCCCGCCATTTTAGCGGCTCTCCAACGGCGCTCGCCCGCAATTATTTCATAAGTACCCTCTATATCTAAATTTTTTCTTACAATAATAGGCTGAAGAACGCCGTAAGCGGCAATAGAATCCGCTAAGGATTCAAGAGCCTCGCGCTCAAAAGTCTTTCTCGGCTGATCATGTCTTGGATCGATAGAGGAAATGCGGATCATTTCAGCCGCACCCTTTTTAGAATCAAAAATATTGTTATCGTCAAAGATCTCGTAAAATCCTCTGCCAATAACCGATGATTTTTTTGTGTTCGCCATTCCATTACTTCCTTTACTGTTTATTACTGTTTTATGGTTTTGTTCATAATTTGTTCATAATTTTACAAATCACAACTCAATAGTTCAAAGCAAAAGCTCACTTTTTAAAATTAGCTTTTACGCTCTTATTCTTTTTCGGAGTTTCAAAAAGAGCCTTAGTTGTGGTCTGCGCCGATCCTGCGGGGATAATTTTAATGGTGTCACCCTCATTTTTAACAGTAGCCTTAGCTCTGCCCTCGCGCATATCGGGAGTATTATCGTCAAGGAGCTCGCCAAGTCCTCTGCCAAGCCCGCCTGCTTTTTTATTAGCCATAATTTCCTCCTGAATATCTTTTATTTGATCAGATCAACTAAAAATTAATAAAAATTAGAGAAAAATCAAATTCTTGCGGTAAGCTCCTTAGCTACCTCGATATATTCCTTAGCACCCTTAGAGCTCTTATCGTGATAATATGCAGGCTTGCCAAAGCCGGGTGCTTCGGTAAGCTTTACGTTTCTTGAGATCTTAGTATTGAAGAGTTTATCCTCATAATGCTTCTGAAGCTCGGAAATAACCTGCATAGAAAGAAGCAAACGTCCGTTATACATAGTTATAAGAATTCCCGTGATCGAAAGATCGGGATTGTACATTCTCTTAATACGGTTAATAGTTATCATAAGCTGAGAAAGTCCCTCGAGCGCATAGAATTCGCACTGCATAGGAACAACTACACCGTCACTTGCAGCAAATGCGTTTATTGTGAGCATATTAAGAGAAGGAGGACAGTCGATAAGAATATAATCGTAATTATCCTTAATCTCTGCAAGACCGTTCTTTATACGGAATTCACTGTCATCAAAATCAAAAAGATCGAATTCAGCGCCTGCAAGAGCAGTGTTTGTGGGTATAACATCAAGATTTTCATATTCAGTCTTGATGATTATCTCACTTACGGGCATCGAGCCTGTAAGAAGATCCTTTGTAGAAGCTTTGAGTGTCTTCTTTGAAATTCCGACTCCGCTGGTGGTGTTACCCTGAGGATCGAGGTCGATAATAAGAACCTTATGACCGAGCAATCCCAACGAAGCAGCAATATTTACGCAGGAGGTAGTCTTTCCGACTCCGCCTTTCTGGTTAGCAAAAGCAATTATTTTTCCCATTTGAAAAGTCCTTTCGATACAAAATAATTAAAAAATCTTAAAATCCTGAAAAATGCGCCAAAACCGCGCAAATTCAACTAAAAATTACACTAAATATTATATCATAAACGAAATTGAATTGCAATAGAGTTTTCAAGGTTTTTTACATATTTTTTTAAAATTGTTTCACGTGAAACATATATTCGACGGTAAGCTTGAAAAAGTGAATGTTTCACGTGAAACATTCACTTTTTGATATCGATGCGGATATAAATAGATTCTCCGTGATCTATTATCTGCATATCAGCCTTTTTACGGTGACGGTTAATAAAATCCACGCGTTTTGCAATACCCGATATTGCAGAACTGACATCGCGGGAAATATTCTTCTTTTGCGAGATATCTTCTTCGCAGAGCTTGAATAGAACCTTTTTGGAATCGTTAGTATCAAGATTTTCGCTTATAATGCGTTCTATCGCTTTGGCTCTGATATCTTTATCTTCAATACGCGCAATTTCTATAGCAATTTCTTCGCAAATTCCGTTTTCGATAAGCGCTTGACGCTCTTTAAAATCAAGATCAAGAAGCTTTATTTTGCCTATCAGATCTTTTTGAGTCATAGTGAGTCTTTCAGCTATATCCTCAAAAGACTCCTCGCCAAGCTCGGTAATGCGTTTTAGAGCCACTGCGATCTCAAAATAATTAAGATTCGTGCGCAAAACATTTTCAGTTACCGACATTTCAGCAGATATTTTATCGGTAACATCAATAATTATGCACGGAACAGAACAAAATCCGAGAAGCTTGGCAGCTCTTAATCTGCGCTCGCCAAATATTATCTCATAGTCATAACTGTCTTCAGCACCGGTCATTCTGACGCAAAGCGGTTCGAGTATACCGTATTTACGAATAGAATACGCCAATAAAAGCAGCTTATCTTCATCAAAATCGCAGCGAGAGCGAACCGAATTCGCCCTGATCCTATCGCAGGGGATGTGATATACAGTACATTTTTCAATTATATTTTGCTCTTCATAAGTAACGTTTTTAAATCCGTCAAAGCTTTTAAGCCATTTAAAACCCATTTTTACCTCCAAATATGTAATGTTTCACGTGAAACATTGTATTTCAAGAGATATTATAACATTAAACATACGCAGATTTTGTCAAAATAGGTAGGCAAATCGAAGTTTTTTAGCGTTTTTAGAAAGTCGGCTGAGCCGACAGGCAATCTAACAATCAGCGCACAATGTTCGCACAAA
>CALAXC010000336.1 GCA_937894775.1 uncultured Clostridia bacterium
CTTCAGCGCGACAGACGGGTGACGGTTATAGCTTTTATTTTGACACCACCGATCCCTCAAAGGAATATTTGGTGGAAAGAACCTTGCAGGACGATTGCCCGATCTTCTATCAAGCAATGCTTGTTTTGGGAAAGAACCCCGATAATTCGGTTTTGTCCGATGCGCTGAGCGATGTATTCGTGTATATCGACTTCTCGGGTATCTTTGACCGCAAGCCCGTGGGCAGAGTGTTGGAGCATCAGAGGATTGCCGAGTATATGTTCCGCCCCGAAGGTATCAGAATCAATTTTGGCAGCTTGAACGATAGATATATTGCATTCGAACGCTCAGCTTCAATGAGCCGCGAGAACCGCCTCGCCTTCGTTCGTGCCGACGTGTACGAGCCACTTCGGGAGCGTATGATGCTCGGTATGAATATCGGTGATTGTCAGCTCAGTAAGCTCTACGCCTACAATGCGCTGCTTTTCACAAGCGGAGCGAGATATAACAATACGAGTATTCTTTCGGATAAGAAGATCATCGTTATAAAAAATCCGCAATCCACCATTGAGAACGTAAACGTCATCACGGTGGAGGATGACGGAACGGACAACCCAATGCGCAAATACTCCCGTGTAGAGAAAACGACGGATATTACGATTACCGAGTTTGATGGCGAGGGCTTTATTTCACCGCACCTCGCCGAAGCACTTGAGCGTGAGCATAATTCCTTTCAGATTCGTATGCCTTATATCAAAGGCGTTGTGCATAAGGTCGATTTCGCGGGATTGTTCAACGAACTTGGCGTTCCGTATATCGTAGATATGTGGGGCGAGCACCACGATCCCGCCGACGTGGATATCATCTTGACCGACAGTATGTTCAAAGGTCGCAAGTGGATGGAAAACAACAATCTCACTTGGAAAGAATACCTTGACCGTTGCGCAAGGTACGGTCACGCGCTCTACGTGTCGGGCAAAGACAAGCTCGGCGTGCAGGAAACGACCGAGTTAAACTATCAGTTCTTGAACACCCTCTCTATCACCGATGAGGAATTTCGCCCGAAAAATCTTCCGCTTGGGTGGTACGACTCTCCCGAGTACGATAGCCGTAATTGGATTACGAAGACCACCGAGGTCGCCTATTACCGCCTTGTTGCCGACAACGGCGCGCGCCGCAAATACTTTCTTGACGAATGGCAGGACGTAGAGATAACAACCGAGCGAAGACAGTACCGCGCGGAGCTGATTGTCAAGAACGGAATGTTTATCGACGAGCCGATATTTGCAAAAGAGCTGTCAGACCGCGCCGAAAATATCCTATCCAAGTATGCGGTGGGAAAGCTCTTGGTCATGGGAGATAACCGCTATCTCTCCGACGACCTTTTGCGTTTAATCGCGATTATAGCAAAAGACTCCCTAAAAGAAAAAGGTGACGATATTTACCGCCGCCTTGAGGAAGAATTTATAACCGGAAACGAGATATACGCTCCGCTACCGCACTATGCCGAAAACGAATTTTATACCGTACTCCGAAGTCCTCATATTGCAAGAAACGAAGAAGCCCTTGTGAAGCCGATGAAGCCGGGCGCGTTGCGGGAGAAATACTTTTCACATCTCGGCTACGTAATAATGGTAGACTCCCGTTCGCTCATTCCCGAACGGCTTGGCGGCGCGGACTTCGACGGTGATATGGTCAAAACTATTGCCGATCCGCTGATCAACCAATGCGTTATTCGTAGCAGTATCGAGCTACCGCTTTTGAAAATACCTACCGCAGAGCCGCTGATTTCGAATGCGAACGATTGGTATGCCCGATTTGTCACGGTAAAGAACACCTTTTCCTCCCGTGTCGGTCGGATCAGTAACGCCGCCCTCAACCGTGGTGTGCTCGCCTACGATGAAAATACCACAAGCGAGGACAAGGTGCATTACAACCAAGACGTGGAAACCCTTGCTATCCTCACGGGACTTGAAATTGACTCCGCTAAAAGCGGCATCAAGCCCGATCTCTCCGAGTATATCGAAAACAAACGAGCGCGACGCAGTATCTTCTTGCGCTACAAAACGATTGCCAAGAGTGACGAGGCGCACAAGTGGTACGAGCCGACAAAAAACGCGCGACTCAAAAAGTATTTTGAGAGCGTGGATTGGAACTCCGTCAGCTCCAACCTTGAAAAGCTCCCTTATTTTGCATATATGTTGGAGCATAAAACCGAAAAGGTTAAAACCTCTCCCGTAAGTGACGAGTGTTTGTTTACCTTTGCGCAATATCCCGATTGGAAAGAACGGCTTGATAAAAATACGCTTGATCGCGTGGCATCTATTATCCGCGACTACGAAACCGCTTTACAACGTATTCGCTATATCAATCATATTCCGTCTGAAATGAAGCGCAAGGGCGATATTTATCGTATTCTTTACGCTCGCGGGCAAGAAAACGACTATTCCGTGGATGAGCTTTACTCTTTATTTGAGAATATGTCGCCTCAAAAAGTCCGCAAAGCGCGGCACGGCTTGGAGGATACCCGTTGGCATCTTACTCCTCCGGAAGAACGACAGCATTTGCTTTACGGACTTACGGATGTGATGGGATTATCCGACTATTTGGACGTTCTCTGTGATTTTAGCCACGGCGGTTATCGCATCGTCGGAGATATTATTTGCGATCTTGACGATATGCACCGCAACAAAGGGATAAAGACAAATATAGCCAAGCAAAAGGGCGATAGTGCAGATCTGCAAACAATGCTTTCGGGTATAGAACGCGCCGACGATTACAAAGCGCAGATTATCCGCAACTGCATCAACGTTATTTGCCCACCGAGCAGGCGTGGTGCGCTTGATTTCGATGAGGTTGTAAAATGCGCGGTTGCGCTCGGTAAGCGACAGTTCGCTTTGGAGGTGTTACCAGCTACCGTACTTGACCTGACTCTCGACCGAAGCCACGTCTTTATGGTGGAAGAACCAAAAAAGAAGAAATGGAGGTTATGGAAATGACGAATGAATGGTTAGAATTTCAAGCATATATCAAGAAGCCAACCTATTCTGCCGCAAGTAAGCACGACCTCTCCTATCTTGGCAGGTTCACTTTCAAGACCATCACCGACTTTGAAGGCTTCGGCAGAATACTGACGATAATCGCACGAGGCTATTTGTTCCACGATCAAGACGGCAGCTTACGCGGGGGTAATCCTTACGAGCGCGTGGAATATGCGAGGAAGGCTCTCTGTGCTTGGTGCAGTATTCCCGATAAAAATGAGGACGAGCCGTTTACCAATTTCGGCACGTTGGCCTCGGACTTTCCCGAGCTTGTAAATGCCAAGGGTGAAGGATGGTATTACCGCCACGTTCAGAATATCGTGAAGTTTGTAAAAAAGAACCCCGATGCCGTAAGTGAAAAGGCGAAAACGACCGTGGCTCTTATTTCAAAAGGTTTCAAGACCGAGTGGAAAAAGAAGGTGCGGCAGCTACAAGTGCCGATCTTTGCGCTCAATACGAAAGCGGCGTGGGCGTTGCGTTTAGACGATATACTTGCCGATGCCTTGGAGCTTGGCGCACTACGAACCGAGAAATATATTTTACCTCTCGAAAAAGAAAACGCTATAAGCGTGCTTGATCTCGGCGGTGTTCCATTTGAGGTCGTATGCGACGTGATTGCCTATTGCGAAGCAAACAAGCCGACCGACACCGATTGGATTGTCCTTCCGATTGCCAATTTCGATTGCTATTACGGCAATACGAATTTCAGCAAAAAGTGGCTAAGCAAAATCCCCGTAGAAATTCTTTCGCGTGAGGTGAGCAACGGCGTGAGCCGCGTAAAATTAAATATCTAAAAGAAAAAATACGAGAGCGTTTTAGGACGTTTCTCGTATTTTTTAATCGGTACATTTGCAGTATTTTCGCCTTTGTAGTACACTTAAAGCACCAAAGGAAAGGACGGTGCAATATATGGAAAAGTACATTGAACAAAACGGAATTACCTACGAACTCAGAGGTGAGCAATATTATCCCTTGCTTGAACTCCCCGAACAGAAGGAGGTTGGCAAGTACGGGAGATTGCACCTCGAATATCTCAAAGCGCATCGCAAAGGGCGTTACACCAATCTTCTCTCGGAAGGTGTACTCAATCAGCGGCTTTATGAGATCGATGCTGAAGCGAAAACGATGATGGAAAGCATTATCTCCCGCTTTGCTGATGAAAGAGGTATTGACGAAAATTTGAAAGCTCGCGATATGCTCCGTTGGGTTGCCGAGATGAACAATATCAAGGCGAGCGCGGAAGAAATCGTTTTGCGGAAGGTGGTATACGTATGAACGTGATAAATGAGCTATGGCACGGAAACATTGCTCCGCAGACCGACAGCCGTAACAACTCCCCGGAAATGAAGCAGCTAATGGAGTACATAGCACGGCATCACGACGATCTGCTCAAAACCTTGAACGATGAACAGAAGGGAATCTTCGAGAAGTTCGATGACTGTTGGAGCGAGTACGCAAGTCATGCGGAAGCAGCCATATTTACCTATGCATTCAGACTCGGAGCAAAACTCATGCTCGAAAGTCTGACCGAGGACAACTGAACCGACAGCACAAAGGGCGGTGTGAGAGATCATGCCGCCTTTTTCTTTTCTGTTGGTATGATTATTGTCG
>CALAXC010000337.1 GCA_937894775.1 uncultured Clostridia bacterium
CGAAAATTCCTACAAAAAACAGCTTAAACCATGCTTGTTTTCACGGTTTAAGCTGTTTTTTATTTAATTTTATTTCGTGTGGTTTTGTTCTGCGCTAAATGACGCAGCCCCTATTTTCTTTATAATACCTTCTGCAAAAACTGAACTAATCTTGGATGCCGAGGATTTTCAAAAAATTCTCTCGGTGGCGCTTCTTCTGCGATAACGCCCTCGTTTACAAAGAGAACTCTGTCAGCTACCTCACGGGCAAATCCCATTTCGTGCGTAACGACTACCATAGTCATTCCCTCTTTTGCAAGGTCCTTCATAAGATCAAGCACCTCTCCTACCATTTCAGGATCAAGTGCTGATGTAGGCTCGTCAAAAAGCATCACCTTTGGATCCATAGCAAGAGCGCGAATAATAGCAACTCTCTGCTTCTGTCCGCCCGAAAGCTTTGAAGGATACTCGTCCTTTTTATCGATAAGTCCTATTCGGTCAAGAAGCGCAAGCGCTTTTTCCTCTGCCTCAGCCTGAGTTTTAAGCTTTAACTGAACGGGAGCAAGAATAAGATTTTGAAGAACTGTAAGATTATTAAAAAGATTGAAGTGCTGGAATACCATACCCATCTTTTGACGAGCAAGGTTTATTTCAATTTTATATTGCGCCTCAAACTGCTTTAAAGCCGCTTTATAAGCCTTTCCCTCATTTTTCTTAATAAGCTTTTTGTCAATAATCTCCGCTATTGCCTCGTCCTCGCTCATACCATTAGAGGACAACGAACTGTATGTTTTTGAAAGCTTTAATAAGTCAATATGAAGATATGGATCGATAGGAGTCAACATTTCATCCTCAATCCAAACCTCACCATAATCAGGCTCTTCAAGCAAATTCATGCAACGAAGCAAAGTTGATTTTCCGCTTCCCGAAGGTCCGATGATAACCACCTTTTCACCCTTATTTATTTCGGTTGATACGCCCTTTAATACCTTAAGCTCACCAAAATTTTTATATATGTTCTTAACGCTTATCACTTGCTCTCAACCTCTTTTCTATAAGACTAATGCAGAATGTAAGTAAGTATACAATTGCGAGATAAAATAGAGCTACCACGCACATAGGTATCAAATAGCTTGACATCTCATTACCACCGCCGATTATAGTTGCAACCATTGTTAAGTCATAAATACCAAACATATACACAATAGACGTTTCCTTAATAAGAGCTACAAGCTCATTACCAATCGCAGGAATTACGTTTTTAATTGCCTGTGGAATAACTACCTTCATCATAGTAATTCGTTGATTAAGTCCGAGTGCTCGGCAAGCTTCTGTTTGTCCTATATCAACCGACAAAATACCTGCTCGAATATTCTCGGCAACATATGCTCCGGAGTTAATACCAAAAGCTATAATCGCTGTAAGCTCACGCGGGAAGCCTCTTATCGCAAATATAATGAACACCATAATAAATAACTGTAAAGCCATTGGCGTTCCGCGAATTATTGTAACATAAACATTACACAAAAACTTAGGTACTGCCATTATCTTGGATTTTTTAGATATAGAAACCATTGCAACCAATGTTCCCAAAACAAGTCCGATAATCGCGGCAAATACAGAAATCATAAGTGTTGTGCCTAAGCCGCTAAAAAGCATTTTCCAATATCGCGGTGTTGAAAAAAGCGTAACTAATTGTTCGAAAAAGTTCATTATTCTCTATCCTTTATGTCAAATATATCGAAAAAGCTATACTTATTTAAAACTCTTTTCGAAATTATTTATCCATACCCATGTGCTTCATAACCATCTTTTCAATAGCTGTAACACCATTTTCATCCTTAACCATAAGCTCTTCAAGAACGCTGTTAATAGCATTAAGAAGCTCTGTATTGCCCTTTGTTACGCAAATTGCATATTGCTCCATTACAGGCGCATCCTCAGCGTCTGTAGCTCCGGAATAGTAGAGAGGAACACACTTGAAGTTGCTATTCTTAGATACAATAAACTGAGCAGGAAGTTCGTCAATGATTACCGCATCTATCTGATTAGCTGTAATAGCATCTGCAGCAAGCTGAGCTGTGCTAAAGGGTGTGCATGTAGTATTAGTTCCGTAAAGAACTCCGTCGTAACCATAGTTTTCATCGGCCTCGGTTGCATTTATCTCACCATCAGTATAAATGTAACCCGTTGTATCCATCTGAACGCCTATTTTCTTGCCTGCAAGAGCTTCCCAAACCATATACTCTGAATTGTCAGCTCCCTTTTTTGTTGCAAGAGTTGAATTAGTAGGAATAATTACATACTGAACAGATGTGTAATAAGGTGTAGAAAAATCTACCTTTTCTTTTCTGGAATCGGTAATTGTAATACCCGCAGCGCCTGCGTCACAAACCTTTCCATCTTTTACGTTATCGATAATAGCTGAGAATGATACGTTATCAAACTGTATCTTTTTACCAAGCTTTTCGCCAACCTTTGACATGATTTCAACGTCAACTCCTACGATTTTGTCACCCTCATAATATTCGAAAGGTGCAAAAAATGCGTTTGTCTGAACGATGATAGTATCCTCGCCGCAAGATGCAAACGTAAAAAGACTTACAAGAAGCATTACTGCAACAAGTGCCAAACTAATAATTTTTTTCATAAAAATTCTCCTTTTTTATTTATTTATTTTCATACCTAATTATTATACTACTTTCTGAATAAAAAGTCAAGCATTTTTCATAAACGGTGCATATTTAATGAATATACGAATAATTATTCACGCTTTTCAATATAAATACGGCGATATGCCCAATAGCAGACCGCCGCATTTGTATTTTTTTACTTTTTAACTATCAAATTGACTACCGCATCAAGGGTATATCTTGTATGTCCGTGTGTTTCTATAACGGTATCCGCAATAGGCAAATAAGTCTTTGCAAAAGCAGGACTGTTATAGGTTATAAAGATGACCGGTGTATCATACTTCATCCACCCCGACATCATATTTCTTGCCGCAGGGCCCGCAAGCTTAGGCGTGTTGATACCCCACGCGGGTCCTTCAAATATCGAGCATATCATAAGATCGTAATCCTTGCTCTTAGCTATTTCCAATAGCTTATTTGGGCCCGGATCGTTATACTCGTCAACCTTTCCCGCAAATTCCGCAAGTGCTTTTGCAAGATTTTCGGGCATTCCGTAATCGCCCGACCAAGAATTTGCTATTCTTACGTGAGCTATACGTGTATCCTTTGTTATTTCAAAAGGCAAGAGTCCCGCTCTGTCACGGTTGACACGAACAGCACTTTCGGTAACTATTTTTGAAAGTGCATTTGAAGCATCTCTGTCGACGTCATATTTTTTGCCCACGGGATGCTTCTGGAAATACTCATAAGCAAAGCATTTCATTCTGTATGCTCTGTTTTTGAGTGTTTCAAGCGAAAGATATCCTTCTTCTATATTCTTCTTCATTTCCGAGAAGAAATAGTCGCTTTCGTGCATAAATAACAGGCAATCGCCGCCCGCCTCAAGAAAAGCGCAAGATGCTTTATAAAGATTCATATATCCGCAAAATCCACTCATATTAGTAGCGTCAGATACAATTATTCCTTCAAATCCAAGCTTTCCTCTGAGAAGATCGCCCAAAAGACGTTTAGACACCGATGCAGGCGGATAGACTCCGTTTTCGTCGGGTTCATCATACGCAGCAAGCGATATATGTCCGGGCATTATAGCCATCGCACCCTTTTCGATAAGAGTTGAATAAACACGTCCCAAGCTTGCATCCCACTCTTCCTTAGACAGTGGATTATTTGTAACTGTAACATGCTGATCGTCGTCCGAATATCCGTCACCCGGAAAATGTTTAAGCGTCGCTATAAGACCTGTATCCTGAAGTCCCGCCATATATGCGCCGCAATATTCGATCACTTCGTCAGCGGTATTCCCCGCCGATCTGTTTGCTGTAGGGGGATTATACAAATTTCCGAGAATATCAACGCAAGGACCGAAAGTCCAATGATACCCCGCATTCATAGCTTCCTTTGCCGCAATCGCGCCTATCTCATAAGCATATTCGCTCTTTCCCGAAAGTCTTATGGCACGCATAGAAGGAAACTTCGTAGCACCTCTTATAGCAAAGCCCGCGCCATCTTCCATATCCGAAACTATAAGTGTAGGATCTGAGGCATCGGAATTTATTCTTTGAGAAGCCATATTAGCCTCTTCCGCAGAAGTAGGATGTATAAACACAGAGCCCGTACGATGCTCAAGCTCGGTATTAGCCCTTATATCGGGACAAATAACCACACGCAAGAGATCATCTATACTCATTTTATCGACCATTTCCTTAATATGCGGATAATCCTGAATTTTATATTTCATAAGGTCTTTACCTCTCTTTTAATTTACATAATTATTATAAATGTATTTTGCATCAGATCCCGGGCTTTTCTCTCCTACTACGACCTGAACATACTTTTTACCGCTACTCTTTCCTACCGCATAAGAAACCAGACAATATCCCGATTCATCTATATAACCCGTTTTTCCGCCCGAAACCTTTACTGTTTCCAAATTAGGCTTAGATGAAAGTCTGTCACGGTACCAGGACGGACCCCACAACGTATAAGTATTACTGTTTGTTTTAAGTTTATAAGCCGCAGTGCTTGTAAGTAGCTCCTTGCAAAGCGGATTTTCAAGCGCATAAGCCATTATAACAGCCATTTCACGGCAAGTCGTGTAATTATCTGAGCTATGTAATCCCGTACAGTTATCAAAATTTGTATTTGAAAGCTTCAAAGCCTTCGCCTTTTCATTCATCATATCAACAAATTTTTCCTCGCTGCCCGCAATATGATTAGCAAGCATTATAACCGCAACTGTATCTGAATAATAAGAGGTAAGATACAGCAGATCCTGCGTAGTGAGCTCGTCGCCCACCTTAACGCCAAACTGTGATCCACCCATTCTATATGCGTAATCCGATATATCCTTTGTAACGGTAAGCTTGGTTTTCAGGCTCTTGAGTCTTTCACACGCAACTAACATAGACATTACTTTTGTCATTGACGCGGGATAAATTTTTGTATCCGCTCCCTTTTCGGCAATCGAAGTGTAACTGTCAAGATCAACAAGTATAGCCTGATCCGCTCTTATAGAATCGGTCATATATTTTACGTTTTGAGCTGTGGATATCTTATAGCTCGATCTCTTTGCCATTGTTTTTCCGGGAGCATTTCCCCCGACACTCAAGCCACCGCCTATGACTGATCCGGAACTATTATTTCCGCCCTGAGAATTACTGTTTCCGCCCGAAAATTCTTTATCACCCGAACTTGATTGCGGCTTATAAGGTAACCCCTGCCCGGGCATACTGAATACAGCAAAGAAAGAAACGGTAAATGCCAAAAGCAATATTACGGTGATCACAAGAACCGCAAAATATTTTTTTCCGGGCAATCTTACCGGATCAGATATTTTATTTTTGATCGGCGCGCTCGTTGTTTGCTTTTCCGAATATTTAGTATCCATTCTTCATTTCCTTTTTATAATGATATACACATATATTTTATCACAAAACGCCTTCTTTTTCAATAGTTGACAAACAAAAAATACAGAGCATCACAAAATTTGCGATACTCTGTATTTTTTAACTTAGATAACTAAGCGTTTATTTTTATTAATCTGCAGTAAGACCCGAACGCTCGATACCCTGTACAAGGTATTTCTGGCAGAAGAGGTACATTACTACGAGAGGAGCGATGATCATAAGACCGCCTGTACTCTTGACGGCAGATTCCCAGGCAGTCTTTGAACTTACATCAACAACTAACAAGGATGCAGGAACTTTTTTGCCTATCTCCGTCGTCAACAGATACGGAGCTGTCGAAGAATCCGGGAAGAACATCGAAGAGCTTGCATAGAAGATATCTGTCCAACACCAAGAGAATGCAAACAAGAATACCGTTATCATCATAGGAATCGAGATCGGAAGAATTATCGTAAAGAAGGTACGGAACACTCCCGAGCCGTCGATATATGCCGACTCCTCAAGTTCATCGGGAACTCCCATAAAGAACTGACGCAACAAGAATATGTAAAGTCCGTTCTTAAAAGCAAGACCGAATACCGAAAGTATCATAAACGGCCAATAGCTGTTAAGCAGATCGACTCCGCTCGGCTTGAACAACTTAGGATCAATACCGTTCAGGAAATTTATCGAGGAAAGAAAATCGTTGTTATATTCAAATCCGAATATCGAAATTCCTCCGCCGCTAAAGAATCTGAAAATTCCAAGTATGTCAAAATTCGCAAAGGATACACGCATAGCACTCGCCAAAGTACGGTGAGGAATTATCATCGTAAGTATAACAAGAGCGAAGAAAAGCTTATTTCCTTTGAATTTGAATTTTGCAAATCCGTAAGCAATAAAGCTACAGATAAAGGTCTGTATTATCGCTGTTGAGAATGAAAGCAGGAATGTATTTCCAAATGCTCTCATATACTCTTGCTCTGTAAATATAGCCTTATAGATGTCGATTGAAAAATTCTTGGGTATAAGGTTTACCATAGTGTCATCGAAGTCCTTGTACGACATTATCGACTCAGACAACTTAGAGAAGAATGGGAAAAGAACTATATACGCGATACCTATAAGAAGAACGTATCTTATAAGCGCCCATAAAACCTTCTTAAGAAATGTTAAGGTCAAGAATTTTGCTTTAAAGCGTTCTTTGAAAGAAGTTCTCTCAAAATCAACTTTTATTTTATTTTTTGTTTCAGTGATATCTGCAAATTTATTATAATAACAATTATTTATTGTGTCATTTGCAACATAAAACATTTCAAAATCATTTGCTGTTGCGTAAGTAGGTGAATCTCCTAATGCAACATTATATGAATTAGTTATAACAGAATCTTCTGTTATTGTATAAAGCATAAAAAAATCTAAATAATATTCATTTGGATTAACAAGCATCTGATATGTACCAAGGGGATCAAAAACTATTTTCGTATATGGGGGTTTTCCATAGTACATTTTGCCAATACCAGCAACAACTGTATTTGTTGCATTTTTAAAAACTTCTATCCGATCTATTGAAAAAATACTATCTTGATATATGTTATTTATTAAAGTGTACTTAATATTCAAAGGAATAAGAGAGATAACATTTGAGGGGAAAAATAGATGGTTAATGTCTGCGTATGCAATAAACGCTTCTGTTGAAATTCCGTTTCTAACGTTACCGCAAAAATATAATGTAGAACCTTCAATATCAAAATCGCTTACATTAAAATAACTATCAAGAGTTATATTTTCTGCTAACTCAACGTTATTATCTTTTATTAAAGTAAACATACTATTTCCTTCAATGTTTTTTGATAAAACTATATGTTGATTTTTCTCCCAAAACAAAGTTTTCTGTGTATAGGCAACTAAATCTCTATTACCACCTGATACTAATGTAAGACGCGTAGTATCTGTACTGTCAATAAAGACTTGCGAACATGCAATTCCAAACATTAGAATGGAGATTGCAAAAAATAAGATTTTTTTCATAACTTTAAAGTTTTAATTATGCCGACAAAAGTATATATAAAAAACGAATATTCCAAGTCTTTTCTGTAAAATATTATTTTTTTTCAAAAAAATAAAGGAGCGGGCGGTGTTGTTTGTTGGAGAATTTAAACATTCAAAAAAAATGTTCATTCTTTTTCTTTTTATTATTTTTCTTTTTAGTTATTATTTTATATATATTTATTATTGTATGCACCACGTGCAGAAATAAAGCATAGAAAAATTATT
>CALAXC010000338.1 GCA_937894775.1 uncultured Clostridia bacterium
CTTGCAACAGTTGCCAGCCTTCCTTTAGATACCCTTTCCTTGACAGATCATAATATCTGTGCAGAATATCCTGCTTTTCTTCTTCGAATTTTGGCAGGTTAATATTCAATAGCTGATCAGCGGATATTTGAAAGAAATTACACAAAGCGGGGATTTGAGAAATATCGGGAGAAGTCCTATCACATTCCCATTGAGAAACAGCCTTGGAGGTGATTCCAAGATTAGAAGCAAGTTGCTCCTGTGTTATTTTTCTTGCAATTCGTAATTGTTTAATTGTTGAACCTATAGACATACTATCCTCCAAGAATTTATTATTCCATGTTAATTATACAATATTTATAACGTGAGTTAAAGAACCCATATAGGCAGGCAAAGTATAGTTTCACTATACCTCGTAAATTATATCATAAATTTGTGAATTAATCTACAAGAACACCGCCGAGAGCGACCAAACGGTTACTCTCGGCGGTGTTGTTGATTTACCACTTGCTTGAAAATAAAATCTAAAAAGATTATTCAACTTTTGAGAACAGTATGGAAATATCCGAAGGAATTCTTTGAACAGAAACAGGCTGTTCTTCCCATTTCAGTGTAGTGCCCAGCCACTCGGATACTTTCTGCGATGAAAATGGCAAAAACGGGTGTAATAGATTTGCAATGTTTGCAATTAAATAAGTGCATACAGCAATAGTTGATTTGCACTCATCGATGTTATCCACCCGTGTTTTCCAAGGCTGATTTGCATCGTAATACGTGTTGCCGAAATGAATACTTTCAAAAATATCTTCGAGAGCCTCTTTGAAAGCACCTTTCTCAATTTTTGATCCAACAGAGTCATATAGCAGTTTTACTCGTTCAACGATATCGTTATCTACTGTAACAGCGGAAATCTCGCTATTGAGATATTTTACTGCAAACGCAAGTGTACGGTTTACAAAGTTTCCCCACGCACCTACCAGCTCAGAGTTGTTTTGCTTTTTGAATTCTCTCCAAGAGAAATCCGTATCTCTTTTTTCGGGGCCGTTGGCAATAAAAAAATATCTTATAGCATCGGGGTTGTATTCTTTGGCAATGTCCTTCGCCCACACAGCCCAATTTTGGCTTGTAGAGATTTTTCTCCCCTCAAGTGTAATATATTCGCTTGAGATAATGTCATCCGGCAAACGTAATCCGCCTCCGTGAGCTAACAAAAGTGAAGGCAAAATAATCGTATGGAACGGTATATTGTCCTTGCCGTGCACATAGTAGTGCCGGCTTTCTGCTCCATATGCGTCTTTGAAATCAATTCCTCTTTCTTCGCACAGAACAGATGTTGCGGACAAATATCCCAAAACATTTTCTGCCCAAATATAAATTTTCTTATCCTCATATCCGGCTTTTGGAACATCGATACCCCAATCCAGATCGCGCGTAATAGCACGATCTCGGAGTCCTTCGTCAATATACCTCTTTGTAAATGCGATAGCGTTTTTGCGCCAATATGGATGAGCATCGAGGAAATCACATAGTTCATTTTTCAGTTTTGAGATTTGCAAAAACAATTGAGTTGTTTCACCAAATGACAGTGGCGTTCCGCAATCAGCGCATTTTGCGTCGATAACGGTATCTACCTCTAATACTTCTCCGCAGGAATCACACTGATCTCCACGAGTTGCAGAACCGCACGCCGGACAAGTTCCTACGACTAATCTATCTGTGAGTACCTTGTTACACGTGGGGCAGAAAGCTTGCTTTACTGTCCTTTCCTCTATATAGTTACTGCTATATAACTTCTTGTGAAATTCCGAAACAAACTCCTTATGCTTGGGGGCTGATGTTTTGGTATAGAGATCGTATGAGAATCCAAGCTTTTCGAATACCTCACAAAATTCTTTGTGATAATGCTCGCTGATTACATCGGGTGTAGAGTTCTCCTGCTTTGCTCTGATAGTAATCGGTGTACCATGACAATCACTGCCGGATACATAGAATACACGTTTTCCTTTTGCTCTGAAATAACGGGCCAGAACATCACCCGGAAGTAGGGCAGCTATGTGCCCAATGTGGAGAGAACCATTAGCGTATGGCCATGCTCCACCTACAATAATGTTTTCCATAATTCATACCTCATTTCTTTTAATAGTTGTAACACTTAATTGTTGTGCAGAAAAACTGCAAAATAAAAAACGCTCTCACCCCCATACACATAGTACAAGGGACGAGAGCGAAAAACTCACGTGTTACCACCCTAATTCACTTGTTTCTCACGACAACAAGCCTTATCAAGTTCGGACAGGAAATGATCTATCGAAACTCTATCGCTGTTACGGGCGATCCCGGCGTAGCCTAACCATAAAGACTCGGTACGCAGCTCGGAGACCATGTTCGGCAAGATTTGCTTTACCCATTCACAGCACATCCGAAGATGATGGGATTCTCTGAAAAGCTTCAAATGCTTACTCTTTCTCGTCGTTGCTATTAAAATATATTATATCATACTTTGGGCTAAAAATCAATAGATTTTGGAAAAGTGTTTTTTATTTATTGCAAATATAATGGGTACTGCTGCGTATGATGCCTCCGAGAGCAACCAAACGGTTACTCTCGGCGATGTTTTTATTCAAACGATAATGTAATTGACAACATATTTCCTTTATAATCAGCGGAGATATTACCGCCCATTCGCTCGGTCAGCAGCTTTGCAATCGACAGACCAAGCCCCGTTGATTTCCTCGCGGAATCCACGGTGTAAAAGCGGTCAAAGAGTTTGCCAACGTCAACCGATGAAAGCTCAGATGCCGTGTTTGAGAACGTAATCTCTCCCGATTCTGTCATTGCTACCGCAAAATCTCCGTCGCTATACTTAACCGCGTTACTTACGATATTGCCAAAAATACGCGATAAAGCCGATTTGTCAAGAGAACGAGCAATTGCGCTATCGGGAAGCATAATATTCGGCGAGATGTTCTTCTGCTCAAATGCTCCGTAAAAGGAAATAAGCGTATCTTCAAGCACTCTGCCCACATTGACGTTTTCGTAGCTCAAATCAGATACCGACGAGATCACCGAATATCTGAAAAGCTCCTCAGTAAGAGATTTGAGGGCTTCGGTGCGGTTTGAAATCTGCTCTACGTACCGTTTTGTGTTATCCGTCATTTCTTCAGCTTCAAGCAGTTCAAGGTAGCCGCATACTGCCGTAAGCGGTGTTCGCAAATCGTGAGAGATATTGGTGACCGCTTCTTTTAGCTCCCGATCTCCGCTTATGTACTGCCTGCGCTGACGGCGAAGCTCGGCAAGCTGCTTTGCAATTTCACTTGCAAGGTACCGCACGTGTTTATCACTTGACGAAACCGTGATAAGCTGATTTGTGTCAGAGGAAAGATGCTCCGAAAGGCACGAGCATATCTCGTCCATACTCTTTTGCATCATATGGATTTTGATTGCGAGTATAATAATGACTACGGCGAAAACACCGCAAATTATCCAAGGGAGCATCTTCCTCACCACCTTTATTTAAGTTCTTTTCTTCGAAAAAAGAAATAACCGGCACAACTAATTACAATCAGTTCAATTGAAGTGAACAAAAGCGCAAAGGTAAGTGAGTCATTTTCCTCTTTCGTTACCGAGAAGTCAGCTTCATTATCCCATATCGTATGCGATGTGTTGATGCTGTTGCTGCTCACCTGCATATTGTAGCCAAACCAACCGTAAGTAACGTCCCCACTTTCATGAATTGTCGAAAACGGAGAAAGGTGTCCAATAATATTCAAAATATCTCTGACCGGGGATTGAATATAATCGGGATTCTCGACCAAATGCATCGATCCTTCAACGGGGGACACTTCCAAACGAACATGTCCTTTATCATCGACTATTTCTTCATACTCATAATCGTATTCTTCCCAGTATTCCGGGCAGCTTAACATATCGTCAATGGTCTGAGCTGCAAAGCTAAGTCCGAGAATGAGAAGAATATTTACAATAGCAATGACTGTCCTGCGAGAAAGCATACAACTAATGGTCACAAGAATGGCTGCGGCACAAGCACTGGCGACCAATCCGCACAAAAATATCTTGATAGCAATACCGTTTGGTGCATAACCGATAATATAGTTGTTAATGCCAAGGAAGATGATGGCGAACAGAAGATACAATATAACACACGTGACAACGCCTATTATCAGCTCTGCCAAAAATATATTTCCCTTGGTGTGTCCTGATATGACTTTATTGCGAACTCCTTCCTCATGCTCTCTGCCAACGAGCCACGAGATCATAACAGCATTGGCAATGAGTGTGATCATAATATAGAAGTCATCATAGCCATATCGCCTTGCATCCAAGCTACACACCACTGCCATGGCAATCGTCGCGACAACGACCAGCCAAAAGACGTAACTGCACACATATCTGCGAAAACCTGCATGTAAAAGTTTACTCATAAGTCCCTCCTATATCATTGTTTTTTCACTTAAAACTCTTTTTTCGATAAATGAAAAATCCACTTACCGTTAAAAAAGCAATTACTCCAAGTGAATACAAAGGAGAAACACTTATTTTTGAAACCTCCTTGGATGAAATATCAATTACTTTATCAGTTCCAATATAAGGTGACAATAAGTTGAAGCTATCAAATAATTGACCGAAGGGGTTGATACTATGTATAATTCTTAATAATGTGCCTTTTGTTCCGCCAATATAATACGGGTTTTCTCTAAACGTGATTTCATTATACTCACACCAATAAACAAATTCCGGTTGCGATAGTTTCTCTGATAATTGAAAACCGAGCATAAATAATGCAACAATAATCAAAAGCATAGCAGAAGCCGAAATAATACGATTTGATGAAAAACAAGAAATAATAAAGCCGATAACACTTATAACAAGTGCAAGCGAATAGAAAACTGCACATGTCGTCATAAGAAAACCAGACGAAAGCGTTTCCGCCAAATATCTATAATTCATTATAAAAATCGGTGTTGAAGATAAAATAAATATCCAATTAAACAATAAAAATGCAACAAATAGTTCAGATAAATATATTTGTTCCCTACTATATCCACATATAATTTTGTTTTTGATAGCCCCTGCTTCTAATTCTCGCCCCATTGAAAAAATTACAAGTACGGGACAAACAATAGCAGGAAGAAGCAAACAGAAATCATCTAATATGGCATTAGATCCTATTTTGACCCCTGCAACAAAACTTAATGTCAACGCAACAGCCGAAACTACGAAGAAAAAAACGGAATGTAAATACCTTGATATACTTGCTTTTATTAGTTTAGGCATCCTCTCCACCCCCAATAAGGTTGATGAAATAGGTTTCCAAATTATCATCTTGCTCGTGTGAGTGGAACAAGTTACAGTTTTCTTTTGCAAGTTCCATTACAAGCTCGGAGAGAACAATATCTCCAAAGATATTTGCTTCTGTTTCGGACAATACCTCATAGTCCTTTTTCATTCGGTCAAGAACACGAATAAGAGCCTTGGTGTCGCTCACTTCGATCTTAACGCACTTTCTGCATACGGCTTCAAGTTCATCGGCACTTATTTCTTTTACGATGTGTCCTTTTTCGATAAAGCCATAGTGTGTAGCGAGCTTGGAAAGCTCTCCAAGAATATGGCTTGAAATCAATACGGTAATACCGTGTTCACGGTTGAGCTTCAAAATAAGCTCTCTGATTTCAACGATACCTTGCGGATCAAGACCGTTGATGGGCTCGTCGAGAACGATAAAATCGGGATTGCCGATCAAAGCTACGGCAATACCAAGCCTTTGCTTCATACCGAGGGAGAAATTGCGAGCTTTCTTTTTGCCTGTATTTTCAAGTCCTACGAGCTTTAATATTTCGGGTATGCTCTCATAGTTCGGCAGACCGAGAACAAGGGCTTGCTGCTTCAAATTGTCCTCTGCGGTCATATCAAGATAGATAGAGGGCGTTTCAACTACCGCACCCATTCTGTGTCTTGATTTCGCTATTTGCCGGTCTTTATTCGATATGCCGTAAATTGCATATTCTCCCGACGTCGGCTCTTGCAAGCCGCAAATAACACGGATAAGGGTGGTTTTACCCGCGCCGTTTCTTCCCACGAAGCCATAGATAGCTCCCTTGGGAATGTGCATTGTTAAATCCTTCAGCGCTTCAAACTTTCGATAAGTCTTTGACAGCGCCGAGGTTGTAAGTACGTATTCCATTGTGGACCTCCTAAAAATTTCGGTGCTGCCATTTTATAAAAAATAGGTAAAGATAGCGGTAAAGAAAATGGTTAAGATTTAGTAAAGATTTATTTTGTCAGCTTAAAGCCGATACCCCATACTGCTTCAATGTAGTCCTTGCCCGAAGCATCACGGAGCTTTTTGCGGAGATTGCTGACGTGGATCTTCAGCGAGTTTTCGGTGCAATCGGGAGTATCAAGGCTAATGTGGTCAAGCAGTTGCGATTTAGAAACCGCCTGCGTACTGTTCAGCATCAAATATTTCAGAATGGCGTATTCCGTTCTCGTCAGCTTCAAATCCTCGTCACCAACCGTCACGGCATAGTTCGCCGTGTTCAAAGTAATCGTATCGTAATGTAGTAACGTGGTCTGAACGGTTGTGTTTCTCAGAGCTACCGCTATTCTCGCAAGAAGCTCCTTTGTATTGAACGGCTTTGTTACATAATCTACCGCACCGCCAAGCAACAAATCCACCTTATTATCCACGTCGATCTTTGCGCTCACTACGATAACGGGAATGTTTTTTATCTTGGGTAGTATTTCCTCCCCCGATAGTCCGGGGAGCATTAAATCAAGCAATACGAGGTCGGGTGTTTTATTTGAAAGCAACATCAGAGCTTCCGTTCCCGAGTAGGCGCGTAGAACGCCGTAGCCCTCTTTTGCGAGGACTTCTTCAAGCATATTGCCGATATGTATATCATCATCTATTATTGCGATTGTTTTCATGCGAGCCACCTATCATTCGGATTTGAATATATTATATCATAAAATTGTGAATTAGTCTATAACAAAACCGCAGAGAGCAACCAAACGGTTACTCTCTGCGGTGCATCTTCTTATGATTGCTTTCAGGAAATACAGCCCTTCAAACATTCTGCGATACCGGCATAAGTCCCCTGGGTATTATAGTAAGCAATT
>CALAXC010000339.1 GCA_937894775.1 uncultured Clostridia bacterium
TCACTAATAAAGTTCGCCGCTATCGGTACAGCTTCTGCCGAAGAAGTTGATGTAAACGCTTCGTCAATGAGTGCCAAGCTGTTTTCTGAAAATTGCTTCAATACGTTAGAAAGTGAAATACACTCTTTTTCAAAACGTCCAACCAAATTGACGTTTGCCTGTTCTTCAACCGATATTTTGTATATGGCATCGCAAATCGGTAAGGTTGCTTCTTTAGCGGGAATAGGCATACCAAGCTGAAAATAATACTGTGCAGCGGCAAGCGAATTGATAAACACCGTTTTGCCACCACTGTTTGGACCGGTCAAGATATAACAACAAACACTGTTTTCAAGTGTTATCGTATTAGGAACGATATCTTTCTTATCCTTTGCTCGACATAGAGCATTGTCATATAATGATACAACGCTTAACTCCCTATTAGTACTGATTTTGGGAAAGCATAAAGGAATATTCTTTTCCTTGAATATCTCTATGCGGTTAATTGCTTCAACAACAAATTTAAGAGAATTAAAAAACTCAAAGTATTTTGTAAGCCTCGCTTTGATATAGTTTAGGGCACGGTTACTACAATGATGAAGTCCATTATCCAAAACTTTACTCATAGCTTTTAGAAAAGCATAATTCACTTGTTGACTTTCTTGAAATCCGAGTTTCTTGTCAATTACAGTGATGGGTGCAATACAATGATATTCGTCCTTTTCAAAATCCAATTTTATAATGCGGTCAAGCAGATCTCCCGACTTAAATTCTTCCTTGTTTAAGGAGATGATGCCTGCTTCCTTGGGCTGATATAAAGCGTTGAGATTTACACCAATCGTTACGCTGTTGACCGAGCGAAGTCTTTCATTATTTTTCTCATAATAACGCTCAATACGTTTATATTCATCGGACTCAATATCGTTTTGGGCAAGCGTATAAAGCTGCTTTAGGGATTCAGCTGTAATACTGCTCTTTAGCGATGAAAGCGATTCGTAAATAAATTTTACAAGTTCAATATAAACCGTTGGATATAGAATGCTATGCAACTTTTCTTCGGTGTTTGCTGCTTGACTATATTTCATCAGCGGCTCGTATTCGGTAAGTTTCTCGGAAAGAGTTTTGAAGAAATCCGACAATCCGCTAATTTTCAATATATCAGAAAATAATGATTGTCTGTAGAGCAAAGTTTCACTGTCGGTGCTGATATATCTCTTTGCACGTTCAAAAAACTTGTCCTTGGATACAATCTCTGATCTCACATCGAAATCAACGATTGCTTGATCACTCTTATTCAAAAGCATAAAGTCCATAATACCTCCAGCAACATAGAAACAGGAATGGAAATAATCTTTATTAGCAAAATTGAAGCACCGTGAAACACAATATATGCTCTTGCAGAAACATTGCACGCCTCCCATAGAGGGAAAAACATCACCAAGAAAACAGAAAAAACTATAAGTGATGGCAATCCAACCATAGCAAAAAATATATTACTGCGCACCAAAAACAAACCTAATAGATATAGCCATATAGGCAACATCGGTTTCAGAAGCAATCTTTTAGAGATCAGAATATAATATACATTTTCGAAAGATAACAATTCGGTATACTCATAATATTCTTTTCCATAAATCCTTAAATTTTTACTCATAGGTTTATTTTAATATAAGGTTTGAGCATATTGGAAACATATCTAAACCTTTCATTTTTACGAACAACATCGTATTCTTTACGTTCCATATTTTTTAGAATTAACATAGCTTGATCGTCTTTGCTGTTCAGTGAAACGTTTCGCGACGACTCGACCATTCCTTTCAGAAAAAGGGATGTGTAAGTAAAAGTATCTTTCTGCATAAATGTGATAAAATCTATTGCTAAATGCACGGATTTTTCTAAACACTCTAAAGCTCTTTCGGTATTGCCGGCAGTTGCGTAGTGACGTGCACTCTCCTCGTAAAAATCGGAAAGACCGCCGCTGTAAAATCCGAAATCACCATCTTCAAACAATAGCTCTAAAAGAGCGATTTTCTTTTCTCTCAACGCATCCAGATCATCCGAGGAATATAATCTTTCACCGGAATCCAATTTGTAATTTGAATCAAATCTCTTTAGCATAAACTGTAAGAGATTCGATTTCAATCTTTGATTTGCTTCGTTCTTCTTGGTGCCCTTATATATATTCGCAAACAAAAAGTCTTGACTCATAACCATAACAGGCATCTTCCCGGCAAGCTCCTCTGCCTTATGTATTTCGCCTTTTTCAGCATAATAAGTACAAAGATTAGATACGGCAGCATGGCGAATGAAATCATCTGTGCATCCGTCCAAAATTCTTTTGCAATATTCAGCGCATTGATGGCGTATTGAGTCTTTTTCCTCTCGTGTGATCTCAGAGAATTTGCACATTCTATCTCCGCAGAGAGATAGATGGATCATAATGGAGTAATCGTTCGGGAATTTTGCAATGGCTTCTTGCAAAAGCTGCCAACCTTCCTTTAGATACCCTTTTCTTGATAGATCATAATATCGGTGCAAAATATCCTGTTTTTCTTCTTCGGATTTTGGCAAGCTAATATTCAATAGCTGATCAGCGGATATTTGAAAGAAGTTACACAAAGTGGGAATTTGAGAAATATC
>CALAXC010000340.1 GCA_937894775.1 uncultured Clostridia bacterium
AAATAACCCGTATCGCATCTTTTTGCGGTAGTGGGCTTGACGAGAGCGGTATTAATTTTGCCATTCTCTATGGCGCGCAAATGGTAGTGTCTGCAGATATCGCCCATCACGATTTAATAAGCGCAATAGAGAAAAATCTTTGTGTAATAAATTGCACGCACTATTCGTGCGAAAATTACGGCATGAAAAAAGTTGCCGATTATTTCAGTAATAAATTAAAAGAAAAAATATATTTCTTCGACGACGAAAGATTCGTTTGATTGAAGGAAGGAGTTTAAAATGATAAATAAATTGCTTGAGTATCAAAAGGTTGATGATACACTTCGTGAAATTGAGGTTGCGATTTCAAAGAGCGAAGAGAGAAAAAAGGCTGCGGTTGCAAAGAATTTCTTAAACTCGGTAAATGAAAGTATTGCTAGTTTAGACCAAAGAGCAGAAGAACTTGCATCAAAGTACAATTCAGCGATTAAACTCTATGAAAAACTTATAGAAGAAACCAAAGAGTACGACGAAATGGGGGATATGGACGAAGAGCAACTTGCTTACGTTAAGAAAAAAGCGCAATCTTTATCCGACGAAATTTCAGCCCTTTCTCAAAGTATTGATTTTTTATCAAAAGAAATGGAAACCGTTTTAAAAGAGTTATCTCAACTTAAAGCGGACACAAAAAAATACAAGGCACAATATAGCGAATTTAGACCAAAATACGAAGAACTTAAAGCGTCTAAAGAGGGTGAAATGAACGCTATAAAGGCTGAACTTAAAAAACTTGAAAAAGGAATCCCACCCGAAGTTTTAGATAGATATAATCAAAAAAGAAAGGAGAGCGCCGTGAAAAAAAGACGTGAGCGAGAGCTCGATCCGCCAAAAAAAGAAAAAGCAAAAAGTCACAGTCACCGTTTTCTGCTTCTCGGAATAGTCTTTTCGATAATTTGCGCCGCTTTTCTTGTATATCTCGCTGTAACACAGATACGGGGCGCAGAATATTACTTCCCCCGAAGCGACGATATAATACGAACCGAAACGGTCTACGGTGAACGCGGAAGGATCTTCGACCGAAACGGAAAGCTTCTCGTCGGAAATGCCGAAAATTATAACCTTATCTTCGAATACGGTGCTATGGCAGATAAACGAATAGACGTAAACAAAGCCCTCATCGAGTGCCTTCAAGCCTTAAAAACCACAAACAACGAAGATAAGCGCACCGAAGATTACTTCCCTTTGATAGGCACGTATCCCGATATGTCGTTCAAAAACGAGGTTGGTGATTCGGAAAGCAATATCGCTTATTACTATCAAAAATTTCTTGAAAAGCACAAATTCAAAAAGGATATTTCGGCATCGAAGCTCTGCGAGTATTTTGTAAACAAATACAAGCTTTGGAACGATACCTTTTCCGACTCGGCAATTACCGAGCTTATCCGTATCTATTACGATATGGAAAGAATAAATTTCGGCTATTATCAGCATTACACGATAGCCGAAGGACTTGATCCTTCAAACCCCGATGAAATGGCACTTATAACTGCTATAAACGAAAAATCGATAGAAGGAACAAACTTTATAAAGCAAACGTCACGCACTTACCCCTATGACACCTATGCCGCTCATATTCTTGGCAGAATAGGAAAAATAAGTGCCGAAAACGTTGACAAATACGAAGATTATCCGCTTAACGCGCTCGTCGGTATATCGGGCTGCGAGGCGGCATTCGAAGAATATCTGCGCGGAACTGACGGCAAAAAAATATCGGTCTACGATAAAGAGGGAAATTTAGTAAAAGAATACTACGATCCCGCTCCCGTTGTTGGCAAGGACGTATATCTCACAATAGATATCGATCTGCAGATCGCCGCAGAGGATTCTTTAAAAGAAGAAATAGAAGCGCTTAACTATTCCGAAGCGGGTGCGGCTACCTTTATAAACCCAAACAACGGAGAGATTTTAGTTTCGGCATCTTATCCGACCTTCAGCCAGAATCAGTTTTCGGGCATCGAATATTATGCGTCGCTCGCTTCAGACGAAAATATGCCGCTTCTCAACCGCGCTCTGCAGGGCGCTTATGCACCCGGTTCGGTCTATAAAGTAGGCTCTGCGCTTGCGGCTCTTGAAGAAGGGCTCATCGACGAGGACACCTGCTACCTCTGTAACAAGGTCTATCCCGAGCTTGGCGGTCCTACCTGCCTTGGAAAGCACGGAAGCATCGACGTAACCGAAGCTATTGAGGTTTCCTGCAATATATTCTTTTATTACGTCGGTCATGAAAACGGACTCGATAAAATAACGCCCTACACAAAATCATTAGGACTCGGCTTGCCTACGGGTGTCGAACTTGGCGAACGTGTTGGGGTAGTTGCAACCGAGGAATACTGTATAAACACCGACAAGATCTGGCGAACCGTAGATAACGCAACGGGCGCGATCGGTCAGTCTTACCATCTTTATTCCCCGCTCCAGCTCAGCGTTTATATGTCGAGCGTAGTAAACGGCGGAACACGGTATTCCGCGCATCTTTTAAGCAAAGTCACCGACAGAAGCGGAAACACTCTTCATTCTTACGAAACAACGGTAAACGGAAAGACCGAATTTTCTTCCAATACTCATTCAGTCATCAAAAATGCGATGGGCAGAGTGGTGAGTGAGAGCAACATTCTTTCAAAGAATTTCTCTTCGGTCGGCGTAAGAATAGGCGGAAAAACGGGTACTGCGCAGGTAAGTACAAACTCAGCGCTCCCCGATAACGCACTCTTTTCGGGCTTTGCGCCCTACGACAACCCCGAGATCGTCGGTTCGTGTATTCTTGAAGCGGGTGAAGCGGGAAGCAACGCATCAAAGGTCGTTGCCGCTGTTTTCGAGGAATATTTTAAAGAAGATCCCCCGAAGCCCGAAAAAGACGATCTTCCTGCGGAATCTTGACTTTAAATTGAAAAAAGTGTATAATTTAGATCGGAAATGTAAATAAAAGCGGGACAAGAAGGACCGCGACAGCGGTGGATGAGGTGTCAAAATCAATAATTATATTGTGTAAATTGTGCACTGAAACTTACTTTAGCTGTCATCCTGAGCGGAGCGAAGCGGAGTCGAACTTTTTCGTCTTAGATCCCAAA
>CALAXC010000341.1 GCA_937894775.1 uncultured Clostridia bacterium
TCTGTAATGTAAAGTCTTTCTGTTTTTATCATTATGCGTTCTCTACTTTTTTACTCACAATGTCAGCATCTTTTGGAGTTCATCCGAAAGTGTATCTTTTTGAATATGAACCTTAACTTCATTCGATTGCTCATTGGTTTTCAAATGCATTACTACACTTGCAATTCCACGTTTCTTTCTGAGAGGTGTTGTTACGCTCTCTACCGCGATCAAATTTCTCGACTTGAAAACAGTAACGTTCTTAGCAAATCCACCGCTATATACGGTTATTTTTTCGTTTTCAACAGCAATACCGTTAGTACGGTAACTGAGAATTGCGCTAACAAGCCTTAACGCGATCACGATAAACGCGACTCCAAAGATAATAAACGCTACCGCAGATATAACCTCAGTGGGTACGTTTGTAAGTACCATAGCCACAACTGTTCCCGCAAAAACGATTCCAAATATTATACCGAATATCAAAAGGAACCAAGATACAAACGGGAAAAAGGATACTGCTTTCGTTTGCTTTTCATTTGGAATATACTCAGGCAATACCTTACCAAGTATCTCACCTATCTCATCATATTTACAGAAAGGAATAAGTACGCCAAGATCAGCATTCTTATTATCATCACCGCTCGCATTCGTATATCCGATAACCTCAAGTCTTACAGACGCAAACCCGAAGAGCCTCTGAACAAGTCCTTGTGAGATCTTTACCGCCTTTATCTTATCGTAGCTAAAGGTATTGGTCTGCTTCTCAAAAAATCCGTAGGATATCTGGATATTATTATCGCGCTTTGTAATAGTAAAATTATAATATCCGACGAAGGAATGAATAAGACTTCCAACAAAGGAAAAAAACGCAAGCAGCAACATCGCACACACAGTGATCAGGATTGAGTAAAGGAAATACTCGCCCCATGTACCGAGAGCATCAAGCTGAAGCATTACCTTACAAACACCGATAACTATAATAGCTAAAACCGCAAACAATACCGTAAATAATACGGCAGAAGCAATATTTACAAGTGCGTAGAGCATTTTTTTGCCCGATGTAAAACGGTACAGACTGTCTTTTTCAGACAAAAGAACTTCTTCTGTTTTTATCTCTCCTGCATTATTCGTAACGCCCTTGTCTTTAATCAAATTCAATTTATCCAAAAGTTCGTCTACGACCGCACTTTTTTCAACGATCGTAATTTCTGCTTGATGTGAAGTATTAGCAGATCCACTGTCCACTGTCAGAACAGCTATACCGAATAACCGCTGAAAAAGACTCTGTTTCTTATTGATAGCATGTACCTTTTTGTAATCAAGCACCGAACGTTTTCTGAAAAGCACTCCCCTATTGCATTTTATCTCTTTATCGGTCAACTCATAGCCGGAGGTTTTGTAATAAAGAATTCTGTATACTACAAAGCCAATATATATTATAACACAGGCAATTGCAAAAATCAAAACTGCCGTAGCTATATCATCAGAATTTGACTCATCATCAACAAAAATATCTCCCAGAAAAACAAAAACCAAGAAAATACTGTAAAAGAAGTCTGTCAATAAGCTCGAATAAATATATCCTTTATCAAATCTCTTCATTTTTCAATTCCTCTACTCTTGCTTCAAGATTCTGCTCAAGAACATCTATCAAGCGGTCTGCTTCTTCGGTCGTAAGGGTGGAAATATTAAAATTCGAGCCTGCCGTAGAAATAGTTACTCCGCTAAGCTTCAACATCATCATAAGAGGGCCTTGTGTTCTGTGAAGATCCTGAATCTGACAAACGGGAATAACCACTCTCTGTCTGAATATCACACCCTGCTTTACCACGATCCTCTTATCATCATAGCCCCAAGCATACATTTTATAACGAAGAGCAGGCATTATCAAAGTAATGCAAAGAATCAAAAGGATCGGAATTCCCGCACTTAAAGAAGCGGTGAGGATAACATTGCCCGATGCTTCTGTCACAAGCAAGATCACTAATATACCGACTGCGATCCCAACAAGCGCCAAAGCACCTATCGCCGCTCGAATATACCACAATTTAAGTACGCTTTTATCTAATTTGTTCATTTTCATATATTTTTCTCCTTTTTATCTCATTTTTTATTCGATCAATTCAACAAGAATATTATATAACAAAATCAGGAATAAATCAAGACATTTCAAGTTTTCTATACCAAATTTTTATGAAGGCTCAAAATTATAATGTCAATTTCTGCACATCTGTTTTTTTATTTATTATCCCGATCTTTATATTGAAAAATTAATATTTATATGGTATAATATTTTTATAAACACCAAAACTTTATTAGGAGAAAGCTATGGCAATTGTAACTATTATAGGAGCGGGTATGATGGGGTCAGCGCTCGCGTTCCCCGCAAGAGAGAACGGGCACGAAGTAAGACTTGTAGGCACACATCTCGACAGAGAAATAATTGACGCTTCACGAAAAACTCAACGTCACCCAAAATTTGACAAGGATTTTCCGAACGGAATAAAATTTTATCAAATAGAAGAGATCGATAACGCCATTATCGGCTCAGATATGATAATAGGCGGAGTTTCGAGCTTTGGTGTTGAATGGTTTGGAGATACCATTCTTCCAAAGATCCCCTCGCACATTCCCGTTTTAAGTGTAACAAAAGGACTTATGGATACCGATGACGGCAAACTTCTCACCTACCCCGAGATATGGGAGGCTAAGCTCGAAAAAATTGGCAAAAAGCTTTCTATAAACGCCGTAGGCGGTCCTTGTACAAGCTATGAATTAGTAGCACACGATCAAACCGAGGTCGCATTCTGTGGGCGTGATATGAAAACTCTTGAATTTTTAAAATCTATTATGGCTACAGATTACTATCACATAAGCCTTTCTACCGACGTTGTAGGTATCGAAAGCGCTGTTGCTCTCAAAAACGGCTATGCTCTCGGTATCACTCTCACCATCGGACTTAATCAAAAAGAATTCGGCATCGACAGTCCTTTGCATTTCAACTCTCAAGCCGCAGTATTCGGTCAGGGAGTCAAAGAAATGTATAAGCTTCTCGGATATCAAAACGCGCAAACACTTGAAAATATAACCGTTGGCGCAGGCGATCTTTACGTAACCGTTTACGGAGGAAGAACACGTCTTGTGGGAATACTTTTAGGAAGAGGGCTCAATATTGACGAAGCAAAAGAAGAGCTAAACGGAGTAACTCTCGAATCCTTAGTAGTCGCAGAACGTGTTGCACGTGCTATAAAAACTGCCGCTAAACAAGGCAAGGTAGATACAAAAGATTTTCCTTTACTTATGCACGTCGACGAAATAATTACGCAAAGGAAACCCGTAAGCATTCCTTGGGAAGATTTCACCTTTAAATTTGACAAATAATAAGAACGGAGAATTTTATGAAGCTTGATACAAAACGAACGTTTCTTGTGGGCTTTGCTTTTCTTGCTATAACGGCATTCTGGCAGATGTATGACGGTCTTATTCCAAAAATGCTCAGTGATACATTCAATCTCAGCCCAACCATTTCGGGAATCATTATGGCAGCGGATAACGTATTGGCGCTCTTTCTTTTACCGCTTTTCGGACGTCTTTCGGATAAATGCAACACCCCTTTGGGAAAACGCAGACCGTTTATTATTATCGGTATGATTTTCACAATGATATTGATGATATGGATACCGATACTCGATAATTCTTATTTTGCGGTTCCTTCCACAGCAAAGATCATATTATTTATAGGTGTTCTCTGCCTTTTGCTTATCACTATGGCGTTTTACAGAAGTCCGTCGGTCGCTCTTATGCCCGACATAACACCAAAGCCGCTCAGAAGCAAAGCCAATGCAATAATAAATCTTATGGGTGCGGTCGGCGGTGTTCTTTACCTGATATTCACGTCGGTAATGTATCCGCAGAGTAAAACCGAAGGTCTGGAACACGTAAACTACATTCCGCTTTTCATAGCGGTAATGGCGGTTATATTTATTTCGCTCATTATAATGATCTTCTTTGTAAACGAACCTAAGCTCGCTAAAGTACAGCAGGAATACGAAGCTGCGCATCCCGAAGAAAATCTTACCGAGATCACAGAGGAAAACAAAACCGTTATGCCCAAGCCCGTAAAAAGAAGTCTTATATTTCTTCTTCTCTCGGTTGCCTTCTGGTATATCGGGTACAACGGAATCTCAACATTCTTTACTACATTCACCCAAAATGTCTGGGGTGTGGGAATCGGCGGCGCTTCGCTCTGCCTTACAATAGCAACGGGAGCGGCGATCGTGTGCTATATTCCCGCAGGTATTATAGCAAGTAAAATAGGACGGAAGAAAACGATAATCGCAGGTGTCTTGCTACTTGCCGCAAGCTTCCTCGCAGGATTTATATATACACTTTTCGTAAACACATTCCACCCCGCGCTTTACGTGCTCTTTGCCTTCGTAGGAATTGCGTGGGCTACTATCAACGTAAACAGCTTTCCAATGGTCGTGGAGATGTGTCACGGAAGCGATATCGGTAAATTCACAGGACTCTACTACACGTTCAGTATGGCAGCTCAGATAGTAACACCTATCGTTGCAGGATTTTTGATCGATAAAATAGACTACAAGGTGCTCTTCCTCTACTCGGCAATATTCGTATTCCTTTCATTTATCACAATGTGCTTCGTTAAACACGGAGATACAAAGATCGAACGAAAAAAAGGACTCGAAGCCTTTGACGTGGACGTAGATTAATATAGTTAGTTTATAACCAAGTTTTTTCGTTACCTTTTTTGAAAAAAAGGTAACACCAAAAAACTTTTAATATATAATTTTTCATTATTTAAAAAATACGCTCAGCCAATACAAAGGTCGAGCGTATTTTTTTATAAAATATATCACTTATATTTATAAATTCATTCTTCAAAAAGCTTTTCCATTGGTATGCCAAGAATTTTTGACACAACAAAAATTTCTTTATCTGTTGCACTACGCAACTGTCCTTCAAGCTTTGAATAACTTGTTGGGTTTATATCACAGCCTAAAATTTGCATTTTTGCAATAAAATCTTTTTGCTTTATTCCTCTTTCCTTTCTCAATCGCTCAATATTCTTTCCAACCATATTATAGTTTCCATATTCTTTTTTGCGAATTTTCATAAAAACCTTCCCTTTAAGTTCTTTTTTAGAATTATAACGCAAAAACCTATTGACAAAATTCTGTTTTGGAATTATAATATAGATAATTCCAAATTGGAATAATAAATTCATCTTAAGGAGAAAATTATGTGGACTGCAACAAAAAACTCTAAATGCTGTGCTACCTGCGCTTATTGGGGAGGTGAAAGAAAGGTTATCAGCGCAGGAAGTGTAGTAGAAACACCTCATCCGAATACAAGTGGAAAATGTTACGAAAACGCTTCGAAAACCCCAACGATAGCCGCTTTTGGCAACAAATGCAACTGCTACAAAAAATGGGGAGGTCTTAATTGACATCAAGCGAAACAATTATCAGAGATTTTTACGGAAGAACAATTGGAAAATACGAATATAAACCAAATGGCGATATTGTAGTAAAAGATTTTCACAATCGCACATTAGGATATTATTACGCTTCCAGAGATATTACCACAGATTTTCATGGCAGAACAATAGCAAAAGGTAATGCCATAGGAATACTCTTACAAAGATAAAAAAGGAGGTCTAAAATGGGAGATTTAATTTATTTTTTCTTTGACAGCAACATATCTATAGACAGATGGTATAATGACGGTGTTTTACTTGCAATGGCAGATCGACCTATAGAGGATTTTATTGCTGCTAAAGAAATAGCAAATAAATATTACGAGCACGAGATTAAAATTCGCGATTTATGTTCTGAATGGCGTAAAGCAGAAGGCTACAGCCATCCAAAAATATTAGCTATCCTTATAAGAGTGTCAAGATTTATATGTCCTTTAATAAACAAGGCGAAAATTGCTGCATTAAAAGAAGAAATAAAAGAATTGGAAAATGCTCGTCCAGATGAATGGAAAGAAATTATAGAACCTTTTGTAACAGAAACCGCAAAAAACTTTAAAAGCCGGTATAAAACAAAAGACTGTGAAGCTGCTTTGTATGCGTACGCATCTGTATATAGCAGAATAAATGAAATAAACAAATACGCTGATATGTGGATGCCAAAAAATACATAAAAATTTCATTAACTTCTTTGTTTCAATACGCAAAGCAAAAATGACCCACGGTAAATTTTACCGCAGGTCATTTTCTTTTTATTCATTTACTATCTTAATAAGCAGCTCACGAAGCACCTGCGGATCGCAGTTGCCCTTGAGTTCTTTCATACATTTACCAAAGAGTGCCATAAGTGCCTTTTCCTTACCACCCTTATAATCGGCAACCGACTTAGGATCAGCCGCTACAACGGCGCGTATAACGCCCTCTATCTTACCCGTATCATTAGAAACGATATATCCGTTCTCATTTGCGTAAGCTTCGGGATCGATATCCTCATCAAACATAACCTCAAGAATCTTTTTAGCGTTTGCGTGACCTACCTTGCCGTCAGCTACGAGAAGAATAAGCTTTCCAAGCGCCTTTCCGTCGATATTCAGCATATCAGCGGTAAGCTGTTTTCTGTTAAGAACGTTCATACAGTTGGAAATTATCCAGTTCGCCGATTCCTTAACAAGTCCCGACACAGCATAAGCGTCCTCAAAGCAATCGCAAAGCGCACGGCTCTGAGTAAGAATATCCGCATCATATTCGCTAAGACCGAGTTCGTCTATATAACGAGCCTTCTTGACAGAAGGAAGCTCGGGAAGAGATCTTTCGATGCGTTCAAACCACTCATCGTCGATACATACGGGCATTACGTTAGGATCGGGGAAATAACGGTAATCTCCCGCTGTTTCCTTATTTCTCATAGCAAAGCTCATTCCCTTTATATCGTCCCAACGGCGTGTTTCCTGAACAAGCTCCTCTGTACCGTTTTCAATAGCATCGATGTGTCTTGCGGTTTCATACGCAATAGCACGTTCAATAGCCGAAATCGAGTTCATATTCTTCATTTCAGTACGAACACCAAGCTTATCGCTACCCTCGGGGCGCACCGAAAGGTTTACATCGCAACGCATAGAGCCCTGCTCCATACGGCACTCTGAAACCTTAGCAAAACGAAGAAGTAAGCGAAGCTGCTCAAGATAAGCAACCACCTCTTCTGCACTGTTAAGATCGGGCTGACTTACTATCTCGATAAGCGGCACTGACGTACGGTTAAAATCAACGAGTGTAGTATCTGTCCAATCATCGTGAACAAGCTTTCCCGCATCCTCTTCCATATGGATCTGTTTGATTCTTACAAACTTCTCCCCCTTTGAAGTGTTTATCTTTACCTTACCGTTTACTGCAACGGGAGCAAACCACTGTGTTGTCTGATAAGAGCACGGAAGATCGGGATAATAGTAGCTCTTCTTATCAAAAGTAGTCACACGGTTTATATCGCAGTTAAGCATCATTCCCGCAGTCATTCCAAGATCAACAACTCTTCTGTTTACAACGGGAAGCATACCGGGCATTCCGCAGCAAGCGGGACAAACGTGATCATTCTGTTCACCACCGAATTTTGCCGAGCAAGAGCAGAATATTTTTGAATTGGTAGCAAGTTCTATATGAACCTCAAGACCTATGACTGTTTCATACTTTGCCATATTATCTGCCCTCCTTTTCGATCATTTTTGCAAGCTCGCAAAGTGCATTTTCCGAAAATGCAGATCCTACGAGCTGAACACCGCCTACCACTACAGCGGGAAGTCCGCTGATGAAAGCGGGAGCTGTATAAGTTGATTCATCGAAAGAAATATACTTATTCTCTTTTACGTCGGTTTCAGTATAAGAAGCCTTTGAGCATACGGGCATAAGAATTGCTCCAAAGCTCTCAAATATTTCAGCAAATTTCTCACAAATAAGACGGCGTATCCTGAGCGATTTATCGTAAACAGGCATATAATTCTCGGTCGAAAGCGATTCAGAGCCGAAAAGTACAGTCATCTTCAAAAGCTCACCGAAAGCCTCGGTTCTGCTGTTAGTGTAAAGCTCATCGATATTTGTATAATTCTTTGAACGGTAACCGTATTTGATGCCGTCATATCTTGATACGTTATTACAAAGCTCTGCAGACATAAGAACGTTCCAAGCTGTCTTAGCGCAAAGAAGAAGCGAATCGTCAACAGCTTCAACGCAAATTCCGTTCTTTTCAAGAATTTCAACAACCGCATCGATCTTTGCCTTAACAGCAGCATCGCAAGAATTTACAAGCGAAGCGGCGATAGCAACCTTCTTGATAGAATTGAACTCTGCTCCCTTTTTAAGAAGCGCACATTTATCTTCGGAAAGCGATGTTCCATCCTTATCGTCGTGACCTACGATGCAATCAAGAACATTACGCGCACCGTCAACGGTAAGCGAGCTTACGCATACAGTTTCACCCGAGCAAGCCACAGAAACCGTACCAAAACGCGAAACTGTTCCATAGGTTGGCTTTATGCAAACCTGTCCCGATACAGCCGCCGAACGCAAAACAGAACCGTTTGCGTCAAGTCCTACAGCCGCCTCAGCCTCACCCGATTTAAGGATTTCAGAAGATGCACGGCTAAGATTTCCGTTCTCATCGGTAACCGCGCCAAAATAGGAGGTCTCGCCCAAAAGTCCGAGCGAAAGCTCGCCTATATTAGCCTTTCCCGTTATTGCAAATCCGCCTTTTTTCAGTCTTTCAACGACCTCCGCATCAAAAAGGCTCTTATATCCCTCAAGCATCTTAGAGCCTGCTGTAGTAGGAAATTCGGTTGTAAGAATAGTATCATCAAGAACCACCGCAGTTCCCAATGCTTCCTTTTTTTCACTCAAATACAAATTCATATCAAAGCCTCCTTACTCAACGAGCCTTGGCACTTGCCAATAACCGTCCATAGTTTCGGGAGCACCGGCCTGAAGCTCCTCGCGGGAGAATTTTTTAACTACAACGTCATCACGTACAACAGTGAGAATGGGCATAACGTGAACCATTCTCTCAACATTTTCCGTGTCAACAGCGCAAAGAGCCTCCATCTCGCCCTTTTGTTTTTCAAAAAAGGCAAGCATATCGCTCTCTTCCGACTCGGTAAGCTTTAGCTGGTTAAGCTTTTGGAGTCGTCTTAATATATCTTTATCCATATAAAGCATAAAAGCACCTCTCTTTTTTAATCTCTCACTTTTATGTGAACCTCACGAAGCTGTTGCTCTGTAACCGTTCCTGGAGCACCCATCATAACGTCCTGAGCATTTCCGTTAAGCGGGAACGCAATAACGTCACGAATAGTCTCTTCCTCAGCGATAAGCATTATCATTCTATCCACACCGGGAGCCATTCCTGCGTGAGGAGGAGCACCGTAGGAGAATGCGGTATAGAGCGCGCCGAACTTAGCCTTAACATCTTCCTCGCCATAGCCTGCGATCTCAAATGCTTTCTTCATTATTTCGGGATTGTGGTTTCTTACAGCACCCGAAGAAAGCTCAACACCGTTACAAACGATATCATACTGATATGCAAATATTTCAAGCGGATCTTTATTAAGAAGCGCATCCATTCCGCCCTGAGGCATAGAGAAAGGATTGTGTGTAAAGTCTATCTTCTTTGCTTCCTCATTATACTCATACATCGGGAAGTCAACAATAAAGCAGAATTCAAAAGAATCATTCTTGATAAGTCCGAGCTCGTTTGCTATCCAGGTTCTCATTTCGCCCGCAAGCTTGTTGATCACAGCAGGAGCGTCACTTATAAAGAAGAGCGAATCGCCCTCGTTGATTCCACAGATCTCGCAAAGCTCTTTCTTCTGCTCATCTGTAAGGAATTTAGCGATAGGACCTTTGAATTCTCCTTCTTCAAGAGTGATATATCCGCATCCGAACTTCATTCCGATGCTTCTTGAATATGCATCTATAGCCTTTTCAAACGCCTTCTTACCGTCGCCCTCACCGTCTTTCTTTACAAGATAGTTAGCAACGATACCGCGAACGAGCTTATTCTTGAACGGAATAGTTCTTCCGTTGAATTCAAGGAACTCGCGAGTAGCGAAAAATTCGGTAAGATCTTTAATTATAAGAGGGTTACGAAGGTCAGGCTTATCTGTTCCGTACTTAAGCATAGCATCATTAAAGGCTATGCGGCGGAACGGAGGCTTGCTGACCTCTTTGCTGGAAAACTCTTTAAATGTATTGTAAATAACCGACTCTGCAACCTCAAAAACGTCTTCCTGAGTAGCAAAAGACATCTCAAAGTCGAGCTGATAGAATTCTCCGGGAGAACGGTCCTGACGCGCATCCTCATCTCTGAAGCAAGGCGCTATCTGGAAATAACGGTCAAAGCCCGAAGCCATAAGAAGCTGCTTAAACTGCTGAGGAGCCTGAGGAAGAGCGTAAAACTTACCCTTGTGCTTACGGCTCGGAACAAGATAGTCACGAGCGCCCTCAGGAGAAGATGCGGTAAGAATAGGAGTCTGAATTTCAAGGAATCCAAGAGCCTCCATCTGCTTACGCAAAAAGCTGAGAACCTTCGCTCTTAAAATTATATTGTTATGAATTGAAGGGTTACGAAGATCAAGGAAACGGTACTTAAGTCTTACGTCTTCTCTGGTATCTGTCGAATGTGCGGGCTCAAAAGGAAGAGAAAGCTGGCAGGGACCGAGAATTTCAAGAGAATCGGCACGAACCTCGACAAGACCTGTTGCGATCTTGGGATTTACGGTATCCTCATCACGTTTTGTAACAGTACCCGAAACAGAAACAACGGTTTCTCTGGTAACACCGTCAAGCAAAGAATCGCTTGAAAGAACTACCTGAGTTACACCGTAATGGTCACGAAGGTCAACGAATATAACGCCTCCGTGGTCTCTTACCGTGTCAACCCAACCCGTAAGAGTAACGGCAACACCGATGTGCTCTACCGAAAGCTCGTTGCAATTGTGTGTTCTTAACATAATTATTCCTCCAAAATTTATATCTAAATTATTTTTTTACAAAATTTTATCATTATTCTAAAATAGAAAAAATGAAATCAAAAACTCCTCATCCACCGCTAAAGCGGTCCCCCTTCTCCCGCAGGAGAAGGCTTTTTTTACACCAACAACAACTGTAGCAAATTACAGCTTTAGCCTTCTCCAGTGGGAGAAGGTGGCGCGGAACGCGACGGATGAGGTGTTTTAATCCAATTCAAGATCAGAAAAATCTAAATCAAGATTTTTCAAAATATCCTCTACTACCGAATCAAAATCTTCACGTATACTTTCATTTGAATATCGCAATACCGTTATATTCCAACGTGCTAAAGCCATATCTCTCACTTCATCTGCTCTTTTATGCTCAGGTGAAGTATGTTGAATTCCATCTATTTCTATGACAATTTTCTTCTCAGCTATATAAAAATCCACTATATAATCTTCTATATTATGTTGCCTTCTAACATTAAGAGGCAATCTTTTTAAAAAATCATACCATAAATGCTTTTCTTCGGGTGTCATATTCTTACGCAATGTTCGCGCATTAGAAACAAGTTTTTTATTATAATTTATCATAAAAACTCCTCATCCGTCACCTAACGGTGACACCTTCTCCCACAGGAGAAGGCTTGGCAAAAAAACAAGCTTTAAGATGTTAATTGATAAATATCAAAAATATTAAAAATTTATACTTATTAACAATCATCTGTTGAGAGTTACGGTTTATTTTGCCTTCTCCAGCGGGAGAAGGGGGACCACGCAAGTGGTGGATGAGGTGTTTTTACACGCAAACTTACAGAGAAAAATCAAAAAAAGATGTCATTGTCCCCAAATGGGACGAAAGACATCTTCCGCGGTACCACCCAAATTGACTTTAAAAAGTCCTCTTAATGCATCGTGACGTGATGAATACGTGCAAGTCTAATAACCCAAAGGGCGTTCTTTTGCAAGCTCAGGAGTGTTTTTCGCGCAGGCACCGATGCTATCCTTTCAGCAAACGGAAAGCTCTCTGTAAAGGTTGCGTTGCGTTACTCGCTCTGTCATAGCCTATTATTCAAATACAAAGATATTATACTATAATAAAAAATATCTGTCAAGAGTTTTT
>CALAXC010000342.1 GCA_937894775.1 uncultured Clostridia bacterium
GATGGCGAATATTTCTACACAACATCGACCTTCTATTTAGGCACATTCTTCAAGTACGACAAGTCAGGCAAATTCCTGGAAGAGTTCACCATTCCGGGTATGTACTATATGTTATACGATTTTGCCTTCGATGGGACATACTTCTATGGTAGCGATTATAGCAATATCCTCTTCTGCCTCGAATTGCGCAACAAGCGCCTCATTAAAGAGATTACCATCGCTGCCGAGCCCGACCTAAAGATTACACACTGTAGTTACGATCCCCGCAATGACCAGTTCTGGGTAGGCAGCTTCAACTCGATATGCCGTGTCGATCGTGAAGGTAATGTTACAGTGCCTTTGCGCAACATCTCTACCACTTCCGATATTGGAGCTTTCGGATCGGCATTCGACAATGTTACCGTATTACAACGTATAGCAACATCGCATTCATCCATGTTTATGCCCATACTGACCGCTTCGAGGGGCGAGCGTCCCTTTGAATAAACCTTGGGGTCAAATGACATTATAGCCATGTTGGCAGTATCGGATTCAGGAACCATACCAGCAGGCACGTTTTGAACCATTCCCATTTCGGAGGAGCTTGCCAGAAAATCCATTGTAGGCTTGTCGGCTGCCTCCATTGGCGTCAAACCGCCAAGCGCAGGAATATGCTCATCTGCCATTCCGTCAGGTATCAAAACAAAATATTTCATGATTTCATCTCCAACGTTGAGTAAATTTCAATAATTCATATTATTATATCACATTTGATGGATTTTGACAAGGTCTACTTTAACAAATATGTAACAATAAAATAAAAAATTATATTGAAAAAAGCAAACAAATGTGATATAGTTTATATAATAAACCGTATGCGAGGATGTTTTATGAATTCACAAGGCAGAAACACAAGAGAAGCGGAACGTTATTCCGCACAGAGAGTTCGCTCAAAACGGATCATCATGATTGCTTTTATGGTATCTATAGTTTTCATATTAGCATATTTTATCGTAAGCGCACTAATAAATAGCAACGCGGATGATACGAGCAGCCGACGTCCCATTTTTTTCTACGAAGCAGATTGGGAAAAAGATATTATGAAGGATAAAGTTTATCTCGGCTTGGATAGAAATATATATTTTCATGATACACGCAGAAATGAAAAAATCAGTGTAAGCGATGAAAATTCAGCCGAAGTTTCGCAGGATTACAAGGCAGGTGTTGATTTGTTACGCAAGTATATAAAATATGCTATTGCGGGAAATCACACCGATATAAATAAAATGTTTTCCGATGCGTATTATGCCGCCGGCTACGAGGATTTCGATGCGTTTACAATGCAACAGATTTACGATATCTGCATAACGACTATAAAATTAAGCTCAACCGAGGAAAACGGAAAAACATATCAAAGCTATGAGTTTTGGCTTGAATATAAGATTCGGGAAAATAACGGCACATTCAGAGATGATGTTGGAAGCGACGGCGCAAAGCCTGAATTATTCATATTAACCGACAGAGACGGCGATATTAAAATTGATGCCATTATCCCATATAGCACAAAATAAATTATTCTACTTCCCCTAATTGCGCAAAATATTGATTTTGCGCAATTGCATGTATTTTAAAATAGCGGTATACGCTTCTCTGTTTATTTTATTTTGGATAAAAAATAAATCCATACTTGATTTATAGTTTAATTTGTTGTATAATAATCAAGCAACGCAAATCTTTAGAAAGGAGAAATTTATAAAATGCCAAAGGCACGCGGAACGAAACAAATAGCGGCAAATCGCAAGGCTTTCCACGAATACTTCGTTGATGAGCGATACGAGGCAGGAATTTCTCTTTGCGGCACGGAGGTTAAGAGCATTCGCGCAGGTGCCGTTAATCTTAAGGATAGCTATTGCGATATCAAGAACGGCGAGCTTTTCGTTATCGGAATGCACGTCAGTCCTTATGAAAAAGGTAATATTTTTAATCGTGATCCGCTTCGTATGCGCAAGCTGCTGATGCATCGCAAGGAAATTTTGAAACTTCACGCGCAGGTCTCACAAAAGGGCTACACGCTCGTGCCGCTGTCCTTGTATTTCAAGGACTCGCGCGTAAAGGTGGAGGTCGGGCTTTGCCGCGGTAAAAAGCTTTACGACAAGCGCGACGTAGCCGCCGAAAAGCAGACCGCTCGCGAGGTGGAGAGATTCCATAAGAACAAATACGATTATTGATATCACCTCTTCCCTATTCCCTATGGGGGCGTAAAGGTTTCGACGGGGATTTTGAGGTATGGTAAGCGGGTAGAGCTGAGCAACTCTTTAAACGGTTCACCTTTAAAATTAAACGCAGATAATAATCTTGCATACGCAGCGTAAGCTGTGACGTGACCTTGTAAGGTCACCCGTCCACGCGGGGAGTATCGCGGCCCCGATGCTGGGCGTCATGTAGCGATGAACGTGCATTGCCCTTTATCCTTTGAGGCAGTCACGCAGAAAAAGGATACCCAAGTCAGAAGAATGTCGGCTTTCGTCTGACGAGGGGAATTTTAAATAACCGACTGCACCCGGAGAAAGCTGTATCAAGAGATTTTCGGACAGGGGTTCGATTCCCCTCGCCTCCACCAGAACAAGCAAATCCGAACTGTTTCGTTACGACGGAACTGTTCGGATTTGTTTTTTACTTTGATTATCCATATTGAAACACACCGCCGAGGGTAACCATTTAGTTACTCTCGGCGGTGGTGTTATATATTTATTTTTCAAATACGAGAATGCTACCTAATTTTTCATCCATCAGTCGCTTGTAAAATTCGAATCCAACGGTGCTCAACAGTTCTTCTACACCTTCAGCAGATGTGTACATTCTTATTTGCTTTGCCCAATATATCATTTCTTTTTCGGAGAAACCGTATTGTTCAAATCTTGCATACGCTTGCATTTTATTAGTGTTCAAACAATGCAAAACGATTTTACCTCCGGGCATTAATACCCTATATGCTTCTTCTATGATCGTAGGTATTTCTCGGCATTCTTCTAATCCTGCATTACTACAAACCGATGTAAACATGCAATCTTCAAAAGGCAATTTCCATAACGATGTAGCAATACCTAAACCGTTTATATTATAATATTTAGCGAGAGCGTCAGCGTTTTTTGCACAGACAAAATCTATATCAACACCCATATAATAGTCGCGATGTGTCATTTCTCTCATAACCGCATTCGTTCCACCGCCCGCGCCTATCGTGAGTTCAAGAATACGATTTTCTTGTTGATGTAGGATATTATTCGTGTAGAATTTCCAAAACGAAGGATTGTTTTTTTGCCATTTTGACGCTTGTTTGGCTTTTTGTTCTCCATTATCGATTTTAGAACTTACAGAAATAGCCTTAATCATCGAATTTGCATCAATATCATCACTAAGCTCATTTCTGCCCGAAATCCAAAAAGGCAGTCCGACCTTTGCATAGTTTTCTAATCGACGAATGAATTCTTCTTTATTTAGGATAACCGATTTGAAAAACGATTCTTGATTCTTATGATAATTTTCAAAGTCGTGTGGATAATATCTATCGCAATTCTGCTTTGTAAATGTCTTTAAGGCATCAATATCATCCCAAAACAAAACTTCATCCAATGCATTCAAAATCATCTGACAGCACTCCTTTTTTGATTTGATAAATTATAACACATTGATTATGCAAATACAAGACTTGATTTTTTACCGATTTTGTGGTATAATATATGTGTAAAATTTTACCGCCGAGAGTAACCAAACGATCGCTCTCGGCGGTGGTTCATTATTCTTGAATAAACGGCGTATTTCTGATATGCGAGTTGAAGCGTGTAGGCTGTGAAATTTTTTCACAGTTTTGAATGTTTTTTAGTTGGACTTTAAAACTGTATTCCCTTCTCCGCGCCATCTCGCATTGGCTGACCAAATTATGACTGGGCGTTTTTTCCAACCATCGTTGAACTGTGATATGGGGGGAACAATTTGTTCTCCCCTTTTCTTGTATAAAAGCAGTTGCGCTTCGTGGCGGTTTGTGTTATAATCAATTTGAAAATCACGAATTTGACGGAGTAGTGTTGTGGATATTGTAAATCAAAAAATTATACAGGCTATAATAGAAAAAGCAAAAAAAGTGTGTCCTGAATCTTTGGCGCTAATTGGAATATATGGTTCCGTTGCTACGGGAGATACGTATGAGAAGTCTGATTTGGACTTACTCGTATTGGTCGAAGATGATGAAGGCGGCAAGCTGGCAACGGGATTTATTTTGGATGACAAAAAGGTTGGCTACGACGTATATTGCACGAGCTGGTCGGGATTGATGTATGACGCAGAATGTCACCACGCTCACCTATCGAAATTGATGGACTCACAGATCGTGTATCTCAAGAATCAAGAAGCCTACGATAAATTATGCGAATTAAGAGCGCAGGCAAAATGGTTTTTGGAATCAGAGGAGCGCATTCTCAGAGTAAATGAGCTAATTAACAAAGCCAAAACTTCCTATGCAAACGTCTGCCTGCGCGAAGAGCTTGGCGAGGTGCGCTTGAATGCATGTGATGTAATATCTAATCTATTAGATGCCGTTATGATATACCATGGAAATTATTTTAAGCGTGGTACAAAAAGAACGTTTGAAGAATTGGCAACTCTTCCGCTTGATGAGGTGTTCATGCAAATGATTCAGAAAGTAGTTACCGGTAAAGAGATTTTTGAACTACGTGATCTACTGAAGCATCTGATTCTATATACGGAAAACCACACAAGACAAGAAAAGAACAAAGCAGCCCCCTCGGAAGCCTTGAGGGGGACTTACGAAGAAATATATTCCAATTGGCGAAATAAAGTTGAAGAGGCTGCAAAAAACAATAACGCTTTTGCTTCTTTTATGAACATGTGCAGCTTGCAGTTTATGCTTTCCGAAATTGCGCAGGACGTGGAAATAGGCTCATTCCGCGTTATGGACGAATTCAATACGGATTCTCTTGCAGATAACACGGAAATATTTGATAGAAATTTACAAAAATACGAGCAAGCTTATAAGCAGGCTCAAATAAGCATCAAGCGTTTCGCAGACGTTGATGAATTTGTTACGAGCTATTTGAGTCAATAAGAAATTCTCGGTTTGGCAAAATTATGTATGGGCGTTTTTCCAACCATCGCCAAGCTGTGATATAGGGGAGGACGATTTGTTCTCCCCTTTTCTTGTGTGAAAACAGTTGTCCTCGTTTGTTTTTCGTGATATAATTTTTCATGCAGTGCTTTTGAGGCATCAAAAAGTGCCACTTACCGTTTTGGGTATTGCATTATTGATTTTAAGTGATAAAATAATGTTGCAAGGTCAACGAGGGGGGAAAGAAAATGAAGCTTACCGTGCATCAGATATCAGAAGGCGAAAACGAGCTTATTCTGAAATATCTGGAAATCAACGACGAGGTAGAGCGCGCCCTTGATTTTATGAACGGCTATGAGAAAAAGCTCGTGGGCGAAAAGGGGGTTTCCTTCGTGGCGAGCAAGGACAAAAAGCTTGTCAATATGTCCAAAGCTTCGGTTTCAATCGGAGCATATACAGAATATCATCCTGCATTTTTCCTGTCAATTGCTTTTGAGATTTTCATTATTGCTTTTTCTCACAAAAAAAGCTATAATATTTTAGTTATTTCAGATACAAGGAGAGGATCACCATGGCCGATGAGCTGAACCCCATCCGCTACAACCTGGAGCAGACGCTGAATGGCAAGCGCGGTCAGCAGCCCCAAAATGCTGGAGGAAGCCATGATCTGCCCCAAAAAAGAGGGACAGCTGAGCGTGGATTACAAAAACCTGATGAGGGTGACGGTCCCTGTGTTTCATATGCAGGTGCAAAGCGTAGGGAATAGCGACAGCTAC
>CALAXC010000343.1 GCA_937894775.1 uncultured Clostridia bacterium
TTAATACTGGTAAGATTTGAGCATCCTTTGAATGAGTTGGAATTAATATAGGCTATTTTGTTAGGTATGACAATAGAGGTAAGAGTGGTACAATTTTGGAATGCATTACTTCCAATTCGTGTTAAGTCTCTGTCGAAAATAATAACACCACGACCATCTGAATAGGTATTCGAGATAATGATTGCTCCAAAACTATCTGAAGGTGTAATAATATTACCATCAGATGAGGTGTAGAAAATCTGATTATCTGCAGGCGTTTCGATATCAGGGTTAACAGAACCTGTACCTCCGAACTGCATAATGGTATATTCAACCCAAAGAGCACCATCAAGAGATTGTACCTTCACCTTAGCACTACGAGGCTCGCTAATATTAGCGGCTACATTGAGGACAATACTTTGGCGTGTAAGTGCACGTGTTTGTACTGGTGAAATCCAAGAAGCTGCCTCTTCCGGTATAACAGCTTGACAATCGATGTTACTAAGGAATGTGAGTGTTACCTCTCCACCATTCTTTGATACATTCTTAGTTGCTCCGTTATAGATATAAAAGAGAGTAGGTATCAAAATGATCCCAAGAAGTATTCCGCGCAGCTTTATACACCAAAAATCCTTGCGGTCACGGAAAAAGAAGCTTTGAACTATAGCATATATAAACATGGGCCAGAATAAAAGCTTCATATGCTCCCAAGTCGATTCATTAATGCTTGAAAAGGGAGCTACCCAAGAGCTTTCATCAAGCCAATCGTATAAAAAATGCAACACTGTCCCTAAAACAGAGGTAAGAGTAAAGCCTATCAGTTGCGATAAAGAAATTGATCGTTTCATAAAATCACCTACAAAAATGTTATTTAAAATAGTATATTAAAAATACGGTGATTTATGCTTCACACGGTTGGGAGATTATTTATAAAATATTGCATTTTTAAAATAAAAATGGTAAAATAGAGTGTAAATATAAATTTTTACGAGGTATGTCTATGAATCAGTATCTTAAAAATTTAAACAAAATAGAATTTGTTATTACAAATGCTTGTACGGGAAGATGTAAACATTGTTCTGAGGGGGAACATACTTCATGCGGTGAAAGAATTGAACCGCAGATCGCGGCAGAAGCTACCCGTAAAATTGCAGAAAAATATGATATAAGAACCGTTATGACTTTTGGCGGAGAACCGCTTTTGTATCCCGAGTCTGTTTATGCGGTTATGAAAGCCGCAAAAGAATTAAATATCCCTAAAAGGCAGGTCATTACAAACGGATATTTTTCAAAAAATACAGATAAAATACGTGAGGTTGCAGAAAGACTTGCAAACTGCGGTGTAAACGATCTTCGCTTGTCGGTAGATGCTTTTCATCAAGAAACTATACCGCTTGATGTTGTGTTTGAGTTTTCAAAAGCATTAAAAAAATATGAAATACCGACAACACTTCAACCTGCGTGGTTGGTCAGTAAAAACGATGGTAATGAATATAATATAAAAACAAAAGAAATACTCGGCAAATTTGCCGATCTGTCGATTCCTGTTGGTGAGGGAAATGTCATTTTCCCTGAAGGAAATGCGATCAAACATCTTGCCGAGTATTTTATAGATGCGCATCCAAAAAATCCTTATGTAGAGGATCCTTGCGACGTGCGTTGTATATCTTTTTCGCCCAACGGTGACGTTTTGGGCGGAAATGTATATCAAAGTGATATTATTAAAATCATCGAAAGTTATACTTGCTAAATAAGTCAGAATTTTATTTAGTACCGAAAAGTCTGTCCCCGGCATCGCCAAGACCGGGAAGAATATAACCGTTTTCATTAAGACATCTGTCAACTGTAGAAACGTAGATATTTACATCAGGGTGATCTTCGGCAACCTTGGAAATTCCCACGGGAGCGCCTATAATAGCCATAAATTTAATATGCGTGCAGCCTTTATCCTTTAAAAGCTGAATAGCATCCGAAGCGCTTCCGCCCGTTGCAAGCATAGGATCAACTACAACTACAAGCTTGTTTTCGATTCCTTCTGGGAGCTTGCAATAGTAGGTTTCGGGAGTTAATGTTTCTTCATTTCGGAACATACCGATATGCCCCACTCTTGCAGAGGGGAAGAGTACGTGTATGCCGTTTACCATACCTAATCCCGCACGAAGAATAGGTACTATAACGATGGAGTTGTCAACAACAACGTTTTGTTTGCAGACCTCAAGAGGTGTTTTAACTTCGATTTCTGTTGTGGGTACACCGTCTTTTAAGCTTTCATAGGTCATAAGAGTGGTGATCTCTTCAACAAGCTCGCGAAATTCCTTCATACTTGTATTTTCGTTGCGAAGGAGTGCGATCTTATGGCGTATAAGAGGGTGGTCAAAAACAATCACGTTTTTATAATCTTTCATAATAAGTTCTCCCTGATATTAAAATTTCTACTAAAATATTATATCACAAAATAATTATAAAGTCAATTACAAGTTAGATATAATTTCTTTTATATTTTACTTGATTTTATTATAAAAACGGTAAAATAAAAAAACAAATACAACGGAGTTTTTTAGAATGAATAACTTAGAAAGAAGAGATAAGGAACTTGCATATATTTCTGATGGCGAGGTCATGCGGGAGCAGGCAGAATGCCGAAGAATATTGCAAAAATTGAATTTTATGGACAGAAGTGATTTTTCTGGGATCGTTACTGTGGTAAAGGAGCTTTTGGGTGATGTGGAAGGAGCTTTTATCAATCCGCCTTTTTACTGTGATTACGGTTCACATATCGAGGTAGGAAAAAATTTCTTTGCAAATTATAATTGTACTATCATTGATGTGGCAAAGGTGAAGATAGGAGATAACTGTTTTCTTGCTCCTAACGTAGCAATATATACAGCAGGGCACCCCATTTACCCATCCACACGCAATTCTGCGTATGAATACGGAAAAGCCATAACCATCGGAGATAATGTCTGGATAGGCGGAAACAGTGTTATTTGTCCTGGTGTGACGATAGGCAGTAATGTTGTCATAGGAGCAGGGAGTGTTGTAACAAGGAATATTCCCGATTGGTGCGTTGCTGTGGGAAATCCTTGCAGAGTTAAACGGTTTATTACAGAGGAAGATAAAAGAAAGCTTTTCAAGGATGAAGAAATAGATGATGAGGTATGGGAAAATATTATAAAGCGAGGTTTTAATTAAATCATCTTTTCTAAAATGATTATTGATATGTTTTTAATTTGGCTATCTGCACAAAAAACACATCTAAAACTTGTTAAAATGCCAAAATATTTTAATGGGATTGAAAACCTAAAAAAAATATGGTATAATATTCCCGTAAATAATTATAAAAGGTGATACTATGAAAAAATTTTTATCAATGTTATTGGCTTTGATAATGATTCTGTCTTTACTCGCTTCCTGCGGTAAACCATCAGTGGATAATTTCGGTAGCGATAGTAATGAAATAACTGACGAATCATTAGAAACAGAAAACACCGATGCAACTCAACCTGAGGATGACGGAAAAAATGAAACCGAAAATCCGACTCCCGAGCCAGAGCCAGAGCCAGAGCCAGAGCCCGAACCCGAGCCTGAGCCCGAGCCCGAGCCTGGACAGTTTGATCCCCCTGTTAATGCATCTGTATATAGCGGAACAGCTGATACCTCTTGGTATACAGGAGACAAGTCCGAATATATTTTGACAACAGCGGATCAGCTCGCAGGTTTGAATGAGATCCGTCAGAGCTCTTTAGGAGAAACTACATTCGCAGGAGTTACAATAAAGCTTGGCGCAGATATGATCTTTAACGAAGGTAAGATGGATGAGATCGTTGCTAAGGGTGAGGCTAATAAACATTTCCCGGCTGTTCATTCCGCTTATCTTTTTAAAGGAATTTTTGACGGTCAGAATCATACCGTTTCCGGTGTATATATAAAGCCGGGCGGATCAGGAATAAAGGGAATGTTCGGCGGTATCTCAGGTAACGCTGAAATTAAGAATTTAAGACTTATCAACTCGCTTGTAACAGGCTCTACTGTTGACAATAAGGCGATTCTCGGTACACTTGTTGCAAGAGTATCGGGTGATACATCTGCTGTAACAATATCAAACGTAGAGGTTCATTCGACCATAAAGGAGCTCGGACATTCAGTAAATAGTGTCGGAGGCTTTATCGGAGCTATAACCGATGCGGCGAATGTGACGATAAAGAATTGTAATTACTACGGTTCTATAACTACAAGCGGCAGAGCAGCAGGCGGATTTATCGGTGCGGCAACTAATACATACGCAACGGTAAGCGTTTCTAACTGCGCAAATTACGGTGATATAACCGCACTTTCAGATGCCGGAGGAATTATCGGAACAGCATCTTTGCTTTCGCTTAATCATTCAGGTATATCCAATAGCGGAAAAATAACCGCGCCCGCATCTGCAGGAGATCTTTTCGGTTATAAATCCGAAGCTAACGATCCTAAGAACGGTCTTCGTCCTCAGGAAACAAATCTCCGAGTTATGAGCTTTAATCTTCAGTCAGATTTTGATAGTTTTTCGACTGAAGGAACAGATAGATTGAACGCGATAAAGCAGGAAATATACTTCTATTCACCTGATATTGTGGCAGTGCAGGAGGATACTTCTGCTGTTCTGGCAAAGTTCAGTCTTAGCGGATATACAAAAATTGCTCCCGGCACACTTAATACATCATCAAGTAATTGCTCGATATTCTATAAAACAAGTCTTACAAAAAAGACAGGTGGATCAAAATATATTACTGCTGACGGAACTTCCAATACGGTAGCCCTTACTGCTGCAGATGTAGTTTCAGGAAATTATAAGCTTACTGATGCAGAGCTTTCCGAATTTGGAATCACATCATCTACAACGAATAAGCAGATGCGAAATCTCACTACAAGTGCATCAGGAACAGAAAAAATACTTGGACCTAAGTCGATCACTTGGGGCGTATTTACAGTTAGCGGCAAGAATATAATTTGTGTAAACGTTCATTTGCATCATAGAAGTCAAAATGCAGATTACAGCACTCCCGCTGTTCAAAAGCTTCGTTTGATGGAACGTTTAAAGGAGCTTTACTTTGTTGACGAACAGATAAAAACTCTTAAGAAGACTTATACCGATGCAGAGGTTATTATAACAGGTGATTTTAATGACCTTGTAGGCTCTGATACCTATCTTGCAGTAAAGAACACGTACGGATATTCAAGTGCACATGAAACCGCAACATTGAAATACGGTGTATCTGGAACTTGGAATGGTGCTTTTAAAACATCAAATCAAGGTAACAGCTATCCTTCTGTTGCAGATAGATACTCTAATAATATGCTTGATTTCTGCTTCTTCTCAAGCGGACTTAAGGCACTCAAATTCAGAGTTGGCACAGGATCCGCACCGATCTCTTTCCAAAAATTAAGATATACATCAGACCATCTTCCTATTATCACGGATTTGTATATAGGTGATACAGCTCCCACAGTAACAGCTCCCTCTGTATTTAGTGGAAAAGAGGATACCTCATGGTATGTTGAGGGAACTAAGACTTATACCCTTACTACTGCCGATCAGCTTGTCGGAATGCATTTGCTTCGCAAAACTTCTGAAGGAAAGATAACGTTCGAAGGTGTAACGATAAAGCTTGGCGCAGATATGATAATCAACGAGGGAACTCTTACAGAGATCATAAACAGAGGCTCTGAAAATTATAAATGGGCAGAGATTAACTCGGCTTATCCCTTTATGGGCACGTTTGACGGTCAAGGACATTCTATAAGCGGAATTTATCAATATGCAACAAGCTCGTACAGAGGACTTTTCTGTGCTGTAGCGGGAACTGCAACAATAAAGAATTTCGTCCTTGAAAATTCTTATTTTATCGGCGCAAGTAATGCAAGTAAAGCATCATTCGGTGCTATAATAGGTAAGATAGATGACACTAGTGCTAATGTTAAACTTACCAATGTAACTCTTGCAAGCTCGGTGTTGATTCAAGAGGGAAAATATACTATGAATAATGTCGGTGGCTTCGTAGGACTCTTGAAGAACGGTAAGCTTACACTCAATAACTGTCATTTTAACGGAACTGTAAACTTTGCAAATGGAACCCACGTTGCGGGATTTGTCGGATTGACTAGCGCAACTGCTACGTTGGTGCTTAACAACTGTCACGGCTCAGGTACAGTAAGCGGTGCAGATTATGTAGCAGGTCTTGCGGGAATCTCTTCGGGTACAACGAAAACCAACAACAGTTCTTGCCTCACAGGTAATTTGATCTGCGCGGGATCTAATAAAAACGCATCGTTTAAGTAATCAATAATTTATATAAAAAATACCGCTTCTTCATCATTTGGTGTCGAAACGGTATTTTTTATTTGTGAGTCTAATAATGACGTCTATTGAATTTTTTATTAATATGTGATATAATATC
>CALAXC010000344.1 GCA_937894775.1 uncultured Clostridia bacterium
CTTAATAGATGCAGGTCGGATAAACCCAGAGCCCACAAGGGTTCTGGGCTTTTTTGTCCAAAAATTCAGGTTGAAAGCAAATAGATGCCAATGGGTGTTTTCGAGGGTTGTCACGAATTCGAACGCCCGCACAAAAATTTTAGGGGCAAATTCTGCGGTTTTATTAGCAAAAATCGCCCCAAATATTAAAGAATTTATTGTAAAATGTCTGTGTCTAAAATCTGTTTTTTATGTTATCTAAATAAAATTTTGGTTCGCACAATATCCACTCTTCTATGGTTACAGAATTTCCCGCCAACTCGCGTTTGGAATTTTTATCTTTCAAATACGATATTTTCGGCATATGCGGAGCAAAAATCATAATATTTTTGTTCTCGATATTATCACAATAATACTTTTTGCCAAACGGAGGTAAATGTTTAAATCTTCCGGTTGGGTTTATCGGTGCTGATAATACCCTTTCAAAAGATACATACCATTCAGACGTAGGAAAATTATAAAATAAAGATTTGTTTTTACATGTAACGAAACGCAGCAAATAATTTTTGTTGTCGGTTTCAATAATAATATCCGGCTTATCACTATATCTGAAAAACGAAGCCAAAAGTTTTCTTGGAAAAACGATCTTATAATTTTTCTCTTTACAAATTTGCTTTATTTTTTTATACCAAATCATCCTATGTATAAGCGCATAAATAAAAGAAATTATAAAAACAAATGCAACTATCACCAAAACGGGAATTAAAAAGATTAAAATAAATCCTATCATCACTTATCCCCTTTCACTCATGCATATAATGCTTTACCCGCCAATGATACTGCGCCCAAAGAATGTGATTTACATATATCACCGCTAAAACCAATGCACTTACAATCACACCCAACGGAACACCACAAAGCCTATATATAATAGCTATTGGCGAAAGTGTCGGTTTTATTAAAAACAATATCACAAAAAGAACAGCTTGAATACTCAAAACAATAACATCATTGAACCAATATCGCTTTATATGATAAACAAGTCCGTCTTTTTTAGTTATCAATCCTTTAGTATCTTCAATAAACGCCTTACGCCTTGATTTATAAAGGATTGAAAAAATAATATGAGAAATTATAAAAGCTATTAAAAAGCATATTTCAAACGTTATTTCCCATACCAAAGGATTATCAATATCTATCCGTTCTGCAAAAAAATCCAATTTATATATCGCAGACAATCTAACGAATTCCTCTAACAAATACGCCAGTCCCCATGAACATATATACGTAGCTATTACATAAATACAGCTTTTCGGCTCAATTTTATATTTTTTCAACATCTTTTACTCTTCTTTTTTCAATTCGTTTAAACGCTTATTTATTGCTTCAATATCTTTTTTCATAAATTTATCTTCAAGAATAAAAATTATAATAAATAATATAACAGAAAAAAGCATAAAAACACCTATCCAAGTCAAAAGATACATATCTGATATAAAATGACTAGCGTGTGGAATATTATAAAAGCAAATCAAAAGATTTAAACTTCCCAGCAAAACAAAAACAACTACAGCTATACCTCTACGAATTGATTTTTTAAAAGAAAATAAGGTTGTTTCCATAATAAAATTACATGATATACTCCATAAAACCAAGCAAACATCAAGAGGCAGGACAACGTTGACCAAATTATCATAAAAAAACAAACGTTGTGCAGGTGTATAATTCATAAATTTAGGGTAAATCAAAAGAAAGATAAGACCTACTAAAATTATCACACTTAAAATGCAGATTTGATGAAGGCTTTTCTTTAAAATATTTTTCATTATCTTATACCCCCAATCTTTTCTTTATTTCAACAACGTATTGACGAGAAATGAGTATTTTTTCGTCATTAACAAGCAATCCCTCAAGCTTTGCGTTTTTCGCCGCTTTTATGCTATTTAGCTTTTTCAAATTTAAAATTGTTGTTTTTGATACGCGAGCAAAATAAGTATCTGCCAATTGTTCCTCTAAAATATATAGCTTCGCAGAAGATTTGTAAACCTGCTTATCCGTATAGATATATACCGTTTTATCCACCGATTCAAAATAAAAAACACTATTAAGGGGAATAAAAAACATCTCTCCGTCAATCTCGCCAATCATATTCTTATCGGCAATACCTATATAGGAAATAATATCTTGAATTACTCCGTCAACTTCTTTGCATTTTACAATTATTTCAGGGTCTAAATATAACTCGTTTTTATCAATTGTAACTTTCATTTTTCGCCCTCCTGTTGTATTAAAGTATACATTAAAACTAACAAAAAAGCAACAGATATATACCAAGTTGCAAAATTCAAAGACCTTAATACAAAAATTTTAAAAAATATCAAAAAATGAGACTAAGTGAGACTAACTGGTACTGTTTGAGATTAAATAATATGCTATAATAAACGCGAGCAAGAGATAAGGAATAAAATAATAATGTTCCGCCATAATATTATATGGAGCTTTGCTCTACGGACAGATCTTTATGAAAATAAAGACTGCGAGGGGTTTTATTTATAAAGCCCCTCATCTTTGTTATTTTTAGAATTTTTAGAAATTTTCAAAATTTTATTGACAAAATTAACAAATTATGATAAAATGTGCATACGGAAAGAACCTTGGGTGACTGAGGTCTGCAGGGAGTTCCATTTATGGAGCTCCCTAAAACTTTTATTAGGCGGTTTTATGAAGGAGTTTTATACATACGAGCAACAAATACAAAAGCTAAAAGAAAAAGGACTTATTATAACAGACGAAGCGTCCGCAATTGAGTTTTTGAAATTAGAGGGATATTATAACGTGATCAACGGGTATTCTCCAAATTTCAAAAACAATGGGGGTTTCTATAAAGGAACGACATTTGAAGAGATTTGTAATCTCTATGCTTTTGACAAGGAGTTAAGGAGCATTATCTATAAGCATACCTCATCCATTGAGTCACACATAAAAGCTTTGATTGCACACGAATTCAGTAGGGTTCACGGTGTAGATGAAAAAGAATATTTGACACCTGCGTCCTTTACGCCAAACAGTAGTGCAGAAGCCGCCGTTGCACGTTTGATAGATGAATGTAATGCTACTATTACTGATGCACTAAATCATAATTCAAACAAGTATAGGGAATACATAGCTCACAATCATAAAACACATGGACATGTTCCCATGTGGGTATTGATTAGAGCGCTGTCTTTCGGTACAATCTCAATATTTTACAAGAATATGGTTGAAGAAGAGAAGGAATTGATAGCTAACAACTACAATCTTTCTGCTTCTCAGTTAGCCAATATGCTTGAGGTTGTCGTGTCATACCGAAATATTGTGGCGCACGGCGAAAGAACATTTTGTGCGAGATTGCCCAAGACAAGATTGTCTACCGAATTAAGTATTACTAAAAAATTATGTATTGCAAAAAATCCTAAAGGCGCAAATAAATTCGGTAGAAATGATTTTCTGTCTTTGCTAATATGTTGCAAATATTTATTACCGTCAAACGAGTTTGAGGTGTTAATAAATGAGTTAAAAGCTTGTTTGGGCGAATTGGAAAAATCCCTTAGTCCCTCTATGATAGGACGTATAAAAATAAGTATGGGGCTCGCTTCAAAGAGCTGGTTGATGTTGCCAAGATTGAAAATCGAGGAAAAGAACTCGAATTTTGATACAAACGATTTTGTTCAATAAAATCCGAGATCTATCGAATTAGAAACCATATAGTATGACAGCGGCATCTATTAAGGTCAAATCCAAAAACGTCAAAAGTTAAGCTAACGATGATAAAAAGTGCAAAAATCGTGACAAAAGCCCTAAAATGTGCCTAAAACTCTTGAAAATACTATGTTTTAAGGGTGTCATCTATTAAGGTCAGAACACACAAAAAAGAACGAAGCGGATGCTTCGTTCTTTTTTTATCCAATCCGAAGGATTGGTATGTAATCTCACCGCAGGTGAGTATGGAATCGCCGTAGGCGTATGGCATCACGCGCCAGCGTGCATTTTCCTTCGGATTGATTCCATACATCACTTCGTGCCAATTCCATGCCGCAACAAGTTGCGGATTCCATCCACGCCCTTGGCGTGATCTGGTGCGAAAGCCTTGCAATTCTCACGATTTTATGCTATACTAATCACAGAAAGGCGGTGGGGATATGAAAAAGCAAATATCAGCTCTTCTTTTGTGTACTATTTGTATTTTGCTGTTTTCTTCGTGTAGCAAGATGATCGTATGCAACAATATAAATACGAAATTTCTCAATACTACAGAGAAAGAAGGGAAGACGTACATTCAATCTCAGCTTGATTATGTATATTCCATAGATTTAGAAAACAAAAAATACGCTTTGGTAGACGATAGCGAATCGAGATTCTCTTGGTTTGAAGGAAACGCCCCCAAGGCTTTTAAAATATGGTTTCATCAAGATGGAGAGTATCAATATACCATTCCCGAAGGTTTCGAGGGCGTGATTCCGTACGTTGAAGGATGCGAATTGGATAACGACAGATCTGTTATAGACGCTTGCGGTTACGTTAAAGACGGAATTTTATTTGGATTTGTGCAGGTCTATAAGGATATGCGTACTGTTTATGCAAATTACGCTATTGAGGAAATTGACCACAGCTTGATATTTACTTACAATGATGAAAGTGACGAATTTACCGTCACACATAAGCTGGAGGACGTTGTAATCGTTGCCGTGTGTGAGGATACCGTCATTTATTGGAAGGATAAGGCATACTACAAATATGATTTAAAAGTACAGACAGAAACCTATTTGGTTGAAGATAAGGCGTATGATGCCGGCTTGACCCAGCAGTCTAGTGCGGGAGTATATTTTAATTTTGAATTTTGCATTTTCCATATGACCCACAGACACGCAAGCGAGGATATCGATTATATGTATGTTTATAATTGGTCAAACGGTGATTTCTTTGAATTGGTGCAAGAATAATCGACAGCATCTTCTTTTGTCAAACGTCCACGTTGTATTTTTTCGTTGGGGTTCGCATTCGCCGCTCGGAGATCGGCAAGCTCGCTGTGGCTTGCGGAGAGCGTGCGAATCACGGAGCGAAGCGGAGTTACCCTATTGCCATAAGCGGACCGTCGAGGACGCCGGTCCCTACTTTACATATCCGCAAAAATATGTTATAATAAACTCAGAAAGGACGGTGGAAATATGAGAAAAGCTTTAATGTTTTTAAAAAAGAATATAAAAACCTCTATGACCTTACCTGAAATGGTAGATGTATTTGAAAAAATGAGCAAAATGCCGATAGACACCGACGATGATACACTTTTATTAGATACTTGTTATTATGACCCTACGTTCAGTGGAAAGATTGTTCATATTTTTTCTTTAGTAAGACAAATACCTGATGACGAAGATGAATATTATCAATTACGCTTGGAAATAACACTTGAAACTCAAGAAACAGCAATTTCTTTTCCAGAACCAATCTGGAGCGACGCACTCGAAGGACAGGATTTCTTTGATGCTGTTAAAAATTCCACCCCCTACCAACAAGCAATAAACCAAAAAATACTCAAGACAGAAATTTATTTAAATCAAACGTAAAATTATATCTTCCATGCAAAAAAGCTAAGTCGCATTTTGACTTAGCTTTTTTGTATTTTTTACTTTTCATTCAAATCAACATACGCCATATTCAAGCACGGAGCTTTATATTCGGTATATTCGGTATCATAATCATATGCGATACATTCGCCCGCGCCCTCACCGTAAACCGTGATAATGTCGCCCGAAATAAATCTTTGCTGATCCTCTAACAAGCAATCGCGTATCACTATATTATACTGCGAGCCGTTCTCATCTTCGCAAAGATAACACACGTAATCCTTTGTATTATAATATTTATCCTGGTAAGTAACCGTTTTTACTATCTTCAGCTTTACAGCCATAAATTTGTCTTTATTACCGTCTGCAGAACGGCAAATATCTTCAAGTGTTACGTTTTCGCAAAGCGAGATATATTCTTCCTTAGATATCGAATCGTCAACGGGTTTATCCCACAGATCGGTAATTCCCGAAATAATAGTTCCTATACCGAACCTCCACACGAAGAAATATATAACGGCAATTATTATAAACAATACCTTTCGAGAGGTCTTATAAGGGCTCGTCGCAAGCAAGATAGCTCCCACGATAGGAAATATCAACACCATAATTGCGATAAACCACCAGGAATGATACCACTCTATAAAAGTAACTCTATCAGAACCCGAGCTTTTTCTCTTTTTCTGTTTTACTGGCGCACGGTTTCCCGCTCTCATTTCTTCTGGACAGACTTTCCCGCAAAGAGGACATTTTTCCCCCGCAAAAAAGCATTTACAGTCGGGACATTTATTAAGATCGGGGCGATCAAGCTCCTGATCGTCGGCGAAAGAGCCAAGCATTCTTCCCATAGCACAGTCCTCCTTTCAGTATTATATTTATAATATCATAAATAAAGCCAAAAGTCAACAGCATCAAAGCACTTTGATATACGCAAATATTCAAATCACTCTTGCATTTTACGAACTGCCGTGTTATAATGAATAAAAGCGGTCATCCGCTTAATTTACAAAGGAAGAACATAATAAATGATACAGAAAAACAATATAAACAAACGTTGGTGGATACTTGTTGCAGGTGTTGCCACAATGCTTTTTGCGGGTATAATCTACGCTTGGTCGATCTTAAAAACTCCATTTGCGCAGGAGCTTGGATATGAGTCCTCTGCACTTGCTTTAAATTTCACTTTGACTATGTGCTTCTTCTGCCTTGGCGGATTTATTTCGAGTCGTTTGATAAAGCTTATAGGCAGACGCATTACTATTATAATAGCGGGTATCTCGGCAGGACTCGGTTTCATTCTTACAAGCTTTATAGGTGCGGGATACCCCATACTGCTCTACATCACCTATTCATTTCTTTCGGGACTCGGTATCGGTGTTGCCTATATAGTTATTATCTCAACGGTAAACTCCTGGTTTCCCGACAGACGCGGACTTTCGTCAGGCGCTCTTATGATGGGATTCGGCGCAAGCACTCTTATACTTGGAAATATCGCCGATGCGCTTTTTTCAAGCTCTGTTGGTTGGAGAAACACTTATATTATAATCGGTTGCGCTATCGCAACAGTTATAGTTCTCTCCTCTTTCGTTATAAAAGCACCCGATGAAAACACCGTATTCCCCGAAAAAAAGAAAAGCTCAAAAGCGAGCAAAGAAAATTTCGAGGTACGCGATTACACACCATCCGAGATGGTTCGCCGTTTCACCTTCTGGCGCGCATTCATAGCGCTCGTATGTCTGACGGCTGTCGGAAGCTCTGTAATCAGCTTCGCGCGTGATCTTGCTCTTTCGGTAGGAGCGCAAGCAAGTCTTGCGACTACTCTTGTTGGCGTACTCGCTGTATGTAACGGTCTTGGACGAATTATCACGGGAGCTGTCTTTGACAGTCTTGGACGCAAATTCACAATGATATCTGCAGGCGTTCTTACTATATTTGCGGCAGGTGTTACCTTAATAGCGGTCAGCATCAGCTCTTTACCGCTCTGCATAATCGGTCTTTGTCTTACAGGACTTTCCTACGGAACCTCCCCCACAGTTTCATCGGCATTCACGTCGGCATTCTACGGACAAAAGCATTTTGCCACGAATCTCAGCATCAGCAATTTCAATTTAATGTTTGCATCCTTCATAGCGACAGCATGCTCCTCGCTTCAGACCGCAAGCGGCGGATACACAGCTCCGTTCATTTTGCTGCTCTGTCTTTCGGGCGTTGCCCTTGCGCTTAATATAAGTATTAAAAAGCCTTAATAAACAAAGGAGAATATATGTTATTCACTTGCTCTGAAGATTTTTTTGAACAGACGTCAAAAATAAGCCGTCTGTCACGCGAAGAAGAAAAAGAATACGGCAAAAAAATGCAAAACGGTGACGAAGAAGCAAAGCAAGCGCTGATCAACAGCTATCTTCCCGTAGTAGCCGCTATTATAAAAAGATATACAGCAGACACCCCCTCGCTTGAGCTTATCTACCGTTCTATAAAGACTCTCGAAGAAATGATATCAAAATATGATTTTCAGCAGGACAACGTATTTATGAATGCCCTTTCTTCAAATCTAAGACGGGTAATAACAAAATATATGGTCGACAGCGACACAAAAAGCTAACCGTGCAAGGAGAAGAAAATGGAAGAAAACGAAAAAAAGACCGCTCAACCGAGCGCTGATATGAATACTGCCGACACATTTGGACTTATCTCAATAATATTTTCAAGTATAGCTGTAGTTCTTGCCTTTTTCGCTACGATACTCGGATATCTTGGCGGTGGAATCGGTCTTGGACTTGCCATAATAGGACTAAAACGCAGCAAAAAAAGTATGAAAAGCAAGATCGGACTTGCCATCTCCATACTTGCGCTTGCCATATCGCTTGTGACTACCGCTATCGGTATTATTTTGATAATAAAAGCTGTGCAGAGTATGTGATTTTAAAAAATAACAAGGGAGAACACCATACGTGGGTTCTCCTTTTTGTTGTTAGTTTGTGTTATATACTATGTCGCTTTTTGAAAAAAGCTCCGCAAAAACTTTCCTTGATCGCTCTTTGTGAGATGTACAAAGCACACGGTGGCTTTGGTTCAGCTATGTATGTGCGTTGATTGTTCGTAGATCCCGCCTTGCTTTGCTCGGCGCTTTTTTCGTCTACGTCATCCTGAGCGTAGTCGAACTCCGAACGTAGTGAGGAGCAAACGGAGCGCAGCGACGTTTGGGATCTAAGACGAAAAAAGTTCGACTCCGCTTCGCTTCGCTCAGGATGACAGCTGAAATATTTTGTACAAATACCACGCCCACTTTATATGAGCTTTATTTCTCCCACATAACTCCCTTTTCACCGTCGTAATGCCAATAATTTCCCTCATCCGTGGGCTTATCTTCTCTGTAATAATAAACCGTAGCCTTATTAAATACACCGTTCGCGTCAGCTATTTTCACATTCTTCCAATCATTCTCGTTTCCTCTATAATAGATCCTTTTAAGATGCGTTTGCTGAAACGCCTCACTGCCTATATACTTTATAGACGCAGGAAGCTCTACAATAACCAGCGCAGTATCACCGTAAAAAGCAGAATCGCCTATGATTTCAACGTTTTTCGGTACTATCACCTGAATCATTCCAAGTACTCTGAAAAATGAAAATTTTTCTATCTTCGTTATCTGCTCAGGTAACCTCACCGTAAGCTCAAACTTTTTTCGCGCACGGCAGATAAAAGTCTTTCCGTCTTTGCTGTAAAGATCGCCATCTATAGAGCTGAAATATTCGTTTTCGGGTTCAACATCTATATATACAAGCTCCTTGCAGCCCGAAAAAACACCCGGTGCAAGCTCTTTTATACAAGCAGGCAGAGTTAAGCTTTTCTCATTCTCTCCGTCATATCTTACAAGATATTCTCCGTCACCGATCACAAAATCACCGTTCGGAACAACGTTGCAATATATATCGTTAAACATCAAATGATAATTGTCAACACCGATAGCTATCGCATCATATTCCTCTTCGCTCCCCGAATAATAAATGCGGTCAATATTACCGCATTCTCCAAAGGCTTCGTCACCTACAGAGATAAGAGTTTTTCCAAAAGCAACGCTTTTAAGCTTTTTACACTCATAAAAGGCAAAATCACAAATATGAGTTACTCCGTCAAAAATCACCGCTTTTTCAAGATCTTTACAACAGGCAAAAGCGGCATATTCTATAATTTTGACACTACCGCATATTATAACACTTGAAATGCTCTCGCAGTTGCGGAAGGCGGATTCACCGATAACGCGAACACCGTCGGGAATCACCACTTCTCCACCCGCTCCACGATATTCCGTTAAAACTCCGTTACCGTCTATAACAAAATCACTCATAATATTCTCCGTAAAAATCAGGCGAACAAAGTCCGCCTGATTTTTGTTTTCTATTTTTTATTTTTTCTCCATAGAAAGATTTGCAACGTTGATGTAATAATAAGTATTTGCCTCAAATTCAGAAAAATCAAAGGTTATCGTTATATATCCCTTCTCAACGTCATCCTCGGTTACTTCAACGGTCTTCGATACGTTGGAGATCGCATAAGGATCGGTGGTCGACAAGATCGACTTCGAACCAATCTTTGCGCCGAAATTACGGGAATCTGTAATATTAAATCCGATCTGCTCAAGATAATGAGTTCCATCCTTAAGATTCGAACCGTACAGATAATATACCGCATAGTTACCGGGATTAAGCGCTTTATACTGTGTCGCCTCGGGCTGAGCAGAGTTACCGTTAGTAGCAGTAAAGCTTGCAGTTGCATTTTCGGTTTTCGCGGTGAAAACCCAGTGGCTGTAATAATCAGCATCTCCAATATGCTTACCGATCGCAAGCCAAGGATCATTTTGAAGATTCTGCGCGGTGTAGGTTATCGGAATAGGATTACCCTTTATAAATGTGTTGGTAGGAAGCGATATAGAGGCATTACCGTACGCAGTTCCGCTACTCTTAACAGTAGTGCCCTTTGAGTTTTCAGGCATAATGTAAATGCTTATCGGCTCATCCAAAAGATGCATAGCCTTAGTTGTAAGCGCTTCGTTTTCATCCACAAAGTAGATCTTGTAATCTCCCGCGGGAAGATATACGTAGGGCAAAAGCGTATTGTCCATATTCTGACGTCCGCCCTCAGCCTCTCTGAGATTAATAGTTCCCGCCGCATTTTTCTGAACATAGGTCCAAGCTACATACATATCCCTACCGTTAATGTTTTTGGTAATGCATATCCAAGGAAGCTTATCGGAACTCGAAAGTCCGCTCGTGCTGTAGGAAACAGGAATAGGCTCGTTTTCTACAAATACAGTCTTAGGAAGAGAAATGCTTGCGGTCTTATTGCCTATAGTACACTTCTTTGTAAAGCCTACCGAAGCATCAAACTTAAGATCGTAATTTCCCGCCTCGCTTACAGGCACATTTACCTCTACAACAGTATTAGCTGCGTTGGATTTTGTTGAAAATACCTCACTTATACCATCTGAAAGCACCCAGTTAGTGGTTTTTCCGTTTATATTAAACGAAGGCATTACCTCAGGCTTTTCGGGTTCGTTGTTTTCGTTCTCGTTTTCACCGTTATCCTCGTTTCCGGGATTATCCTCGTTTCCGGGTTTATCCTCGTTTTCGGGTTTATCCTCGTTTCCGGGTTTATCCTCGTTTCCGGGATTATCTTCATTTTCGGGGGTATCTTCTTTATTAGCATCATCCTCTTTGTCACCGGCGTCGGTAGCTTTTTCACTATCAGAACTGCCCTCAGTGCCGTTGGTTGCGTCGCTATTAGCAGTAGTACCCGTGGGTGTGCCGCTGCCTAATATGTCACCATTAGATTTTGTACAAGAAGCAAGAACCGACAAAACCAAAATTAAAGCTAATATCGACGATAAAACACGCGATAAAAACATTCTTTTTTGCATCTTTAAATTCCTCCTGAAAGATATAAAAAAAACAATTAATGCATTTTTGCCAAAAAACGCATATACACGTACGTTTATTATAGCACAATGAAACAAATATTGCAAGAGTTTTGATGATTTTTATAAAATTTTTTTCAATTACTGTCTTTAAACATAAAAAGTATTGCACGTGAAATTTTTTTGTGATATAATCTAAACAGTAAAATTTTATTATTATATAGGAGAAAACTATGGCTTTTTTTGAAATGCACTGTAAATCACGCGTTCTGCATCTCGAGATCGCAGTAAACGTTATAATTCCCGACAGACCGAGAGCCGACGAAAAATGGGGCTCGAGGGAAACTTATAAAACGCTCTATCTTTTGCACGGTCTTTCCGATGATCATACAGTATGGACACGAAGGACATCTATAGAGCGCTATTCTATGGATCACGGCATAGCAGTAGTAATGCCCGCAGCAGGAAGAAGCTGGTATTCCGACACAGCTTACGGCGCAAAATATTTCACGTTCGTCGCCGAAGAGCTTCCCGAGCTCTGCCGCAGCTACTTTAAGGGTATGTCTGATAAACGCGAGGATAATATGGTAGCAGGACTCTCTATGGGCGGATACGGAGCATTCAAGATAGGAATGACCTACCCCGACCGCTTCTGCGCTTGCGCTTCGCTTTCGGGAGCATTCGACGTTCTCCATCTCGGAAAGCATAATCTTGAAGAATGGCGCGGAAATTGGGGCTTCGATCTCAACGAGCCCGACGATATGAAGGGTTCACCGAGCGATCTTTTTGCTCTTACCGAAAAATGCGTAAAGAGCGGTGCAACACTCCCCAAACTCTATTTCTGGTGCGGAACGGAAGATTTTCTTCTTTCAACAAACAGAAAATACAAGGAGCTTCTCGACAGCCTTTCTGTAGAGTACACATATAAGGAATCCGAAGGTGACCACACGTGGAAATGGTGGGATCTTCATATTCAGGACGTGCTGAATGAATTTTTAAAATAAATTAAAAGGAGAAAGAAATGAGCAACAGCCCACTCGTTGAATACGTCTGCCTCTCGCCATTCTGCACGAGTCCCAGACAAAGCAAAATAGATACTATAACGATACACCATATGGCAGGAAATCTCTCGGTCGAGACCTGCGGAAGCATTTTTGTCCGTCCAAACCGTAACGCATCGTCGAACTACGGAATAGATTCACAAGGAAGAGTTGGAATGTATGTAGAGGAAAAAGACTGCTCCTGGTGTTCTTCAAACAGACCAAATGACCACAGAGCCATAACTATCGAGGTAGCAAATGATGAAATAGGCGGAGAATGGCACGTAGGCGACGTAGCTATGGAAAGACTTATAGAGCTTTGTGTAGATATATGTAAGAGAAACGGAATCGAAAGGCTCAACTTTACGGGCGATACAACAGGAAATCTTACGATGCACAAATGGTTTTCCGATACACAGTGCCCGGGACCGTATCTCGGAAGCAAATTTCCCTATATAGCGGAAGAAGTAAACAAACGGTTAGAAAATGTCGGCTGAGCCGACTCTCAAGCTCGGTCATTGTGATATCGAATATTAAAATTATACACCCGATTTCTTTGTGAAGTCGGGTGTTTTTTGTAAAGCAAAAGGTCGGCTGAGGGAATCAACGCACAATGTTCGCACAAACCCAGCTGAAAAGTTTTTAGTCAAGTTTTTTTCAAAAAACTTGCGGGTGCTTAGGGCAGCGCCCTAAGTCGTCCGTCGCAACGGACGAAATTTCCCTTATCGTTCAAAAAACGCAGGAGAGGGTGAATTTCTTTGCGAAGCAAAGAAAGAGGGAGAACCCT
>CALAXC010000345.1 GCA_937894775.1 uncultured Clostridia bacterium
TGCCCCTCTTGACCCCGTTCGCTTTTTGAAAAAAGCGAAACCAAAAACTTTTCTTGATCGCTCTTTGCGAGATGTACAAAGCACCCGATTTCTTTGGATGAGCTATGTATGTGCGTTGATTGCCTGTCGGCTCAGCCGACTTCAAAAAAAGCAACAGCTTTCTTAATCGCCTTCAACTATCTCCCTCGACAGCTCGGCATTATGCACCGTATAAGGAAGCGTTGCGTTTCCGTTTTCATCGGGGAACGGAGTAAGGTTATCATTTTCCCATTTTTTACGTACTCTTTCGAGTCTGAAATTCGGTATTTTCATCTGCTTTGAACCGTTGATCGCGCTCCGCCAACCAAAAATAGCGACTTCCGCCATAGCTACCGCGTGATAAACGTCGAGCGGTTTATAAGCTCTTCCCGTCTTTAACGACTGCAAAAACTTCTTAACTACATAATAATCTCCGCCGCCGTGACCGAAATTCTGCGCCTTCGCGCGGTCGGTCTTGAACTCGGTTTCATACGTAACATCCTGCTCTTCACCCTCGGGAACGCACCATTTGTTATAGTGAACTCTTATTTTACGGCTCTCGCCTCTCACCGTTTCGGCTGTTCCCTGCATACCGCTTACTCTGTACCAATTTCCGTGTGTCGCGATATAAGCGCTTCCGCTTATACGGAATATAGCGCCGTTATCCATTTCAATAAGCATAACACCTATCGAATCACCCTTTGTTCGGTTATTCTCACGCATAAGCTCGGGCGGTTGAGGTGCTGATTTTCCGATAACCTTTTTAGGCATAAGCCCTGTAGCGCACATAAGCGGAGCTAACGAATGCGAACAGTAATATGTCGAAGGTAAAAATCTTCGCCAATGATATTTTCCGTTAAGCTCGGGAAGATTATATTTTTTCTCGTCACTCGGACTCATCGGATGAACATACTCTCCCTCGGCAAAAACTATCTGTCCGAGTCCGCCTCTCTTACAAACTCTGGTAAGCTCTGTGCAGACTCTTGAAAAAGGATAATTCTCCGCCAACATATAAACGCATCCGCTTTCTTCAACAGCTCGGCAGAGCGCTACGCAAAGTGCGGGCGTCGGAGCCGCCATCGTTTCCGAAAAAACGTGTATTCCCTTTTTAAGTGCTTTTATGGCATATTCTGCGTGCTCGTGAAAATAATTGCAAAGCACTACGGCATCGATACCCGATTCGATAAATTCATCAAAATCGTTATAACAGTCTACCTCACGGGCAAGAGCGCCGAGCGCCTTTTCTATGCGCTCGGCGCTCTTGTCACAGACAGCCGTTATTTCAAATTCTTCAAAGCTTTCAAAAATCGGAATAAAGGAAGATCCTCTCCAAGCACCGAAAATGCCTATTTTGAATTTTCTTTTATCTGTCTTGTTCATACTTTTTATCTATCAGTCAAGATTCTTCTTAAGGAAGTCCATATAGTTCTTATATGCAACCTTTTCAATTACGCTCTCACTGTAATGCTTCTGCATAAACTCGATAAACTGGTCGTGAATAGAACGGTTGATATCAAGCGAAGGAAGATAATCGCCGCTTACACCGTCAATATCGCAACCAAATGCAATATTGTTGTCGCCGAACTTTTCAAGACAGTAATCGAGATGCTTGAAGTAATCGGGAATGTCGCGCTTTTCCTTATCCTCGTTAATTATAGCTCTGTAAAGGTTAAGACCGATAACACCGCCCTTATCGATAAGAGCCTTTGCCATATCGTCTGTAAGGTTTCTCGAATGGTTGCAAACTGTACGGAAATTAGAGTGTGTAGCGATCACGGGCTTCTTTGCAAGCTCGATAAGGTCCCAAAATCCTTTGTCGGAAATATGAGAAACGTCAAAGATCATTCCAAGCTCGTTACCAAGCTTAACTATCTCGCGTCCCTTTTCGGTAAGACCTGTATCCTCACCGCCCTCGTCAAGTATCTTGTTACAAAGAGCGAGATCGTTATGACACCAAGCCATACCGAATACTCTTACACCGAAGTTATAGAACTCACGGAAGATCTGAGGATCGCCCATAATACCCGTTCCGCCCTCAATGGTAAGAAGAGCTGCGTGCTTGCCCTCTGCGAATGCCTTTTCGATATCTGCATAGGTCTTTACTTTAACTATTTTATCCGCCTCATTATCCATAGCGATCGAGAAGAGTCCCATATAACGGGTTGCTCTCTTATAAGATGCTCTTGCATCCTCTCCGGGCCAACCGCAGAACATAGCGTACATCTGAAGCTGAGGATATTTCTGGCTTACGTTGTAAGGATTTACTATCGGATGATTTCTTGCCGCTACCTGCTGAATACTGTCACAGTGTGAATCTACAATATACATTTCAATCGTTTCCTTTTCTTGTTTTTGATTTATTTTTTAAAGATTGTTCTTTAAGAAGTTCAAATAATTTTCGCCCGCAACCTTCTTAACTATGCGCTCGTCATAGTGCTTCTGAAGGAACTCTATAAGCTGATCGTGAATAGAACGTGAAAGATCGAAATCACGGGGATAACGTCCGCTCGTTCCGTCGATATCACCGCCAAACCCTATTCCGTTTTCACCGAAATTCTCAAGGCAGTAATCAAGATGCTTAAAGAGTCCTGCCATAGTGTGATCGTCGGGATTTTCGCTTATAAATTTGGGATAGAAGTTAAGACCGATAACACCGCCCTTATCGATAAGAGCCTTTGCCATATCGTAAGTAAGGTTACGTGAATGAGGACAAAGATCTCTGAAATTCGAGTGTGTTGCGATAACAGGCTTCTTTGCAAGCTCGATAACGTCCCAGAATGCTTTATCGGAAAGATGCGAAACATCAAAGATCATTCCAAGCTCATTTCCGAGAGTAACTATTTCACGTCCCTTTTCGGAAAGACCTGTATCCTCTTCACCCTCTTCGAGTCTGTTACTCTTTGCGAGATCGTTATGAAGCCAAGCAAGACCGAATACTCTTACACCGAAATTATAAAATTCGGTAAATATCTTAGGATCGCCCATAATACCCGTTCCGCCCTCGATAGCAAGAAGAGCTGCGTGCTTACCCTCGGAAAAAGCCTTTTCGATATCTGCATAGGTCTTTACTTTAACTATTTTATCGCTTTCATTATCCATAGCCACCGAGAAAAGTCCCATATAGCGAGTTGCTCTCTTATAGCACTCTGCGGGAGTTTCGTGCGGCCAGCTGCAGAACATAGCCACCATCTGGAGATGGTTGTATTTCTGACTCATATTATAAGGATTGACAAGAGGAAAATTTCTTCCGTCAACCTGCTGAATACTGTCACAGTGTGAATCTACAACGTACATTTTTCGTCCTCCGAAAAGATAATTTTGCGGAAAAAGGTTACCGCTTACGTTCATTTTACCCTTTTTTACCACCTTTGTCAAGTATTATAGTAAAATTAGCGATTATTTTATTGACAATTCAAAAAATATAATATATAATATTTTTATAATTTTAAGAAACGAGGTTACTGATTTTATGATAAAGATCGGCATTTTAGGATATGGAAATCTTGGACGCGGCGTTGAGTCGGCAATAAAGCAAAATCCCGATATGGAGCTGGTTGCCGTCTTTACAAGACGCGATCCGTCTTCACTTACAATCCGTACAGAAGGAGTACCCGTTCTTCACGTTGACGATGCTCCCTCTATGGTAGAAAAAATAGATGTTATGGTGCTTTGCGGCGGTTCGGCTACCGATCTTCCCGAGCAGACACCTGCTATTGCCAAGCTTTTTAACTGCATCGACAGCTTTGACACTCACGCAAAGATCCCCGAGCATTTTGCTGCGGTAGATAAGGCGGCAAAAGAAGGCGGAAAGGTTGCTATGATATCTGTAGGTTGGGATCCCGGTCTTTTCTCGCTTATGCGTTCATACACAGATTCAGTGCTTCCCGCAGGTAAAGACTACACGTTTTGGGGAAAGGGTGTAAGTCAGGGACATTCCGACGCCATTCGCAGGATCGAAGGAGTGATCGACGCGCGTCAGTACACAGTTCCGATCGACGAAGCGCTGTCGGCTGTTCGTTCGGGCAGTGCGCCCGAGCTTACAACACGTCAGAAGCATACAAGAGAGTGCTTTGTGGTTGCCGCAGAGGGTGCGGACAAGGCTCGGATCGAGCAAGAAATAAAGACGATGCCAAACTATTTTGCCGACTATGACACAACGGTAAACTTTATCTCACTTGAGGAGCTTCGCGAAAAGCACAGCGGTATTCCTCACGGAGGATTTGTTATACGCAGCGGCAAGACAGGATTTAACGAAGAAAACAATAATATAATAGAATTTTCGCTCAAGCTCGACTCAAACCCCGAGTTCACTTCCTCGGTAATAATTGCTTATGCTCGAGCAGTGTACAGATTCAGCAAAGAAGGAGCGACAGGAGCAAAAACGGTTCTTGATATACCGCCTGCATACCTTTCACCCCGTTCGGGCGATGAGCTGAGAGCATCTTTACTTTGAGTAGTTTGTGTATGGTTTTTAGCGCACAAACATAATCTGACCAAACAATGCGGTCGGGTGCTGTGTACATCTCGCAAAGAGCGATTAAGAAAAGTTTTTGCGGAGCTTTTTTCAAAGTCGGCTGAGCCGACAGGCAATCTGCGCACACACATAGCTCGCCCAAAGCCATCGGGTGCTTTGTACATCTCGCAAAGAACGATCAAGGAAAGTTTTCGTCCACCTTTTTCAAAAGGTGGTGGGTTCTCAGGGCGACGCCCT
>CALAXC010000346.1 GCA_937894775.1 uncultured Clostridia bacterium
GAGTGCGCCTCAGGGCGTCGCCCTGAGAACCCACCACCTTTTGAAAAAGGTGGACCAAAACTTTTCATCTGGGTTTGTGCGAACATTGTGCGTTGATTGTTTGATTGCCTGTCGGCTCAGCCGACTTTTGAAAAAAGCGAAACCAAAAACTTTCCATCTGGGTTTGTGCGATAAAGTCATGATCACCAGCACTGCTGGTGGTTTTCTATATACAAAAAGAGGCTGTCTCAAAATTGCATTTGAGACAGCCTCTTTGTTAAGTTTTTTTATCTTATTTCATATACTCTTTAAGAGCATCGCCTATCGGCCAGGTTGTATCGTTGGGGTCATAGGAATGCCAAGCAACTGCGGTGTTCTTGTTGAAATTGATGTAGAGGTACTGTCCTCTCATACCGCCCTTTGCGTAACCTGTTCCCGATTTGTTAAGCTCGTAACCCTTTTCAAGAACCAAGTCAACCCATTCTTTGGAAATTATCTGCTGATCCTTGTATTTACCGCCATCAAGATAGATGCGTCCAAGCTTTGCAACATCAGAGCTTCTGATGTAAAGTCCGGTTGCTCCTATAGGATATCCCTGAGGGCAGGTCGCAAATGCAAACTCGCGGCACTCTGTCTTGTTGAAAAGACGCTTTGCGAGGAAGAGATCAAGTGTTTCACCGCTTATCTTGGTTACTACTCTTGAAATGAGGTAGTAAGCCGCATCGGTGTATCTGCTGGTCTTGTTGCCGTCGATCTCTGCTTCAAGTGTCAATTTGAGATAATCCTGACTTGCCCACTTGGTTGCGTCCTGAGCATCGATGTCAAGAAGTCCGCCCTGCTTAAAGCCTGCCTTATGCTTGAGAACGTCGTGGACCGTGATGTCTGCCCACTTGTTTTCGTCTATGCCGTAAGCGGCGATCTCTTCTTTGAATATGTCACCGATGGTGTCTTCCATTTTGATTTTGCCTTCGTCATAAAGCATACCTATAGCGGTCACGCAATAAACTTTAGTAACCGAGTAGCAGTTCTGGCAGGGGTTACCTGCGATTATGCTTTCTGACTTGAGTCCGTCCGCATCCGATACTGCGATGCTTACTACGGGAAGCTTTTTGAGCTTTGCGGTATTTACAAGAAGCTCGAGAAGAGTTGAGCCTTCAGCTACGGTAGGCTCGAATTCCTTGGAGTAGCTGCCTTTTGTTTTGCTATAAACTACCGAAGTAGAGTTTCTTCTTACTATGTTCGTAAGAAATTCTCTTATACCTATGTCTACACCTTCTGCCGAGGTAGCGCAGAGTGCGATAGCGGTGTCGGATACGTATACTGCATAGAAATTACCTTCTGCGGTTATAAGCTTTTTAGCTTCTGCTGAAGCGGGACGGTTGGTGTCGCCAACGATGATCTCGGGCGTTCCGTCAGCCGCTGTTGCGGTATCCTGAGCTAATACGTATTTGCCGTTGGTGTAGCTCTTATCAAGGCTGATAAGTCTGTCCTGAACCTTCATAGCCTGAGTTTTGAAGCCTTCTGAATAGATTATGCGGAAAGGCTTTTCACCCGACAAAAGTAAATCTGTGTCGAGCAGCGGTTTTTCGGTTGCAGCGTTCTCGTTATCTTTATTGTCAGAGTCTTGTGTGTCGGCACCGTCGTTTGCTTCTGTTTCTTTGTTATCGCCCGAATTACAAGCGCAGGCTAAGAATAACATTACGAACACGAGAAGAAAACATAAAATTCTTTTTGAATAGCTTAAAAATTTCATTTTTCTGACCTCTTGGTATTTATTTGAATATAGGAATTCATACAATGACATTTTAGCACAAAAAACTAAAAAAGTCAAGCTGATTTTGTGGTAAAATCGCTGTAAAGCTTGACAAGTTTCGATTGCTTTGCTATAATATTGTCAAGGCGCTTGCGTCTTAATATTTAGAAAGAGGAGATATTATGGATTTTTTGAATCTTGATTTCGCAAAGGGTACGACTGCCTTATTTAAAGAAGCTTTTAAGTTTAAAAAATATAAGGCGATGCCCGCATTTTTTGCGGTTGTAGTTGGAATTTGCCAGATTCCTTTTGTTTTGGTAAGTTTTATAATCGCCGCATTTATTTATTTGCTTGGCTTTATTGTTAAGCTTCTTGCATCTGTTTATGAGCAGATACACAATGTTGTACGCAGAGAAAAGGATGAGGTGAAGGCGGGCGCTCAGACCGTTATTTATCTTATTTCCTGGCCTTTAATATTCAGTTCTTACGTAGCGATCATTATTTCTACATTCTTATTGAATATTCTTTACATATTGCTTTCACTTACTGCTTTTGTATGGTCGCTCGGTGGATTCCGTTTCCACTTGCTTATGAGTCAGGCTGATGACATTGAGAAGAACGTTGAAGGCAAATACAACAAGATAGTTTTGATAGTCTTCCTTTGTGTGCTTATCTTCTTGTTGCTCTTGCCCGTAATATTGACCGTTGTACATTATCTTAAGTTCCCGGCACCCGATAGAAAGTATATTTTCTCTCAGCCTGCGAAGATACTTTTCAAAGATATGTTCAACGTACTTAAGTTGAACTTTAATAAGGTTTCACTTGTATTGGATCTGTTCACATTTCTTTATACTTGCTTTGCTTTTATTCCTTTCCCAAGACTTCGTAAAGCAAAAGCCGTCGAGGAAACTCCCGTAGAGGAAGAAGCTCCCGCAGTTTTTGAAGAAGAGGAGCAGGCTGTTACAGCTCCCGCTGACGGCGTTAACCCTCTCGAAAGCGAAAAGGTAAAGAACGCTGTAAAG
>CALAXC010000347.1 GCA_937894775.1 uncultured Clostridia bacterium
CATGCTACAACGGAATAGACTGCGGTATTCGTTGGTCGCAGATGCCGTACGAAAGCGAGGTTGAGTATGAATCGTAAAATCAGAGAAGTGCTAACGAAAATATACTACAAGAATAAAAATGTGTTGAAGTTTGAAGACACATTAATAGGGAGAAGGTTGGAAACCAAAGATGCACAGCGTTTTGCTATGGCACTCACTTATGCGGGTGATATTGAAAGAATCATCGAAGCCGCCCTTGCTGATCCGGTGCAAAAATACGAAGCAAAATGGGAACTTGGAGCAGAGTGTGAATATGCATATTGTTCTCATTGTGGACATCAACAATGGGCAAATTGGGACACATATCACGAAGCGGAGGAAAGCATTGGAGAGTTCCACAAAGAATACAAGTTCTGCCCGAACTGCGGATTTGAAATGAAAGGAGCTACTGATGAGCAGTAACAAGATTCGTAAGGCATTAAGCCGCGCTATGTATACATTGAATAGATGGAGAGACTATACACCTGTATCTGCATGGGACGAGATTGGTGAAACACTAGACTCTATAGATGCTGCCCTTGCTGAGCCGGACAGGCTTTGCCGGTGCCACGGCCGACGCCTTCACCCTTTTCGAGCGTTTAAACGCTTTCAATTCACTTCGTGAATAGTCAGGGCTTCGCCCCGACACCCCACAAGCTTTTAAAAAAGCTTGACCAAAACTTTTACGCTTTGGTTTGTGCGAACATCGCGGTCGAGCGCAGTGTGTGCGCTTAAAACTTTCCCGTATGAAAGTTTTTGGCGCCACCTTTTTTCAAAAAGGTGGCATAACTCCTAACACAAACTAACTAACCGACTAACTCTTCCTCAACCGCTCGAGCTCCGCCTGCAGCTCGTCAAGCTTCAATTCAAGCCGTTTGATCTCCTGCGCCACAGGATCGGGAACGTGTATCTGGTCGAGATCGTTTTCTATCTTGACTCCCTCTCTGCGCACGACCTTGGCGGGAATTCCCACCGCTGTACTGTTTTCGGGCATCTCCTTAAGAACGACAGCATTTGCCGCTATTTTAGTATTATCTCCTATCTGAAAAGGACCTAACACCTTAGCTCCCGCTCCTACCATAACGTTATTTCCAAGCGTTGGATGACGTTTTCCTACGTCTTTTCCCGTACCTCCAAGCGTTACTCCCTGATATATCGTACAGTTATCGCCTATTTCGGCAGTTTCGCCTATAACTACTCCCATTCCGTGATCTATCATCAAGCCCTTGCCTATAGTAGCTCCGGGATGGATCTCTATTCCCGTAAATGCTCGGGATATCTGACTTACCGCTCTCGCTGAAAAATAATGCTCTCGCAGATAAAGTCCGTGCGCTATTCTGTGCGCTATGAGTGCGTGAATACCCGAATAAAGCAACAAGACCTCAAGATTGCTTCTTGCCGCGGGATCGCGCTCTCTTACCGCATTTACATCCTCTCTTACAGAACGTATAAGCGCCCTCGCGCCTTTATGCGCCGATTTAACTGTCCTTACGCTTTTCTTTGCAAGTTCGGCAAGCTCTGCATTTATATACCCGATAAAATCGGGCTCTCTGTCTTTTCTTACAGTTTGTTCTATTCTTGCTATACGTTTTTTCTTTAACCGACGGTTCAATATATCACCTCCAAGAAAACAAAAAACCTCCATACCCTACGGTATAGAGGTGCTATGCACGGTTCCACTCTAAGTTTAACTCGTATCTCCTTAACGCGGAGCAACGTCACCGCTACACAGCAAAAAGCCTTCACGGTAAGATCTCCCGAGCGCACAAGCCGTTCTCCTCATATCCCCGCTTTCAGCCCAAATGACGGTGATTCTCTGCTTTTGGAGTGACGGTTTCTTCCCGTTCACAGATCAATATATTATATTATACACTTTTTTTGAAGTTTTGTAAATACTTTTTTAAAATTTTACTTTTCTCACCCCGCAACGAAATAAAAAGAGCGCATAGAAAAAGCGCAAAAACAGCCTGTGTAAGAACGTTCTCTCGGTAAAGAACAAAGGATTCGACGCTTTTTCCCGAAAGCTCGTTTTCCTCAAAAAAGAATCGCAGCGCCGCAAAACACATCAAAAAGCTCGATGCCGCGCAAAACAGCTTTGCAATTATATATCCGCCAAGCTTTATATCGCTGCCGATATATGCAAGCTGGCAGGCTATCGATATTCCCGAAAATCCAAGTATCGCCGCCGCTATCGGCGCTCCGTCAAACCCCAGCGTTGCCGCCTTTGCGACTCCGCCCGTCATTTCAAAAGCTCCGTAAAGCAGTGCCGACAGAGCTTTCCCAAGTCCGAAGGATGCGAATATTCCGTCTATCAGCTCACCTATCATAGAAAAGAAAACCACGAATGCAGATATTGAAAAAAGCGCTCTTGCCGAAGAGGTGACCGCGCGAATAAAAGCATTTTTTTCGTGATTTTCTCTTTTTTCTCTTTTTGCGGTACTTCTTAAGCAAAAATAATGTCCTTTCTCCTTTTTAAAAAAATGACGGCTTGCAATACCTATCAAAAAAGCGTTTATAAGCGATATTATATAGAGCATCACCCCAAAGGTCAGCGATCCGAAAAGTCCCTCTCCCACCGCGCTGATAAAAAATGCGGGGCTCGGCGCCGAAATAAAAAGCGAAAGGCGTAAAAGCTCACATCGGTCTATTTTTCCGTCGCGGTAAAGACCTATAGCCGAGCTTATTCCTATCGGAAATCCAAAAAGCATACCGAGAAGAAAAGAAAGCGCGCCCTCATTTGATATTTTAAATATTTTAGCAAGCGGGCGGCACACAGACGAGGAGAGTACCTCACAAGCGCCCGTATCAACGATTATTTCGGATATTACCATAAACGGAAAAAGCGATGGGATAAGCCTATTCACCGACAGCTCTATTCCCTTTTTTATTCCGACAGAGCAGATCTCCGAATAATAAAAGCCAAGAAAGACCGCTATCATACCGAAAAAAAGAAAAAGAATTTTTCTGTCAGATCGCCTTTCGGTCATTTAAGACACTCTCCTTTCATAAAATAGTTTTACAGTAAATTCTACACTAAAGCCTTGCAAATTATGTCTTTAAAAAAGGAGAACACTATGAAAGAAGAAAAAAAGCCGCCGCTCGTCGAACGCATCTGCCGAGTGCTTGATATTCCGCCCGAGTCGGTATCTCACACCCCATATATCGAGCTTCACGGAAAAACTCTGCTGAAAATACGTGACGGCGGAAAAATACTGCTTTACACAAGGGAAAAGATCAAAATATCCCTGCCTCACACAAAAGACATTCTCACGGTTATCGGAAGCGAGCTTTCCTGCTCCTTTTTTAATTTAGGAGCGGTCGGAATAGAGGGCGAGATCGAAACGCTCACCTTTGCAAAAGAAGATATTTCAAAGGAGAGACCGCAAAAATGAAGCGTCCTTCATTTATTTTCGGATACTGCATAATAAAAGCAAACAAAACCGATGTAGAAAAAATAATAAATCTTTGCAACGCAAATTCTATAATATATTCGGATATCCGCCTCGAAGAAGAAAAAGTCTTTTTTTCGATAGCTCTTTTACACAAGAAAAGATTTATAAAGCTTTGCTCCTCATACGGTATAACGGCAGAAACAATAGCTCACAAAGGACTCCCTTCTCTTTTTCTGCGGCACCGCAAGCGCATAGGGCTTCCCTTAGGCGCGCTTATCGGTATTTTGTTTCTCATTTTTTCATCGGGACTTGTGTGGGATATAAGAATAGACGGAGCGATAACTGTAAGCGAGCGCGAGATTCTTGACACACTTAAGGATTGCGGACTTTATATCGGTACCAAAACAAAAAGCATAGATGCCGACGTGCTCGAAACGCAGGCTCTTATTCTTTCCGACAAAATTTCCTGGATAAGCATAAATATGTCGGGAACGGTCGCAAACGTCGAGATAAGAGAGCTTGACGAAGCCCCGCAAGAAGATGACGGAATAATTTATTCAAACGTAGTCGCAAAATGCGAAGGCGTTATAGTAGGCTTTGAAGAAATAAGCGGCTCGCCCGCAGTAAAGATAGGCGATGCGGTATGCAAGGGACAGCTTCTTATATCGGGACTTGTGGGTGACGAGCTGAAGCCTATGCGATTTATGCGAGCCGAAGGCAAGGTATTTTCAGAGGTCGAGGAGACCGTTGAAATAAAAATTCCTCAAAAATACACAAAAAAAACAGCAAACAGCGTATTAAATGAAGAAAAATCTTTAATTTTTTTCGAAAATGAGATAAAATTTTTCTCAAACTGTAGAAATTGCACCTCAAGTTGTGATAAAATAGATATATTGGAAAGCTTTTATACGATAAACCAAAAAAAGCTTCCATTTGCAATAAAAACTCTTAAGCATATCGAATATACCGAAACCGAGCTCGAGCGTTCGGAATCCGAGCTTGAAAGAATAGCAACCGAAAAGCTTTTCCGTCATATAAGCGAAGAATTCAAGGATGCGCAGATCCTTTCACGCAGCTCCTCATCGACCTTTGAAAACGGTATATACACTCTGCGCTGTAAAATAAAATGCATAAGAAACATAGCTGAGATAAGAGAAATAGAGCTTACATCATAAACTCAAAAGGAATTAAAACAGGATATGGAAAAAAAGATAACAAAAATTATAAAAATAGAAAACGTCGAGATCACTGCACGGCTCTTCGGCAGCTTTGATATAAACACGAAGATGCTCGAATCGGCATTCTCGGTAAGCATCAAGAACCGAAGCGACGGTGAGGGAGATGCTATATGCATTTCGGGTGATGATCAGAGCAAAGTAAATGCCGCCGCAAAGGCTATCGAAGCATTAAAGAAGCTGGCGCGCTCAAACGAGGTCCTCACCGAACAGCAGGTAGGCTATGTCATTTCAATGGTTCAGGACGGAAACGACGGAGAGCTTGACGGTCTTGATGACGAATGTATCTGCATCACGACCAACGGAAAGCCGATAAAGCCCAAAACCGTAGGTCAAAAGCGTTACGTTGACAATATCCAGAAAAACACCATAGTATTCGGCATCGGTCCTGCGGGCACGGGAAAGACCTTTCTTGCGGTAGCTATGGCGGTAAGAGCCCTGAGGCAAAAGCAGGTAAACAGAATAATCCTCACCCGTCCCGCGATCGAAGCGGGAGAGAAGCTCGGTTTTCTTCCTGGAGATCTTCAAAGCAAGATAGACCCCTATCTTCGTCCGCTCTACGATGCTCTGTTTGAAATGATGGGAGCCGAAAACTATAACCGTCTGCTCGAAAAAGGAACTATCGAGATAGCGCCCCTCGCCTATATGCGAGGAAGAACGCTTGATGACAGCTTTATAATTCTCGACGAAGCGCAAAACGCAACGCCCGAACAGATGAAAATGTTTCTTACACGTCTTGGATTCAACTCAAAGGCGGTAATTACGGGTGACCTCACGCAAACCGACCTTCCCTTCGGACAAAAGAGCGGTCTTGCGATAGCGACGAATATCCTTACCGACATCGAGGATATCGGTATTCACGCCTTTACCGAGCGCGACGTAGTACGACACAAGCTCGTTGCGAAGATCATTCTCGCATACGATAAATACGAAAAAAAGCTTAGCGAACAGCAAAGCAAAGCCCCTCAGAAAAATCAAAGACAAAACAAAGGAGCTGAAAAGAAAAAATGAAAAATCAAAAGCCTATGATATATTTTTTAAACTCGCAGGAGCTTCTTCCCGTAACTTATGCGCAAAAAATACTTGTACGCAGAGCGGTCGAAGCAACGCTTGAATATGAAAACGTTATCCCCGCGCTTGAAATATCGGTAACCTTTACCGATAACGAAGGAATACGCAAGATCAATAAGGAATTTCGTTCAAAGGACGAGCCTACCGACGTTCTTTCCTTTCCCCTTCTTGACTGTAACGATATATCGTTTTGTGCCGCCAGTGAAAGCCTTGGCGATATCGTTATTTCGCTTGAACGCGCAAAAGAGCAGGCAGACAGGTACGGTCACAGCTTTGAACGTGAGATAGCCTTTCTCACGGTTCACTCTATGCTCCATCTTTTAGGCTACGACCACGTAAACAGCGAGGAAGAAGAACTCGAAATGCGCAAAAAGCAAAGTGAGATCCTCTCGCTTATGGGACTTGAAATAAAACAGTAAACGAAGGATTTTAAAATATGAAAAGAACAGCATTTATAGCAATAGTAGGCAGACCTAACGTAGGAAAATCAACACTTCTCAACGCAATTCTCGGTGAGAAGATAGCAATAGTTTCAAGTAAGCCGCAGACCACCCGAAACAGAATAACGGGTATCTATACAAAAAACGAGGATCAATTTGTGTTTCTTGATACCCCCGGCATACACTCACCGAAAAACTCACTCGGAGAATATATGGTAAAGACTGCCGATTCCTCTATGAAGGAAGCCGATGCGGTAGTTCTCGTAGTTGACATGGGCAAAGAGATAACAACAGTTGAAGAAAATGTTATCGATTACTTGAAAAAGAGCGGTATTCCCTCTATCCTCGTGCTCAATAAGATCGATATGTATGACAGAGAGGTACTTGCCGAATCTATATCAAAATACGCAGAAAAGCATTCCTTTGACGCATTTATACCGATAAGCGCAAAGAAAGGCAAAAACATAAACGAGCTTATGGACGAATGTTCAAAATTCCTTTCCGAATCGGATTGGTTCTTCCCCGAGGATATGATCACCGATCAGCCCGAAAGACAGATAGCCGCAGAAATAATCAGAGAAAAGATACTCCGCACACTCAACAAGGAAATACCTCACGGAACGGCGGTAGTAATTGAGGAATTCAAGGACGAGGACACTCTTATCCGCATAAGAGCCGAAATATTCTGCGAAAAAGCCTCGCACAAGGGAATCATCGTAGGAAAGAACGGCGCTGCGCTCAAGCTCATCGGAACCTATGCAAGAGAAGACCTTGAAAAGCTCTTCGGCACAAAGGTATATCTCAATCTTTGGGTAAAGGTAAAAGAAAATTGGAGAGAAAGCGCAAGAACGGTAGGTAACTTCGGCTACCGTGACGAGGATTGATCTTACAAAAACCTATAAACGGCAGGAGATACGATAAATGAGATTTGCTATCGACGGACTCGTTCTAAGAGAAAGCAACACGGGTGAAAACGATAAGCTTCTTTTGATACTCACGGCAAGCAAGGGCAAGATATGGGTTAAAGCAAAGGGCGGACGGAGTATAAAAAATTCCAAAAGTGCGCTCTGCAGAGCCTTTACTTACGGTGAATTCGAGCTATATGACAAAAACGGAACAAACTTTTTAAGCGGCGGTGCGCCAAGCAATACATTTTTTGCCTACAAGACCGATCTTGAGGGCTATGCGCTCGCCACTTATATCTGTGAAATATGCGAGGAGATAACAGGCGAGGAGCAAGATTCGGAAGACGTGTTAAGAGCGACACTCAACGCGTTTTACGCAATAGAGAAAAAGCTCTTTCCTCTGCCGCTCATAAAAGCGGCTTACGAAATATTTGCCGCCTGCGTATCGGGATTTGCTCCCGAGCTCTCCCTCTGCTCCGACTGTTCTAAAGAAATGTTAAACGAAAGCGGGATCTTTAGTCTTGACGTTATGAACGGCGGGGTGCTCTGCAAGGAATGCATTGAAAAAAGGAACATAACGCCCGATCTTCCCGACGTAGATCAGTTTGCCACAAAAACGATATTGCTGCCGCTTGACAGCTCTGCGCTTATGGCTATGAAATACTGTTCCGAGGCTAAAGTAAACAGACTTTTCAACTTTTCGATAACCGATCAAAACAGTATGAACTTTTTTTCAAAGGCGGCAGAGATATATCTTCTCAACCACCTCGAAAGAGGCTTCAATACCTTAAATTTTTATAAATCTGTCAAGGATTAAACCTATGGATATTCAGATAAAAGAAAAAACATTAACCACTCTTGAGTTCGACAAAATACGCACGATATTAGCTTCGCTCTGCCCGACAAAGGGTTCAGCAGAAAAAGCGCTTGAGCTTATTCCCGATACTCATAAAGAGATAATAATAAAAAAGCAGACCGCTACCACCGACGCGCGCCGTTTGCTCGAAGCAAAGGGTATGCCGCCATTCGGTACCGTTACCGACATAGAGTCCGCCTGCGACCGCGCAACAAAAGGTGCTGTGCTCACACCGAGAGAGCTTATAGACACAGCACTTCTTCTGCGCTCGGCACGTCAGCTTCTTGAATATATAAGAAGCAATAAAACGTTTGATACCTCGCTCGATGCAATATTTGAACGTCTTATGCCGAATAAAATGCTTGAGGACAGAATTCTACGCTCGATAATTTCCGAAGAGAGCGTATCCGACGAAGCAAGCTCGGCACTCGCAGATATCAGACGCAAAATAAGACTCGGAAATCAAAAGATAAAAGAAACGCTTGCAAAATATATAAGCGGCTCTTATTCAAAATATCTTCAGGAAAACATAGTAACGCAAAGAGGCGGCAGATACGTTATCCCCGTCAAGATCGAATACCGTAACGAGATAAAAGGACTCATACACGATTCCTCGTCATCGGGCGCAACAGTATTTATTGAGCCTATGGCGGTAGTCGAGGCAAATAACGAGCTGAGAATGCTTGAAAACAAGGAAAAGCTTGAAATAGAAAGAGTTCTCTCCGAGCTTTCGGCAAGCGTTGCGGGAATAGCGCGCACCCTCGTTTTAAACTATGAAAACATAACCGACATAGCTTTTGCGTTCGGCTGTGCCAATCTTTCGTTAAAGTTAGATGCGACCGAGCCGATAATAAACGAAGAACGCGCCTGCAAGCTTGTTCGCGCAAGGCATCCTCTTATCGATAAAGCGCAGGTCGTTCCGATAAGCCTTTCGCTTGGATACGATTACGATACTATTATAATCACAGGTCCTAACACGGGCGGTAAAACGGTAACTCTTAAAACGCTCGGACTCTTTTCTCTTATGGCGCAAGCGGGACTCCATATCCCCGCCGACGAGGGAAGCTCGATCTGTATATTCGAAAATATCCTCGTTTCACTCGGAGATGAGCAGAGCATCGAAAAATCGCTCTCGACCTTCTCTGCGCAGATGGTAAGTATAGTTTCGATACTTGAGCAAAAGAATGACCGCTCGCTCGTTCTGTTTGATGAGCTTGGCGCAGGAACAGATCCTATTGAGGGCGCTGCCCTTGCCGTTGCAATAATCGAGGACGTAAGAAGATCAAAAGCTCTTTGCGCCGCAACAACACACTACAGCGAGCTTAAGACCTATGCGATGAACACCGAGGGCGTCACAAACGCATCCTGCGAATTCGACGTTGAAACGTTGAAGCCCACATTCAAGCTTACAGTAGGCGCACCCGGAAAATCAAACGCTTTTGCAATATCGCAAAAGTTAGGACTTTCCGAAAAAGTGCTAAAGAGCGCCGAAAGCTACGTTGCAAGCGATAACAAGCAGATGGAAAAAGTACTTGGCGAGCTTGAAGCAGAACGTCAGAAAGCCGAAAAGGAACGCGAAAAAGCCGAAGCTATGCGCAAAGAATTCGAAGAATTCAGGGAAACAAGCCAAAAAGAGATAGAAAAAAATCTCGCCGCTTCAAGAAAAGCGCTTGAAAGCGCTCGTTCAAGATCGGAATCTATGATAGAAAGCGCAAAGCGATCGGCAGATTATATAATGGACGAAATGGATAAGCTCCGCAAGAAAAAGGAAAGCGAAAAGCTTGCCGAAGAGCTTGCGGCGGCAAGACGCGACATACGCGATCATCTTCGTTCCAACACAACCGTATATGAACCCGCAAAGGCAGATATAGACGAAAACTATGTTCTTCCCCGCCCCTTGAAAAAAGGTGATGAAGTAATAGTGACGAGTATAGGAAAGAAAGCAACCGTACTTGAAACACCAAAGGACGGCGAGCTCGTTTATATTCAGGCGGGAATTATAAAAACCAAGGTCCGTATTAACGATCTGAGACTTATAACAGAAAAAGAAAAAGAAAAAAGCAGACAAGCCTCATACCGTATGAGCGTAAACCGAGATTTCAAGCCTGAAATAGACCTCAGAGGCAAAACGGGCGAGGAAGCCTGGAATGCAGTCGATAAATATTTTGACGAAGCGCAGTTGGCAGGATTCAAGAGCCTTCGCCTCATACACGGTAAGGGTACGGGTGCACTCAAAAATTACCTATGGAACGAGCTTAAGCGCGACAAACGTGTAGGTTCATTCAGAATAGGTCAGTTTGGAGAGGGTGACGGAGGCGTTACCGTTGTGGAATTGAAATAATTTCCAATATATTTCGTCAATTTTGATAAAATGCTTGAAAAAAGAACGCCAAACGATACTTTTTTGTGCAAAGTTCCGTTTTATCGTTTTTTTGTCGAAAAAGCGCCAAAAAACTTTGATTTTTCGAAAAATTATGTTATAATGATAGTGTAAAATATAATATCAAAACCTAAAAAGACTTGGGAGGACGGTTGATTATGCAGGATACAGAATTCGGCGAGCTTAGTGTTATAGGTATGCGAGGATGTGACAGCTTCACATCAAAAGTAGATTACTATCTTAAGGACAGACGCGGTTACGACCAAGAAGAGTTGACCTATATACTCAAAGCAGAATGTCCAAGATTCGGAACAGGCGAAGGTAAAGGCTTGCTTCACGAATCGGTTCGAGGCCACGATATTTATATCGTAGCAGACGTTTTCAATCACGGCGTTACCTACAAAATGTACGGACAAGACGTTCCAATGAGTCCCGACGATCATTATGCGGATCTCAAAAGAATAATTGCAGCAACACAGGGTAAGGCGAGAAGAATTACCGTTATTATGCCTATGCTCTATGAGGGCAGACAGCACAAGCGTTCCTCTCGCGAATCTCTTGACTGTGCGCTTATGCTTCAGGAACTTGTTAATATGGGTGTTTCTAACATTATAACATTTGACGCACACGATTCAAGAGTACAGAACGCAATTCCTCTTTCGGGTTTTGACGATGTAAGGCCTACATATCAGATGATAAAGGCGCTTATAAGAAATGTTCCCGACGTTCAGATAAACAAAGAATCTCTTATGATAATATCTCCCGACGAAGGTGCGATGAGCAGATGTATGTACTTCTCATCCGTGCTTGGAGTTGACATTGGTATGTTCTACAAGCGCCGCAACTATGCGGTAGTTGTAAACGGAAGAAACCCGATAGAGGCTCACGAATATCTTGGAAGAGATCTTTCGGGAATGGACGTTATAATCGTTGACGATATGATATCTTCGGGTGAATCTATGATCGACGTTGCGGCTCAGCTTAAGCAAAGAGGCGCAAAGAGAATATTCTCATTTGCTTCCTTCGGACTTTTCACAAGCGGGCCTGCGGTATTTGACAAGGCGCACGCTGACGGAATAATCGACAAGGTATTCACAACAAATCTTGTTTACACGAACCCTGAGGTTCTCACAAGAGATTGGTACGTACCTGTTGATATGTCGAAATTTGTTGCATATATTATTGACACGCTCAACCACGATGCAACGCTCAGCGAGCTTCTTAATCCTGTTAAGAAGATCCACGCAATTGTAGACAAGCACAAAAAAGAGCAGGAAGCTCAGATTACGATGAATTTAAAATAAAAAAAACCGCTTTGCTATTGATAGCAAAGCGGTTTTTTGATCAAACAGCGCACAATGTTCGCACAAAGTCGGCTGAGCCGACAGGCAATAACGCACACACATAGCTCTACCAAACAATGCGGTCGGGCACTGTGTACATCTCACAAAGAGCGATTAAGAAAAGTTTTTGGTTTCGCTTTTTTCAAAAAGCGAACGGGGTCAAGAGGGGCAGAGCCCCCGAAAAAACGGCGCTTTTCTTTTTGCGAAGCTTTTTCTTTTGCGCCTCTTGTGTCAAA
>CALAXC010000348.1 GCA_937894775.1 uncultured Clostridia bacterium
TGTTTTGATGCACGATGTTTTGCGTTGCTAAACAACGAAAAATGGCATAAAACGCACAAAAATCCACTATTATATATAATGAAAAGGAGAAAAGCATGCCACTGACACTTGCCCCGCAGGATCAACCGTTGCGTGTAATTAAGGTACTAGCGGACGAAAAAACAAAAAAACATTTGGAAAGCCTTGGCATTACAATTAACTCAACCCTAACGGTTCTTTCGCAAAGCGGGGGTAGCGTTGTTTGTATAATTAAGGACGGCAGGCTTGCGCTTGATTGCAACCTCGCAACAAAAATTTTAGTAGCGTAAATAATAGGGGAGAATATCAAATGACTAAACTTTTAAGTGATTTTGCCATTGGCGAATCGGGTGTTGTTAAGGCTGTTGCCGGGGAAGGAAAAATCAGGCGCAGGCTGTTTGATATGGGCGTAACGCCCGGGGCGGAGGTTATTCTTCGCAAAAAGGCGCCGCTTGGCGATCCTATTGAAATCAACATTCGTGGGTACGAGTTAACCCTTCGTAAAACCGAGGCCGCATGTGTTACAATGGAGGTGAGCAGATGATCAGATTTGCGCTTGCAGGTAACCCTAACTGCGGTAAAACAACGCTTTTTAATAGCTTAACGGGCGCAACGGCGCACGTTGGAAACTGGCCTGGCGTTACCGTTGACAAGAAGGAGCATCCCATTAAAAAGGCGTATGCAGGGGGCGAACAGCTCATCGCTGTTGACCTTCCCGGCGCATACTCCATGTCTCCCTTCACGAGCGAGGAAAGCATCACAAGCTCCTACGTGAAAAAAGAAAATCCCGACGTTATCATCAACATCGTGGATGCTACCAACCTCAGCCGTAGCCTTTTCTTTACAACACAGCTTCTTGAGCTTGGTATTCCTGTTGTTGTTGCTCTGAACAAGAGCGATCTCAATGAGAAGAAGGAAACTAAAATAGATGTTGATACTTTGAGTGCAGAGCTTGGCTGTCCTGTAATAAATACCGTTTCTACCTCGGCAAAAGGACTTAAGGCACTTGTTGAAGCCGCCGCGTCCTTAGCAGGCAAATCACAGAAAGCACCTTATCATCAGGGTGACATTGATCTTTCCGACAAGGCTGTTGTTGAAGATGCTGACCGTAAACGTTTTGAGTTCGTAAACGGGATTGTAAAGAAGGTTGAAACACGTAAGGTATTTACCAAAGAAAGAAATATCGGCGACAAGATTGACGCCGTTCTTACAAATAAGTGGCTTGGTATTCCGATTTTCGCTCTTATTATGTGGGCGGTGTTCTGGATCTCGCAGGCGGGGCCCGGGGTTTGGCTTGCAGAAGGCTATGACCTCGAAAACGGATTTCATATTTGGGGTCTTGTAGATTGCATAGGTTGGTTTAAGGAAATCGTTGCCGGATGGCTCAGCGGCGCTCACGATCTAATCCAAGCAATTATCCTTGAAGGTATTATCGAAGGTGTAGCAGCCGTTGTTGGATTCTTGCCTCTCGTTATGGTTATGTACTTTCTCATCGCGCTTCTTGAAGATTGCGGTTACATGGCTCGTGCTACTGTTGTTCTTGATCCTATCTTCAAGAAGGTTGGTCTTTCTGGCAAATCCGTTATCCCTTTCATCATCGGTACAGGTTGTGCTATCCCCGGCGTTATGGCTTGCCGTACTATTCGTAACGAGCGTGAGCGCAGAGCAACCGCTATGCTCACTCCCTTTATGCCTTGCGGCGCGAAGCTCCCCGTTATCGCACTTTTCGCTGGCGCGTTCTTCGAGGGCTCTGAATGGGTTGGCGTTACGATGTACTTCGTAGGTATCGTTCTCATTCTTCTTTGTGCGCTTCTTATCAATGCGCTTACAGGTCACAAGGCAAGAAAGTCTTTCTTTATTATCGAGCTTCCCGAATACAAAGCACCTTCCTTCGTTCAGGCGCTCAAGTCTATGTGTCAGAGAGGTTGGGCTTACATAGTTAAGGCAGGAACTGTCATTCTTGTATGTAACTTCGTTGTTTATATGATGCAGACATACGGTTGGAACTTCCAAGCAGTTGAAGATCCGTCGAACTCCATTCTTGCTACTGTCGCTACTCCTATTGCATATGTTATTGCTCCTATCGTGGGCGTGGCTCTTTGGCAGCTTGCAGCAGCGGCTGTTACAGGATTTATTGCAAAAGAGTGCGTTGTTTCTACTCTTGCAACCGTATTTATGTTTGAACATCTGATCAACGAGGATCTCGAGGCTGTTGGTGCAATAGGTGCTTCCAATATGGGAGGTATTTCAGTTGTTGCAGGTCTTGCATTCCTTATGTTTAACCTTTTCACACCTCCTTGCTTTGCTGCTCTTGGAGCTATGAACTCCGAGATCAAGAGCAAGAAGTGGCTCTGGGCAGGTATCGGACTTCAGTTCGCAGTTGGATACGTAATCGGATTCCTTGTGTTCTTCTTCGGTACGCTCTTCACGGGCGGAAGCTTCGGCGCTGTTTGGATGCCTATTGTTGGTTGGGCAATCGTTCTCGCTATTGCAGCTGTCTTTACTGTAATGATCATCAGAAAGAATAAGCAGCTCAAGGCTGAATATGCTCTTAATACATAATTATGGGTATTGTTGATTATATTGCTATTGCCGTAATTTTTTTGATCGTTGGCGCATCTGTTTTCTATATTATTCGCGCAAAGCGGCGCGGAGAAAAATGTGTTGGATGCCCTTACGCAAAACAATGCGGAGGAAAATGCAACGGTCGATGTGATCACGCCAAAGCAAATGAAAATAATAACAAAAAATAATGTTAAGGGATGCGCACCAAGCGTCGCATCCCTTTTCTTGAAAAACGGAGGTTAGTCTTGAATAACAATGTGAAATTTACATTCGCACAAGTAAGATATATTATTTACCTATACCGTTTGTCAGAGGGAAGATACGGAGTAAAGAACGTAGAGCTTGCGAGTGCACTTGGATTTAGCAAGCCAAGTGTACATAATATGCTTAAATCTTTAGTAGAGCTTGGAATTGTCAGACAAGAGGTGTTTGGCTTGGCATTTCTCACAGAAAAAGGGCGTAGTTTGGCTTATATCTACACTGCCTGTTACGAAAAATTAGAGCGGATGATGGTTGATATCTGCGGAATTGGTGCAGTAAGTGAAAATGCAATTTGCGGTTTGCTTGCCGATATGCCGAGTGATAAGCTTGATGAGTTATATCATAATTGAAGTGATGAAAGGATGAGCAAAATAATGGAAAATTATATTGTTATCGGAATTATTGCTGTCATCGTAGTTATTGCTGTTATTTCAAGTATCAAGCACTTCAAGGGTGAGAGCGGTTGTTGCGGCGGTGGCGGTTACAAGCCGAAGCGAAAGAAGCTCACGAAAGTAAAATACACTAAACGATTCAAGGTCAGCGGTATGCATTGTGAGCATTGTAAGAATAGGGTTGAAGAAGCCGTTAATGACATCAAAAGCGTCGCAGGCAGAGTCGATCTTAAAAAAGGAGAGTTGACCGTTTCTTACGCAGAGGACGTATCCGATGAGATCATTAAAACCAAACTTGAAAGATTAGGATATAGGGTTACGGATTAAAAATATAATCCAAATGAACTCAATATTACATTTTTAAGCAAGATCCATATTTGAAAGTAGTATAATTAAGTCTAAAAACACTTTTTTCGAAACTATTGTAAAAGCTTATTGTCGGGCATTGACTTTTTTTATGAAAAGTGGTAAAATAAAAATAATAAAATCGTTTTTGGACGATAAAAAGTAAGGAGAAAGAAAATGGCAAGAAGTGTACAGGATATTATTGCTCTTATAAAAGAACAGGGCATAAAAATGGTGGATTTTAAAATGGTGGACATTAACGGTCAGTACCGTCACGTAACTATTCCCGCAGAAAATTTTTCTGAGGATACTATGCGCAGCGGTATCGGCTTTGATGCTTCGAATTACGGTTATGCGGTTGTAGAAAAGAGTGATATGGTGTTTATTCCCGATCCTGATACAGCAGTGATCGATCCGTTCTGCTCGATTCCCACACTTTCGATGACGGGTAATGCAATGATTATCGATAATCCCGAAAACCGTCCTCTTCCTCAGTATCCCAGAAATATTATCAAGGCGGCTGTTAAAGCAATGCAGGATAGTGGAGTTGCGGATACTATGTATATTCTTCCCGAGTTTGAATTTTATCTCTTTGATAACGTTAATTGGAACGTAGCGCCAAACTGTGTAAGTGCGGCTGTAGATGCACAGCAGTCTTATTGGAACAGCGATATTGACGGCAAGGGCGTGATAGTACCCAAGCAGAAGAATTATCATATCGCTAAGCCGTTTGACGTTTCTTATGAGTGCCGCAGTGAAATGTGTATGCATATGAAGGATGCGGGTATTGAGATCAATTACCATCATCCCGAGGTTGCCGCATCGGGTCAGTTTGAAATTGAGCCTCAGTTGGGTGAGGTCGTTCATATGGCAGACGCTACTATGATGATAAAGTATATTATACATAATACCGCTCTTAAGTATGACAAGACGGCTACTTTTATGCCTAAGCCCATTTACGGCGAGGCAGGAAGCGGTATGCACGTTCATATGCTGTTGATGAAGGACGGCAAACCGGTATTTTCTGATGATAACGGTTATGCGCACCTTTCCGAAACCGCACATTATTTTATGGGTGGTCTTCTTAAGCATATTGCGTCGCTTTGTGCCATTACAAATCCATCTACTAATTCATTCAAGCGTCTTGTTCCCGGATTTGAAGCTCCTGTTACGGTAGGCTATGCAACCTCTAACCGTTCAGCGGTCATTCGTATTCCTGCGTACGCAAAATCTCCCGAGAAGCGTCGCTTTGAGCTTCGTAATCCCGATGCAACTTGTAATCCTTATTTCTGCTATGCAGCTATCTTGATGGCAGGACTTGACGGTATTAAAAATAAGATAGATCCTCATGCAGAGGGTTGGGGACCTTATGATTTTAATCTTTTCCATCTCCCTGAGGAAGAGAAGGCAAAGCTGAAGGGACTTCCCACATCACTTCCCGAAGCGCTTGACGCATTGGAAGCAGATAATGATTATCTCACAGCAGACGGAGTATTCCCCAAAGAATTGATTGCAAATCTTATTAAAATAAAGAGAGCAGAGTGTATGGAGCTTTCTAAGATCCCACATCCTGCAGAATTTGAAAAGTATTATAATCTTTAATAGATAGTACGGCGGCGAGGGCAACCTCGCCGCTTAAAATTTTATTGATAATTGTAAAAGGGAATAAAGCAAAAAAACAACAGTGCCGACAGCGATATTTTGCTGTCGGCACTGCCGACTGGTGCGTATATTCATAACGAAACTATGCCATCGGGTGCAAAATAAAGAAATTCGGCAGCACAGACAGCGACGTT
>CALAXC010000349.1 GCA_937894775.1 uncultured Clostridia bacterium
CTATGAAGATATTGGATATGGCGGAAGATGAGGTATAGGTCTTTGTCCGATATTGCGTTGTGCTCAAATCGGAAAAATCCCAATTGCATTTTGCCAGCATCGCGGTAAGGATGGCTAAGCCGAGCAATATGAAGGCAGCTGCGACAATAAGACTGATCTTTGAAGCTTTACGCATTTTCCAAATCCTCCTTTTATGTTTTTAGAACTTTATATTTTTTCTGCGAATTTCTATATTTTTCAAGCATTTCTATTGACATTTTCAAAAAAGTGTGATACAATAAATCTCGGATAAGTATGTCCATTTGAAGGCTGCCTTTTGGTGGCCTTTTTTAATTGAATATAAAAGCATCAAAAACGGATTTTCCGGGTTTGGTGCTTTTTTTATGCCCGAAAGGAGGTGATAGCATGGAAAAGAAGGGGCACTATATATTCCGAAAGTATTTTCGGCATCCCAAGACTGGCAGAATCATTTATGCCAGCTGGTATGGTAAAAAGGCATTCAAAATTTGGGTTAATGATTAAGCAGTATTGAAAAATACTGCTTTTTTGTTACCCCCATATCAAAGGAGGTGAGTTAGTATTAAAGAGTGGGCGACCGTGATGGTCGCCCACTCTTTTTGCTTTTATGCAGAGGTTGTTTTTTGACGCTCCTTTTCAGCCTTAATTTCCGCTTTCATGGTCTTTATCAGCTCTGCGAGCTTTTCCTCGCATTCTTCTCGCGTCTTTGCGTAGACATTCTTGGATATGCGTTTGCCGTTGACTCTCGGCGTGAACCGTCCTTCGTAGAGGTGGTCGTTTATCATCGTCACGCATCCCGTGCCACTCTTGCGTATCTTGCCCTTGTAGGGCTCAAATTCCTTCTCAGGCGTGGCTTTCGTGGGGGCGGGTTCACTTGCCTTGGGCGGCTCCACGCTTTGCGTGAATTCGGGCATCTGTGCGTCTGTACCGCCGATTTCTCGGTCAATTCTCACGGCTGCCTGCTGTTGCATGGTGTCGGTGATATGGCTGTAGATGTTGAGCGTGGTCTCCGCGCTGATGTGGCCTATCATAGCGGAGAGAGTTTTGATATCCATGCCGTTTTCAAGCGCCATGGTAGCGAAGGTGTGGCGCAGGTCGTGGAAGCGGATCTTCTTGCACTGCGCTCGCTTCAGTATCTTTTGGAATTTGCCGTATATCGAGTCGGGATTTCTCGGCTCTCCTTCCTTGACTGGTGATGGGAACACCCACTCGCAGGTGGCTGTTTTCTTATGCACCGCAAGGATATCCAGCATATCGGGCGGCAGAATGAGCGTTCGTATCGAGGATTTGGTCTTGGGCTTGGTGATCTGGGTCTGTGCGCCCTTCTTGACCACCTGCCGTCTGATGTGGAGCTCGCCTGTAGCGAAGTTGACGTCCTTCCACTGAAGACCGAGTATCTCCCCTCGGCGCATACCCGTGGTCAGCTCGAGGAGGAAGAACTCGTAGTATCCTTCCTCGTTCGCTTGTATCAGAAAGCGTCTGATCTCGTCCTGTGTCAGTACCTGCATCTCCTTTGCTTTCTTCGGAGGAAGTCGGCAACCGATAGCAGGGTTGACGGTTATCAAGCCCTCGGTCACCGCCTTTTCCAGTGCGGTTCGGCAGGTGGTGTGACAAGAGCGCACCATTCTGTCGGACAAGCCCTCGCCGTAAAACTCTGTGAGCCTGCGCCTGCCGCCCTTCTTCAGCCGTGCATAGAACTGTTGCAGGTCGTTCTGCGTGAGCTTGTTCATCGGAATTTTGCCGATTTCGGGGATGATATGGTTGTAGATTCGGTTCTCGTAGCACTCTTGCGTTGTCTGTCTGATCTTGGGCTTGGAGAAGTTCTGATACCAGAAGTCCATCCAATCGCCAAACGGCATGTCCGGCTTGAGCCTGTCGCTGGTTCTGCCCCATTTCTCCTTGAGAGCTTGGAGCTTTTCCTTACATTCAGCCTGCGTTTTAGCGGTTACGTTTTTGGTCTTGGGATTGCCGTTTTCATTATAACCGATAATGATTCGTCCTTCCCATCGACCGTCCTTGCGAAGGAATACACTACCTTCGCCGTATTTTCTTTTAGCCATTTATTACTCCTTTATCATAATTTTTTGCATCATATTACCCACTACGGCGGATGCGCTTTTCTGCATATCGCTCGTTACGTGGGTGTAAGTGTCCAGCGTAAAGCTTGCGTTGGTGTGACCAAGGATGCCTGCCAAGGTCTTGGGATCCACGCCACCCTGTGTTGCGTGAGTCGCAAAGGTGTGGCGAAGGTCGTGGAAGCGTATCAGCGGAAGCTCTGCATTCTTCAGTATCACCTTCAGCTTACGGTAAGCACTGGCAGGGCTGATGGGCTGTTCGGGATGCAGAAAGTGTGGGAAGACCCACTCGGTAATCGCCGTCTGCTTTTTGCTTTTCAGCAGTTCAGCCACACTCGGCGGCATCTGAATACAGCGGACACCGGTCTCGGTCTTGGTCTCGCCGATGCTGACACCGCCGCCCTTTTTGACCGACACCGACCGCTTGACTTGGAGCTTGTTTTCCTCGAAGTTGATGTCCTGCCACCTGAGGCCGCAGATCTCGCCGCGGCGCAGACCCGTCATGACCTCCACGTAGAAGAAGTCACACCAGTACTCATGCCCCTTGATGGCTTCGAGGAAGGTTTCGAGCTGATTGTCACCAAGGATCTGCTTTTCGGGATAATTG
>CALAXC010000350.1 GCA_937894775.1 uncultured Clostridia bacterium
CTCGTCTCGCCGAAGAGGCTCGTCTTGCCGAGGAAGCCCGTCTTGCCGAAGAAAAAGCAAAGAAAAAGTCGATCAAGGAAAAGCTTTTGATATGGCGCAATGCAAATTCGAAGAATTCCAAGACAGGCGGACGCGGCAAAAACAATAACAAGAAGCCTGCCGAGCCTGCGATCGACGCAAACAAGGTGCCTAAGCCCGCACCTGTTCAACCTCCAAAGCCTGTAAAGAAGCAGTACAATCCTTCAAGAAAGAAACAACGAAATAAACACAGAATGCAAAAGAGGAACAACGATGGCAAATAATAGCAAGAAGACATTCAAACGAAAAAATATAATATTTGGTTCGATGTTTGTCATTTCTTCGTTATTGATCATGATCGCCGTCAGCTTTTCTTGGTTCTATGACGGTACTGTGGCAAAGGTTTCAGGCATTACGGTTGAAACGATCGCCGCAAACAACCTTCGTGTTAAATTAGCCTCTGAGTCGGATTGGGGAAAAAAGCTTGATCTGGACTTTTCCGATTCTTTGATGCAGCCCGTGTCGGGTGATGGAAATCAGTTTTTCTCATCTGTTGTTGAGAGAAATGAAGAAACAGATCAGCTGGAGATCGTGGGATTTGAAAAGATCGATGATATAGCTTCTTATGGAGTTTTTGAGAAGGAAATATCATTTATAGTGGAAAATCCCAAGCAGCTCAACTTTATGAAAACCTCGTTTCTTGCTCCTGCGGATGGCGATATTCAGTATCCGCATGATGTTGATGCGGGACACATCTGCTCGGCTTTGAGGATAGCTATAATGGTTAAGGATAGTGAGGGTGGATATGCATTAAAGTATATCTGGATACCTAATGCCAAGACCGAGATACTTTACGACAGTGAAGGCGCTTTGACGGTAAATGAGAACGGTACCGTTGAGGATTCTTACAAATTCCGTTCTTTTGCAGAAGGAGATCCGTTTTTGGTGGAAACCGACGGTGCTTCTTCGGGTATTAAAAATATTGACGGAGTTCAATACGTGTGGGGAGATCTTGAAGAAGATCTGTCTCTCTGCGAAATGGAAGCGGAGACCCCGGTTGATATTAAGATTGTTATTTGGTTAGACGGTGAGGACAGAGAATGCCGCAAAGAACTGATCAGTGGTCAGGTCAAGGCAAAGTTTGATTTTACCGTAGTCGATAAGGAGTCTGAATCAGAGTGAGACATACAATGAGTAAAAAGCGGAAAAGGCGCTTATTGCTTCTCGTAAATATTGTGCTATTGTGCGCGCTGGCGACGGCAACGTTTTCTTGGTTTATCTTTGACGACAGAGCAACGGTTGAAAGCGACGGCAATATGACTATCATGGCGGGAAGCGGTTTGGAAATATTCTATAATGAGTCTTGGGGTAATAATCACGACGCAACTATAAATATGGTAACCTACCCGGATATTACGGGAAACGGTGTTAATTTCTATTGCCCGATGGTTTTAGATACCCACGATCTCCCCTTGGATGATCCGAGCACCTTTGAACACATTCATGCGGAAAATGCCGATAAGTACTATATAACCTTAAATCTGAAGTTCAGAACGTCTGAGGCAGTTAAGATCTATTTGTCGAGCGACTCTAAGGTAATAGGTCCTAATATAGATACACCTGTTGATCAATTACCCGAAGGAAATCAGAGCTTGTCAGGTGGCCATAGCCGAGACGGAATTGCGGGAGCAGTTCGTGTTGCGTTTGTGGAAGATACAGGAACGACATCGCCATCTGTGAAGATCTGGATACCGAATGACCGATATGAATTGAGCAAGACCGAATCCGGAACGACAGAATTCAGTACAAATCCTGTCAGCGACGGAGAAGACGACAGGACTATAGAGGAAATACGTGAGACATTTACAACTGTAGGTACGACTGTGGATGGCGGACAAACGATCGAAACGGTATATCCTTACGGATACCAGGCAGTATCCGAAGGAAAAATGATGCCATTCTATTGGACCGATGAAGATTATTGCAGCGGAAAGGTTTTCGTGGGAAATGATCTTGCTTCGGATGGAATGGTCAACGATGCAGTTCCGATACTTGACTTCACAGATAACGAAGACGGACGCGTGCAGGAAAAGAGCATAAGCGTTCGAATCTGGATAGAGGGAACAGACAGAGAAGCTGATAAGGCGTTGCTCGGCGGAGCAATAAAGTACGTATTTAAATTTGTCTCTGTAAAAAAATCGGCAAATGAAAACGAGTCAAGGCTTGACGCGATCAGTTATGACGCAAACACCCGTACGTTCAAGGCGAATGATGGAAAAGAGCTTACGGGACTTCAGTACAGCTTCAACGGGATCGATTGGACAGACTACGTCGATCCGATCGAGCAGAATATTATAAGCACTAAAGACAATGTTCACATAAGATTCAAAGAGACGATGGGACAACATCGTAGCTCAGTTAAAACTTTTTCGCTTGTATCTTAGTATTTGATACATTAAAGAACTCAGGGAAGGAGGAGATCGTATGGCTGATAAAAAAGGATTATTTAAAAGAATGATCCGCCCGCTCGTTACGCTTACGGTTATGGTGATGATGTTTACATACGTCAGCTATTCTTGGATACGAAGAGAATGGACACCGTACATTGAACAGAGCAACATTATGATCACCACCGGTGGATCTCTGATGTTCCAGTTCGGAGAGGAAAATACGTCCGGAAAAACCATTAACGATATTTTGGGAGCAGATTTTGTAAACTTCCAGTTCCTCCCGGTATCAAACAGCACAGGCAGTGTCGAGCACTTCTTTACCGTTAACACAAGAGTTCCCGAGGGAGAAGAATACTATTACCGCATTAATGATGCAGTATACCAAAATCCAACCGATATGGGAAAGGATTACGGATACCTTGACTTTAAGTTCGTTTTGTATGCTCCCGAAGATGAAAATAATGTTCTTCGTTACGTCTATTTGGAGGAAGCGTATATAAAGGATGCAACTGTCGGTGATTCTGAGGTCGTCAAGAGAGATTATGCTCAGGCTATTCGAGTTGCTATCTCATATCAGGACAAAACTATAATATTTGCCGATACAAACGATAGCTGGAGCACCGATGAACAGGGAAGACGGTATGTGCTAAAAAGTGCTGTAAGCGCGCAAAAGGGTGCGGATGGCAAATATGTGATGGATAATCAGCCCTTCTACAATCAGCTTACAAATGAAAATGGTGAATTTGTTGGCTGGGAAGAAAGAACCAACTGGGATGATACTAATAATGCGGCAACGCTTATGAGTCCCATAGCGACAAGAGTAGAGCATTTCTCTAACTACAACGGCGAAGGAGCAGATCCCTCCAAAGCACTCTTCTCCATAAGCGGCTCCGATCCCGTTGAGATAAATATACGTATTTGGGTAGAAGGAAGCGATCCCGCGTGCGATCAGAGTATTGCGGGAGGTAAAATAGATCTTAAGCTGAAGTTCAGCTCGTTTATCAAGTAATAAAATCTGTATTCAGCAAAATCCGTGAAGAAAGGGGAGTATGGCGATGAAAAAGAGAATCTACTCGATAATTCTTGCCGTGTTAATATGTATAACAGCCTCTTATTCATGGATCATGGTAAAAGAGAAGATCCCCGTGGAGAGCGTTATTTTGGATTATCACGACAAGGGTACGATCACGATAGCTCCCGAAAATATCATAATGGAGCTTTGGCTTCAAAATGACGGAAGCGAGCAAATGACACTTATAAGCTCTACCGAAGAGGATGCTGATACGGGAAATATGGCTGTAATAGAAAATGTTACGCCCAATAAAAGCATTTCATTTGTAATTCGCATTCAGAATATTTCCAAAGACGTAATACAAATGTCTTTGTCTATCCCCGAGTTTTCTTGCAGTGAAAAGCTTGTTCCGGAATCCAACGGTGTCATAGAAATGAGAATATACCCCGGAACAAACTATTCCAATTATCCGGCGGTAAACGCACCGACAGAGAAATATCTCTCCCTTACAAAATCTTTGGTAAACGATCTTGGTAACGACACTTATTCTATGTTTCTCTATGACAGTATTTTCGTGCCGCCCACGGGAGAGGGCGATTACGTGGATGTCAGATGCTCGTTCTATTTCAGCACGAACATGGACAACAGCTATCAAGGATTAAATTTTAAGATCATGAGTTTGAGGGCGTTGGAAATTTGATGGATAAAAAAAGCCTTTTAAAAAAATCACTGAATGTATTAAGTAGCCTGGTGATTTTTTTGGAGATAGTCATAATCCTGTTTGTCGTTATAACAAAGATCAGCGGAGGTGTGCCTTCGCTGTTTGGGCATCAAATGTATGTGATAGTTTCACCGAGTATGAGCCCTGAGATAAACGTTGGAGATGTGATAATTTCAGAAAAATATGAAGAATATGCAAAATATTTGGAGATGGAAGTTACAGAGTTTGAAACTGATAAAACAAGATATCGTCGTGAGTATTTTGTATCTCGCGATGCAGATGTAGCTATAATACGTCTTGATGCAGAGAAATCGAAGATGATTTCTGTTGACATTCAGCTTAAACGACAAGAATGTGTTGAATACCAAACTGAAG
>CALAXC010000351.1 GCA_937894775.1 uncultured Clostridia bacterium
TTCTGCTCTTACATAAGTCTGATCTAATAAGCAAATATCTTTTAATCTCACCCATTCCCAGTTATCAGGTATATCAAACGGAACTTCTTCTGCTATGCATACAGGTTCATTTTTACCAACCTTCTCATAATAACAGTTATCATCTCCTTTGTAGATGAAACTTTCAACATATTTCTTGCCTTGTTGTGCTTTCTTTTCAACGCGGATACGCTCTAATAAAACGCTCGCAGGCTCATCGTTTTCATCCTGCTCAACAAGCTTGCCTTGTATCGCTAATTGAAGGATAGATTTTCTTAATTGTTCTGCTTTCATTCTTTATCCCCTAACAACGCCATAATTTCCCCAAGCACTCTATCAATATCAGCGTCAAGGCTTGCGCGCTTTTCACGATAGTTTTTAATCAAGTCTTGAGGTGCAAGAATTTCTTCTTCCTCGTGAGGATAGCCACAAAGGTCAATGTTGCATCCCTGTTCATTCAGCAGATAATCAGCGGTAAACTTCTGTGCCTTGAAATATTCGCCGTCGGGAATTACCTCTCTGTTGTTCCACCAAGCGATACAATCATCGAAGTGCTTCAGCTCCATCGGCTTGGTCTTGGAAAAGTGCTTTCTGTCAGACGGAATATCCACTCTGTAGAACCATGTTTCTGTTGTCGGCTTTGTGTTATCGAAGAACAACAGATTGGTGGTAATGGAAGTATAGGGGCTGAACACAGAGCCGGGCAGTCTGACAACGGTGTGCAGATTAAACTCGCCAATGAGCTTTTTCTTGATGTTCACTTTCGCATTATCCAGACCGAAAAGGAATCCGTCCGGCACGACAACGGCAGCTCTGCCGTTTTTCTTCAAACGGTACAGGATAACCGACATAAACAGATCGGCGGTCTCGGAGCTTGCCAGATCATCAGGGAAGAAGCCTTGAATGGACTTGTCCTCATGTCCACCATACGGAGGGTTCATCAGGATAACGTCGAACTTATCCGCATCCGTATAGTCCAGCAGATTATGCTTCAACGAGTTCATGTGATAGATGTTGGGAACTTCAATATCATGCAGCAGCATATTGGTCACACAGAGCAGATACGGGAACGGCTTTTTCTCGATGCCGTAAATGCTGTCATCAAGCTGCTTTTGAGCAGAAGTATCGGTTACCTGCTTGGATAACTGTCCGAGCCAGGAAGTGATGAAGCCACCTGTGCCGCAAGCGAAGTCAGCCATCTTTTCACCAAGCTTCGGCTTGATCATCAGCGCCATAAACTCGGTTACGGCTCTCGGCGTGTAAAACTCACCGGAGGAACCGGCAGACTGCAATTCTCTCAGAATTTCTTCATAAACAAAACCGAAAGCATGACTTTCCTTTACGTCATCAAATTCGATTTCGTCAATGACATCAATGACCTGACGGAGATAAACGCCGTCTTTCATATAGTTGTTGGCATCTTCAAAGGTCGATTTCACGATTGCTTTCTTGATCGGAGTATCAGGTGTAACCTTGATACCCTCATAGATAACCGTGTCGCCCTCTTTTACATCATTGCCTTTCAGAACCGGGAACAGAGTGTTGTTGACGAAGTTCAGCAGCTTGTCTCCGGTCATAGCATGGCCGTTGCTGTCTGCCTTCGCCCAATTTCTCCATCGGAGATCTTCGGGAATGATAGATTCGTAGTTATCCTCATTCAGCTCCCAGTCATCTTCCTTGGCATCGTATACTTTCAAGAAAAGCATCCATACCATCTGCTCAATTCGCTGAGCATCGCCGTTGATACCTGCGTCCATACGCATAATATCACGGATTCTTTTTATAAAACCTGACTGCATCGCCATAGTCAACTTACCTCTAATTCATAAATGTGCGCTTCAAGTTCCTTAATAGCAGCCTCATATAGCGCCTTGCCGCCGAACAGCTTTACGATCTTTGCAGGTTTGCCAAATTCGGCAAAGTCTGCAAGAGACAGAACCTTGATGTCCTCAACCTCGGTAATACCTTGGTTCATATACTTGTCCAAGAGAATGGAGAGGACTGCCTGTGCTTCGGCAGAATACTTGCTGAAGAAGTCTTTCTTCTTGACATTGTTTGCACGCTCTTTTCTCGTCAGCGGCTTCTTACCGTATGCCACATAGCAGATGAAATCAAAATCATCAACGTCAGACATTCCCTGATCTGCTTTCAGCGCTTTCAAATCAATGCCCATTGCCATAAAGGACTGTTCAATCGTTTTCTTCTTATCCGATGCTTTCCACTTGTGGATGAAGTCAGACAGAGAAGCATACTCGCCCTTGATGTTGGTTCTCGTGTAATCAATAATATCTTCCTGTCGGAGCAGTTTGCCGTTGGCATCATAGACAGAAACGGTCTTATTGATAATTTTCACTCTGCATCCGTCTTTATCGACGATAGGAGTTTCAACAGGGTCAACGGGAGGTTCTTTTCCTCCGCCCCCGTGCCCGCCACCTTTCGGCTTGTTACCTCCGCCGCCATGTTGGAAGCCCTCGTCCTGCTCGATAGGACCATCCCAATCGGGGTCGGTAAAGAGCCTTGTTACGTTTCTAAAGTCCATAACGACAAAATGTGTCTTGCCGTCCTTTTCTCTGATACGGGTTCCACGACCGATGATCTGCTTAAAGGTGGTCATACTCTCAACCGTCTTGTCCAGAACAATCAGCTTTGTCATTTTGCAGTCTGCGCCGGTGGAAAGCAGCTCGGATGTTGTAGCGATAACCGGATAAGGACTGGATACGGAGATGAAATAGTCAAGTTTGGATTTTCCATAAACATCAGAGCCAGTGATTCTTACA
>CALAXC010000352.1 GCA_937894775.1 uncultured Clostridia bacterium
ATCTCTCTTACGGCGGCGAACCATAAGGAAACCGACGAGGAAGCCCGAAATGATAGACAGAATTACGACCAATACTGTAACGAAGCGGTTGAACCTAATACTTTCTTCAAGTATGGCGGAAAGCTCAGCAAGATGCTCATCATTTATATCCATAACATAGCGATAAAAATCATTTTTATAATGAATCGAACGGTTGATCAAAGTGATTCCCCACGGAACCTCTTCATTTTTCTGTGACGGATCCATGAAAAACAAATTTGCTTTTTTGAGGAATTCGTCCAAACGTCTGTTATCCGCGATCGTAGCACTCAACGAATCGACTCTCGGTTCTTTTCCGAGCTCGTCGTACACTTGTTCAATAATTGGAAACGGGCAGTATATACTTAACTCATCTCCGGCGGTATAAGTGCCGACTATCTTAAGCGTACATTCATATTCACCGCTATCCACTACAATCATAACACCGTCTTTTATCGTCGTCATTGTATAGTTGAAATACAGATCCGCCTCACCGTTGCCGTTATCATAATACCTTGTCTTAGCCATGCGTTCAGGGATAAGGCAAACCGGCTTATCACCCGAAAAGATGCTTTCGTCATATCCCTCATACCACTTGATCTCACACCCATTTTCCGGCAGAAGTTTTTTGTCGCAGGAAAGCGAAGTCAAGCCGATCAGCATAGATGTACTTTTTCCGCCGCCATATTCGTTCCCATTGATCGTTTCTATGGCGGATGACATTTGAATTTGAAGATCTTTTACATATTCTTTCAAAGAAATTTCCGTAGGAGCTGTGCGATTTGCTATAGCAAGCTTCTCTTGCCGATTGTTCGCAGCAGATACGTCAATTATCTCTACGGTACTTTTATCAGTAAACAGGTCCAGTACCCAAGAAATCATAAAATAGCCATAATCCGAAGCCACAGCTTCCTTCGTAGGGTCGGTGATAATCAATGTGATCGGAATTGCCTGATAAGTCGCCTCGTAGTGACGCATTTCCTTATCGTTTGATGCCTGCAGAGCACAAATAATCACAGAAATAACAGCTGCAAACAACAACACCGCTATTGCGGAAACAGGTGCGCAACGTATACGCTTAATTGCTTTTAGTATCATCTGCTCGTTTCCTTTCGTGTATGGGAGAGCTTTTTATATTAAAATTAATGATTAAAATCCGGTATTTTTTGATCCCTTTTGCCCTGAACTATAAGAAATAACAATGCCGCAACGGAGAATGCAACGAAATAAACAACAGCAAATATCAAAAGTTTGTCTATGGGATTCCACAGATAGCAGGCTCCGCCGGCAGTTATGCCGAGGGTAATACAGATAAACTGCTCAAGAACAAAACCTAAGTATTTCTTTGAGAGAGATTTACCGTCTGGTCGCGTCAGGATAATATCGCTCTTGCGGAAGCGGATCATAAGGAATCCTATCAGAAAACCCGCTGCTACGGAAAAAGCAACGATCGCAAGCGTAACAATGCGGTTGAATTTGGTGCTGTGGGCTTCAAGGTCAGACATAAAATCAATCTGCTTGCTATCATTTATTTCTAAAGCATTATGATTGCTGTCGAAAGTAAAAGCTTTAGAACGGTTAAGCACTCTTATTTCATTGGAAACATTTGGGGCATTCTCTGAAAGATTAGAATAGAAAAAACTTGCTTTTTCACGGAATTCGTCAAGGAGCTGATTATCCACGAGTGTTGCACTAACAAAATTGGGACTCAACATTTCATCGAGTCCGGCGTATACCTGTTCCATGATCGATAACGGACAGTAAATGCTCACTTCGTCACCCGCAGTATACGTGCCGACTATCTTAAGCGTACATTCGTATTCCGTCCGTGAAACTTCGACATAGGTGCCGTTTTCCAATTTTCCCATAGCAACGTAGAAATAGAGCGCAGTCCCACCGTTGCCGTTGTCATAAGCCTCAAGTTTGCCTTCGGGAACAAGGCAAACAAGCTCCCCACCTCCAAAAATACTTTCGTTATAGCCATTGTACCACGTGATCTCGCATCCTTTTTCGGGAAGAAGCTGTTCGTCGCAAGAAAGCGACGAAATGCCGATCAGATCGGGATATTGGCTTGATTCTTGCCTATATACAGGCAAACCATTGATCCCGTTTATCCGGTCTGACATCTTTACCTGAACTTCTTTCAGATATTCCGACAAAGAAATCAGTGTGATTTCTCTATTTTCGGATGACATATCCTGTATTTCCACGGGATTCTTGCCTGTAAATAGATCAATAGTCCAAGGAGAAATTGCAGCTTTATGCCCCTCATATACGGGAACACCTCTTACCGTCACAGTGATGGGAG
>CALAXC010000353.1 GCA_937894775.1 uncultured Clostridia bacterium
ATTATCAAGGACCTCGCTGAAAGCGGTATGGCTGTAAACGATATTTTCACTAAAGCAAACGAAAAGCTTTGCGAAAATAATGAATCGGGTATGTTTGTTACCGCGTGGATGGGTATTTTGGACCTCACCACCGGAAATTTGCAGTTTGCAAATGCAGGTCATAATCCGCCTGTGCTCAAGCGCAGAGACGGGTCGTTTGAATATCTTAAAACCCGTGCAGGATTTGTTCTTGCTGGTATGGAGGGCGTGCGCTATCGTGTAGGAGAGCTTACTCTTTATCCCGGTGACAGATTGTTCTTGTATACTGACGGTGTTCCCGAGGCAACAAATGCCGATAATAAGCTTTACGGCGAGGATAGACTCCTATCCTTTATGAACCAAAATGCAACGATAGAAGCGACGGCGTTTTTACCTGCATTGAAAGCAAATATAGATGAATTCGTAGGCGAGGCGCCGCAGTTCGACGATATTACGATGCTTATGTTCGATTACAAACCTAAACAAGGAGGTGTGCAGATGATAAATAAAACCTTTCCCGCAAAGGTAGAAGCTTTGTCCGACGTGCTCGGATTTGTGGATGAGACCTTGGAGAGCTATGAATGCCCAATGAAAACGCAGACGGCTGTTTGCGTTGCGATCGAAGAGGTGTTCGTTAACGTTGCCCACTATGCCTACGGAGAAGGCGAGGGAGATATGACGCTCGGCATTGGATTTGACGCCGAAAGCCGTGAGATTACCTTCCGGATGACAGATAAGGGCACACCCTTTGATCCTCTGAAAAAACCTGATCCGGATATTACTCTCCCCGCTGAGGACCGAGAGATCGGCGGTCTTGGTATCTTCATCACCAAGAAAACTATGGACACGGTGACCTACGCCTACGAAAACGGCGAAAACATTCTTACTATGATTAAAAAAATTTAAATTATAAGGAGATTTACAGTTATGACCATCGAAATTAAGAGAAACGCGGAAGAAACCATTATCGAGCTTGTAGGTAGACTTGATACCACTACAGCTCCTGCCCTTGACAAAGCCATTAGCAGCGATATTGAAGGTACGAAAAAACTTGTTATCGATTTTAAGAGCCTTGAGTATATCTCCAGTGCGGGGCTTCGTGTCCTTCTCGGCGCACAGAAGAAGATGCAGAAGATTGGTTCTATGAAGGTTATAAACGTATGCGAAGAGGTTATGGAAGTGTTTGAGATGACCGGCTTTGCTGATATTTTGACAATTGAATAAAAATAGTAAAAGGAGAAACCAATATGAAATCAAACGTATGCAGAATTGAAAATGGCACAAGAGATCTTACGGCGATTCTCGTGGAAAGCGAAAGGGTAGCAGAATATAACGGTCTTACCCACAAGCAGGCTTTGCAGTTACGCTTGCTTTGTGAGGAAATTGACGGAATGCTCCCACATATCATCGACGATTTTGACGGCGAGCTTTGGATCGAATTTGAAAACGGTGTTTGCAAGGTGAATGTGTCCATTGAATTTAAGGAATTTACCTCAAAAAAGAAAGAAGAATTGGTCAGTATAGCAAAGAACAAAAAGAATGCCGCTGC
>CALAXC010000354.1 GCA_937894775.1 uncultured Clostridia bacterium
AGTTATCAATTTGTTATCAATTGCTTTTACCACGACAGCGTATACCTCTGCGCATTCTTCTTGGCTTGCGTTTCACGCTTCTGCTTCTTATCTATGCCGTCGAATACGGGACTTGAATAATAGTCCTCGGCACGCTCGTCAATAATGTTTGAGGCATAATACAGAAGGTCGCAAAGCCCTATTACGATTTGAGCATTCAGTTGATCGTTGATCGCCCTTATCGCTTTCTTTGCAGGCTCATATCCTTCGTCTGCCGCACTGTTCAAGTGCGACTTCCCTCTCTCCCAATCGCCAAGCGTGTAGCAATAAAGAAGCCCCAAGCGAGTCCTCACCCATAGATCTCCCTTCGCGGCTTTTTCAAAATATTCAAGCGCTTGCTTCGTTTGTCCGCTCTCATAATAAAGTCTTCCTATTTCATACTCCGCTTGATTACAGCCATGCTCTGCCGCGCGCAAAAGATAGGAGAGCTTCAAGTTTGGCACATTTTCATCTGCAATTAAAGCATATTCGTACTCGGCATATCCGAAGTTTTCATCTACCGCCATACGAAGATATTTCATTTTATCGCTTGGCGTTTCCTTGAATTTTCCGTCACGGTAACCTTTATAAATGAGGTACATGGCGAGTACGCTTCCATCGTCGGCGGCGCTCTTTAACCAATAAAGAGCCTCGTCCACATCATCGGTCTTGTCGTAATAATATCTGCCGACACGATACTTTGCTACTTGATCTCCCCGATTGGCAAGGATTTCGAGATAGCCAACGTCGTCTTCCTTATCACGCAAATACTCATAATCGTAAAACACTTCTTGCCATGGTTGCTTTTGCGGTATTTTCAAACCTGCCGCTACGCTTATGACTTGATTGCGTATCGATTTGAATTCTTTGTTTTCTTCCAGCGGAATTTTCGCAGGTATCTCGTCGGTATAGGTAAGACAGCTCTCGCACTTAAGCTGATACCACGCCTCATACGCATCGGCTATATCCTTATCGCTTGCTATCATTTTTACGATACCGTCCACCAGCTCTTTCGTTTTCTTATCAAGATATCCGTACACCTTTTTACCTTTATGAGAATATATTTTTTCGCAAAGCTCCGAGAACCTTTCATAGAACTCGGGAGAGATATCCGCAGAAGATGATTTCAACTTTTCCGATAACTCAGACAGCTTCAGACGGAAGCTTTCCTTTAATTCATCACGGACGTCGGTTTGCTCCTTGTAGATAGACATCAAGTCCTGACGGAATATATCTCCCGCCACAGCGTGCTTGATGTTGTGGATACCTACCGTTGAAAGATACGGCTCCTTTGCATCCTTCGACCACACGAGCATATGAACGTGCGGATGCGTCTTTGCGTTGTGGTACGCCGCATACCAACAAAGATTCTCGGGAGCAATATGCATTTCTTTTGCAATATCATTACGCCGTGAGCGCAGAAGGTTCATCCATTCTTCTGCCGTATTGTATCCAAGCCGTTCGGCATCCTCTCGCTTAAGTGAGAAGATAAGCCCCCACACGTTTCCGTTATGCGCGTCTATTTCATCGCCGACCTTTGCAAGATCAATGCTTACACCCTCGTCAGAGAACAGACCGTTTGATCCTTTTCTTTCTCCGATATAATTTACCATACCGCTTCGCAACAGCTCCACGCCGTCGCGGGTTGCTATATATTTCAGATATCCGCCCCTGCCTTGACCGCTTTTATTTTTATGACCGAATTTATAATACGGTGCTTTGAAAATAAGTCTTGCTATATCAATCACCTCCTACTATCTTGTCTGCGCGAAGCGTTCCGTTAGTTTCTCTGACCTCGCGAACGGAATATATCCTCTGCTCTGCAATAGCATTAGAATTAAAATCATACGTCTGTGCCACGACGTGAGCAAGCAGATTTTGATCTACCGCAAGCTTGAAAAGCAGACGGGCAAGTCTGTCCTCGCTGTCACGAATCTTTGACGATATTACCGATTCGAGCGCGGGAGTGAGGAACTTCACCGAGTTCTTTTGATGAAGATACTCTATATAGAAGTCCACGGCATCGCGGATAAAATCGTTCCGCGACGCAAGTCCTAATGCGTTATAAAGCCTGTCGCAATCATCCCATTGATCGACGCGAAGCCTGACGCCTTTGGACGGCATTGCGTCATTATTTTGTTTGTTGCCTGTCATTTTGTTTACCTCCAAATTTTCTTTAATTTTTCGCAGTCTCCTGCCTTGAGACCCGCAAAAGTCGGTATATTTCCTTCAACTGCCGATATCCGAGACTCAAATATTTGCAAATCAACCAGCTACGAGACTCGCGTTTTGCTTTTAATTTCCTTCCGCTCGGCGTTGCCGTGCGGTGTGAATGCCGTGATGAGACACGGCTTTATCCTGCTCCAAAATAATCTCACGGATATCCGTTCTCCTATTCCCGAAAATTGGACTCAGCCCATGCAATGAATCTTTCCTTCGGCACAACTAATCTTGCGCCTATCCTCATCGAGGGAAAGCCTTTTTCGTGCATCAGCTCGTACGCACTTGCCCTTGATACACCAAGCACCTTTGCCAATATTTCCGCATTAAGATAAAGCGGAATCTCGTCATAGCTTTTATAAACTGACTGTTTCATTTTTCTTCTCCTTTGCTTTGTCGTATTTTTCAAGCTTCTCTTTTACCGAAAGCTTTGCGCCTTGCGTCTGTAGCATTTTTTGAAAATAAGCTTCCTCGATTGGGCCTATCGGCATAAGAGTATACTGAAGACTTCCGTTGCGGATCCGTCCGTCTCGGGTTATGACAGTCGTGTATTCGCTTGTGATCATTCCCTTTTTGCACAAGCCGTTCACGTACTTTTTGACCGTGTTTTTGCTCATGCCGACCGCCTCGCCGATAGTTGAATAGCTTGGATGGCACTTAAAGGTTTTCCTGTCCTCGCAGTACATAAGGTAAGCGTAGACAAGTATCTCGCCCGAGCTAAGCCCGAGACGGAAGATCGAATTCGGCATCGGGAAAAATTTTCCCGATGCATCTTTTTTGTTTTGATTCAAATACAATACCCTTCTCCTTTCATTTGAAATAAAAAAGAGTGCCGAGATTTCTCTCGACACTCAAAGTGTTTTAGCGGAAATTATTTTTGATAGAATTTTTCTTCGAGCTGATCCGTGTTCTGCGAGTTATCTACGATTACGTGAAGATATCCAAGGATATTTTCCGTGATAAGATTCCACGCTTCGCTGGGGTCGCCGTCAAATAATACAAGCTCGGGATAGACGTAATCGTGCGCTCCCTTGACCTTATCAAGAAGCCGATGCTTTTCTTCATACAAGAGACTTGTAAAAAGCAGATGCCTGAATTTTGACACGGCATTATCTTCCTTTTTATCAAGCTCCTTCAGAAGCATCAGGAGTATATGCTCGTTTGCAATATTTTTACTTACGTCAGAAAGACAGCTCGTGAATATTTCTTGCGCCTTTTCCGTATAGACAGCTTTGTCTGCGCCCTCGGCTTTCTGCGCTTTCAGCGTTTGGATTCGGATGTCTCTTTCTGCTTTCGAAACAATTTTTATAATATTTTGCTTCTTGTGCGTATCGTTTGCACCGCTGTCCTTGGCATCAAGCTCGAACAGCTCCGTCAGCGGAACGTTCCTCGTTTTCTTCACCTGACTCTTATATCCCTCGACGACATTGTAGAGGAAGGACATCGGAGTATCGAGCCTGACAGCGCCATCTGTTTCGGGAGCTTCGCCTTGGGTAATATAGCGGAAGAATTCGGGAAGCTTACCGTCGTTATGCTTTTTATAAGCATCTCTCGGCTTTTTGAGAATGCGAAGCACCTTGTCTGCATTCACCGCATACATTCTCTTTGCTTTGTCGATCTCCATTCCCGAAAGAACTGCGAGCTTGCACGCGTCAAGGTAGAGCCATTTGACCTCGTCCATACTTCTGCCGTAGGCAATCTCGTTCCAATAAAGACTGTTCAAGAACTGCGAGAGGTTGACGATCTCTCCGATGAGATTGTTGGAGATTACAGTGTCAAGCTTCGCAAGTCCGCGGGGAGAATTCTCGTAGTCAGTCTTTCCTGTGGTTTCGACCTTGCACACGGGAACACCGTAATGATAGTATTCCTCGTTGGCAGAATCGCAGAGGAGCTTGTTCGGTGTAACGAGCATAGTATCCGAATCGTAATCGCATCCGTTGAGCCTTTGCTGAATATTATTTTCGATGGCGTTGACGCAAACGATAGCAGAGGTAAGGTTGAAGTACTCGTCTATTTCATCGTAGCCTTGGTTCTGAACGATATAAAGATTGCCCATCGTAATGTGCGGGCTTCTCGCACAGAGCAACCACTCGCCGTCCGCAAACCTTCGGGTATATGCTTCGTTTTCTCCGAACAGAAGCGACTTTTTAGGCTCATAGTCCTTGTGTACCGTCGCATACAAAAATTCGTACGGGTTGCCGAATAGAGTCTGATAGTTTCCCTCAACTAATATCCTGCCTTTTTTCATGCGTTCCTTGAAGCTTCGGCACAGCTCGGCACGGTAGGTCTTATACAAATCCGTGTGCTGAAATTCGTCCGTCCGCGCCATCATATCAATAATAACGCGGTGGCGGTAATTTTCCACAGCTATTGGAGCGATACCGCCTGTGATGCGGTCGTAGCTTGCGGTCTTTGCATAGTAACGCAAGAACATGGGATCGGACTGTATCTTGCCAAGATAATCGAGCGTGGGAGCAACAAACCTTGCAATCTGTTCGGGTGCCGCATTGAGCGTATTGATAAGCTGATAGTTGGTGTACGCCATTTTTCCGAACATGTGCAGCGGCTTCTTATCGGTCTTTACCACACCGAAGGCGGACGTGGTCTTTCCTTCATAAAGCTTATCGAGCCACAGCTCAAAGGCATCTCCGAGCTTCATATCCTTCGGCATAAACTTAAGGTATTTGAGACTGCTCTCGGTGATGACGAGCTTGATATCCTCGACCTTTCGCGCCGTGGTGTATCCTGCAAGCTGTCCGACGGTTGTAATGCCGTTATCCTTGAACCATTTTTGCAGATTCGTGTTGAACGCACAGGTCTTGAAGAAGCGGTTACGAAGGAGCATCATGCCTTTGTCGGCGTATCCCGCATTTTCAAACTCGCTCGCGTCAAGAAGCGCTTCGCCATCCCATATCACGTTCTCGATTTCGGTTTCTTCTTCATCTGCTCTAAGACCGATTTCCGCATCTTCCTTTACGCACACGGCGGTGGTTTTGAACTTGCTCACCTTATCGCGGATGATGAGAATCGCTTTTTTCGGAAGCCTGATCGTGCTTTCAATACTGCTGAGAGTCAAGGCAATATACGCCTGCCACGATGCCTGATCCGACACTTTCTCTGCGGAA
>CALAXC010000355.1 GCA_937894775.1 uncultured Clostridia bacterium
GTTAATAGTATAGTCTCCATATTCAACGCCCGTTTTATAGAGCATTGTTTTTCGTTTTATCTTTTCCATATAAGGTGCTCCAATACCACGTTATTTTTGAATGGTGTGACTTGGGAAAACAACCATTCCTTTAGTTATTTTAACACCCAAGAATCCTAATTCTTTCTTGATCTCATTCTTAAACCCGTCACTTGGGAAAACAGGATGCACATCTAAAGCTTTGCAAACCTCATCCCAAGAAACAGTTCCCATATGGCTATATTCATCGCATATATATTTGGCAATGTCCTGCATATAATAACACTGCTCGCCGGTATCTGTTTCAAAGTTACCAAAATCGTCAAAATCAAGCCTTAATTGATTTTGTGCATTATGGGTATCCTTAAGTGAAGATTTCCCACCAAAGGTTTGCCAAGCTACTTTTTTGTATAACTTAATACCTTCAACACTTGCGCTACAATGAATTAAGCTATATAATTTACCATTAGTTCGGCTAAAGAAAGCAAACGGAGAGATGTGATAAGAATCTTTATGTACGTTGCTTTGGATAATCGAAACAACAATTTTGTCAAGATCTTCTTTGCTTGCATTGATTAGAGACTCAACGCTCGTTTGATATGTTTCCTCGTAGCGATCGGCAGCACCGCTTTTCTTCGCTTGAGAGATACCACGCACAGTATCCGAGGACATATGGTTGATGATAACCTCACCCCAACGATTCAAATAAGGCGTAATGGCGTCCCAATCGATAGAGGCGTTATACGGATCGTACAGGAGCAACGTGTGGTATTTATTCTTGTATGAATCCAAATCCAACTCGCGAAGAAATGTATTGCAATCTTGATTTTGGTAGTAAACCTCAATGTGATCAAGCTGCAAATTTTCAATTTCCGATTTGAGATGATCAACTCTTGCCGATTCCAAATCATTGAAAATCAAAATTGCTTTTTTGTCGGGATAATTGGCAAAAACATTGTTAAGGCACTGTGCCACACGTAATGCTGTGCCCTCTACACGATTACCATTGATATCCTTATACACTCCGCTGTTAGACATACAATCTATAAAGATAACACCACTTGCGGGAGCATATCCGGGATTGCCGTGATAGTTGAGGATTTTGTAAGCCCAAGCCTCCACATACTTTTCTATAAGCTCAAACTTTTTGATAGTGTGCGGTTTTGCTTCGGTTATAACTTCAACCTTTTTAGTTCTTGCCAATTATCTCACCTCCAATGAGAAAAAATTACATAAAGAATCCGTCCGTATCAAAGATATGGTCAAGCTCATCGTTGTTGATTGCTCTTGAGACCTTATCTCTAACGGCGCTCATAGACATATCAAGTCGCTTAAATCTGTTCTTACCCGAGATGTCTTTAGCCATACGGATAAGCTGAATGCGTCCAACACCGGGGTTCTGACGCGCGTATTCTGCAAAACCTTTCGCCTTACCGAGATTGTCAATATACTCGGGGTTATGAGGCTCAAGGATATCAATGACATACCCCGAAATTGCATCTTTGCGAACGATAATAAAGTCGGGATATGCAGGTTTGGTTTCGTTGTCCATCTCATAAGGAATACAGAGAGACCACGATTTTCTTGACGGATTGCGCAACCAACAAACAAAATCGGGATTCTTTTCCTCTTCTGCGATAACGCCTTCTTCCCATCCGTTCAATTTCATAACGGCTGTTCCGGTATTAGCGTTAACAAACAAGTGATTGCTGTATTCCTTGCCGCCATCCTCATGAGCAACTTGAATGGTTTCGGGCAAACGGAAGTTGTGTTTACTTACGATATCACCGTCCGAAACAATGCTATCGTACTGTCTGCGGAAACGGTCGGAATCAATTCTCGCAATGTATCTGCGGTATGTATCGTTGAGGTTATGGAACTTTGCCTCTGCATATGTGTGCAGACTCTTGATACACTCATCGTCTGCTGCAAAGATAATTACGTCGATCTTGTAAGCATTCGGCTCGTCCACATCAAAATACTGACGACCGTATTCGTTTGCTACGCCCTCGCTTCCGAGCTTGGTTTCGGCAAGACGGAATTGACGGTCAATATCGGTATCGGTGGTAGTAAACAAGTCGTGGATCGAGTAGTTGTCAACAGTTTCGCCAAACACGTCGAATATTTGCGTAGAGAGCTTAAACTGCTGAACCATATCCGCAAGCTCATCATATTTTCCTGCAGCCTTCAAACCTTCGGTATGATCGTGGATCATACGAACAATATCAGCGATAACTTCCTTGGATGCCGTTTTGCAAAGCTCGGTCTGCGTAAGCAAACGAGCCATCTTATAAAGCGATGCGAGATAGTTAGAAATTCTTACGCTTCTGACATCATAGGTCAAAAGGCCGTAATCATTGATAAACTTCATTACTGCTTCACGGTCAAAGGCATCTACAAATTCTTCAACCTCCACAGCAGGCGCTTGTTCGGTAGTCGCAGGAGTTTGATTTGCATTAACGGTAGCAGAAGGTGTGTTCTCCGTACTTGTATGGATCGGAGTTGTTGCGGGTGTATTCGCAACCGGTGCAGAAGATGTGATTGTGGGAGCAACACTCACAGATGATGCAGGTACTTCACTTGTAGTGGAGGTCACTTCCTCAGATGTGGGCGTATCAAACAACGTCATCTGTCCGGGAATGCTATGATTCGTAGGTGTGCGCTGTCTTGTCGGTCTGATCGTCAGCGTTTCATATACTCTTTCCTCAAGAGACTCGCCAACAATATCTGTAGGAATGTTGCCGCCCTCGGTACTCTGCAATTCCTCAACGACCTTTTTAACGGTTTCTGCATCAAAGTATGGCAGATAAAGGTGTACGTCATTGAGAACCTCATCAACCAAAATTCTCGTCTGCATAGGAGTACGTACCATACGACCGAGCAACTGCGCGATATAGGTTGCATCCTTTGCGTGACGGAAGGACATCATTGTTTCTGCTCTCGGGCAGTCCCATCCCGTAGAAAGATTTTCTTTGAAGAATACTACCTTGATATTTCTATCCTCTGCAATGCGAGAGGGTTCTTCATAACGTACGTTCAAGCCATTTACAGTAATAGACGCAGAGGTCTGTCCAAACGTATGAACAACCTCTCCCTCGGAGAAATGGAATCCCGTTCTTTCCTCAATCTTGCGAAGGCAATCGTCAAGATCGGTATCAGATATACGGTCGCCCGTGCTACTCAATACTTGAACAACGAAAACGGGATTAACGTAAGCATAGTGCTGTTCACGGCAATACTGTGTCCAGTGATCCCACTTTTCTTTCCAATCGTCCGCCGCAGCTTGAAGAACCGCCATATCTTTATTGAGAGAGCTTTCCTCGGGATAGGTAATAACGATTCTATCCTTCAAAAGTCCCGAAGCACGAACTTCATCTGCCGTTACTACGACTTTATGTATCGTGGAGGACGTTCCCTCAACAAGGCGATTAAAGCGCTCGGAGGTAGCAGACATACCAATAACAACGGGCATAGGCGCGAGCTTGTCCTCGGTGCTACCTTTAAGGAATTTCTGCATGATCGTGGTTGCTTTGCTTGCTTCACGACCTTGCATACCTCTATGCGCCTCGTCGATGATCAGATACAAACGGTCACTCTTTTCACGTGCCGTGTTGGCGAGAGTTTCCCAAATCGTGTATTGTCTTGTATCGCTGTGCTTGGTCAGATTAGAGCTTTTACCAAGCTTCTGTGTGTTGAGAAAATAGATGTGTCCGTCATCCAACACCTCGCGGTCGAAGGTTTCTTCCGTGATGGTAACGCACTGATCAAGACGGATTTTGTCCGCCTTCAAATCTATTTTCTGCTTGGACTGCTCGTTAAGCTGCGGAGAGTCGGAAAGCCAAACGAAGATGGCATTCTGCTGATCGGGATAACTGTCATCGCCGAAATAGATAGACTCTATCAAGGATGCCATAATAATGGTCTTGCCCGCACCCGTAGGAGCAGTAAAGGAAACTACCTGCGGAGAGTGCGTGCGACGATAGCTGCCAAGAGCTTCGGCACTCTGCATTCTCAACCCTGCAAGAGCCTTTTTCTGAAAAGGAAATAATTCAACTTTCATGTGTTACCTCCCGGTATTAATACGGAAATTATCGAGGTAATCTCTGTATAACTGATATGTGTTTTTACCCTCGAATGCCGCAATCATTTCACGGTATCCGGGTTCGGAGTCGGTTACAATATAAATCGTTTCGATCTCGGGATGCTCTGCAATCTGCTTTTCAAATGTCATATAGGACATTTCATCAATCAGTACTGCAAACTTGTTTTCGGGAAGGATCAGCATATCGGGAATATCCTCGCTAACCGTAGGACATTTGCCGATTGCACCCGCTTTCATCCACAGAGTCGGAAGCATTTCCTTGAACTGTCTGCCGAGAGCAACCGAAGTCTTATCAAGGAATCCAAGCTTGAAAAATGCAGCATTAGCTTTGAATCCCTCCGCCATAGGCTTGTCACTTCCAAGATAATTACCTTTAAGGGGATTGCCTTTTACGTCGTGTCCTTCGATGCTGCATACAGTACGCGGCCATGTAACGTAACGGGCAATGCCGAGTTTTTCCCATTCTTCATCACCGGGATTGTGT
>CALAXC010000356.1 GCA_937894775.1 uncultured Clostridia bacterium
TTAATAATCTTGTTGGTCATGAGAAGGCTTTATAGAAAGTAAAAGATTGGAGAATTAATATGTTTGATATAAATGATATGATTGCAGATGCGTTTATGAGTCCTCTTCAAAAAGCCATTAAGGAAGGATATATAACTATAAGCGGAAACGAGGGCAAACGCAAGATCACTTACGTTTCTTCCGAGAACCATTCAGAGAATTTCGAAGATCCAGAAGAAAAAGTGCGTGCGGAGTTCTATGCTGAGTTGATTTATAAATATCAGTATCCGGCAAACAGAATCAGAGTGGAGGTTACAATTCCAGATCGTCTGCCTACCGACCGCGCAGATATCGTTGTGTTTAGCGATGATGCTTGCACTCGCCCCTATGCTGTTGTAGAGTGTAAAAAAGAGGGTGTCACGGATGCCGAGTTCAATCAGGCAATCGAGCAAGGCGTTGGTAACGCTTCTTGGGTAAAGCTTCGCGCAGAATATGTTGTAATTATCGCAGGTGGAACTCGTCGCGTGTTAGAAGTATCTGACGAGTATGGCATCTTTGAAAGAGAAAAAAATATTGTTGCGGATCTGCCTAAGCAGTATGGAAAGGTTCAAGAGTATCGTTTTTATAAAGGTACTGCCAACGATATCAGACCTGTCGCACGCGAGGACTTGATTGCAGCGATCAAAAAGTGTCATCAAACTTTGTGGGGCGGTGGTCGTCTTTCTCCTCCCACTGCTTTTGGTGAGCTTTGCAAACTTATCTTTGTTAAAATCAGCGACGAGCAGAAGCCTCGAAAGAAGGGTGAGCCCTATCAGTTCCAAATTAAAACTCACGAGCCGTCCTCTAAACTTGCAGAGCGAATCAATGCGTTGTATAACGAGCAGAAGGTAAAAGATCCCGAGGTGTTTACGGAGTCTATTAAGGTTGATGATCGTGTCCTCAGAACGGTGGTTTCTCACTTGGAAGCTATCAATTTAAGCAAAACCGATCTTGATGTTAAGGGTGTTGCTTTTGAGCAATTTATGGATGGATTCTTCAAAGGTGATTTCGGTCAGTACTTTACGCCTCGTCCTATCATCGAATTCTGCGTAAAAATGATGAAGCCACAGCAAGATTGGGATGTTCTTGATCCCTCCTGCGGATCGGGTGGTTTCCTTCTGCACGCTCTTGACTATATGCGTCAGCAGGCAGGCGACTATTACGAAAAAGGCACAGTTGATTATTTCAACTATTGGCATGATTTTGCCGCAAAGCATCTTTTCGGTATTGAAATCAACGACGAAATTGCCCGTGTAGCAAAAATGAATATGATCGTCCACGATGATGGACATACCAATGTTATTAGCCACGATGCACTTGAAAGTATCGCAATGATGCATGATCACAATAGAGGATTTGCGGAGAATCGCTTCGACTTGATTCTTACCAATCCTCCGTTTGGTGCTACAATCAACCTCGCCGAAAAGCCGTACTTAACGACATTTGAGCTTGGTCATGCTGTTGATGCTAAAGGTAAAAAGAAACCTCGTAAGAATCAAAGCTCCGAGGTTCTGTTTATCGAGCGTATTTGGCAGTTCTTAAAGCCCGGAACAGGTAAGGCTGCCATTGTATTGCCCGACGGTATTTTGACAAACAGCTCTATGCAATATGTCCGTGATTTTATACTTGAAAAGTTCCAACTGCTTGCAGTTGTGAGCTTACCTCAGTGCGCCTTTGCGCATTTTGGAGCGGGTGTAAAAGCTTCTGTTATCTTT
>CALAXC010000357.1 GCA_937894775.1 uncultured Clostridia bacterium
TTAATTTTATTTCGTGTGTTTTTGTTCTGCGCTAAATGACGCAGCCCCTTTAAATATGGGTGTTTTGAGTATGGAAATCGCAATAATTCCTATAAGCGCTCCTGTGAGCGCACCAACGATAATAAGTATCGGCAAATAAAGCGCTATTCTGAATTCTTCCATCAGAATTACAGCAACAGCAGTCTGCCCGATGTTGTGCGCTAACGCACCGCAGATGCTTATGCCGAGCGGAGAGAATTTATTAGTCTTTTTCAACAATATCATTATCGTAAAACTTAAAAGTCCGCCAATAAGACTGTACCAAAATGAAGTAAATGATCCGAAAAGAATCGAGCAGAGAATGATGCGAAGCATATTTACACCAAATGCCGCATATCCGCCGAGAGTGTATAAAAGTATTACGGTTACAAGATTTGCAAGTCCAAGCTTTATTCCGTATGCACCGATAGGCAGGGGAATAAGATGCTCTAAATAACCGAAAACAATAGCAAGTGACGTCATAACGCCTAAAAGAGCTATATTTTTTGAGGTATTGCTTTTTATGACGGTCACTCCTTTCTTGTCTGAGTTATTCAAGCGTGATAGTTACGAAATTGTGATTGCAAACTATGGGGTCAAGCTCAGAAAGTTCTCCGTCTTTTACGCATATCTGTTGAGGACAGGATGCGCTTTCTATATAAGCTTTTCCGTCTTTTATTATTAAAAGATTGGTCCCGTTTTCGGTTTTTATAAGTAATTCGGTGTCTTTATTGAGGGGAAGCTTTGCGTATTCTTCACCGTTGACTTTAACGACGACGGTGTTTCCTTTACCGAGAAGAAGAAAAGTTGAAATTAAAAGTAATATTATACCTATCATCACAACGGTAATTAAAAGAATAATATCTGATTTTTTTACGGTTTTCATTTTGCGCCTCCAAATCCGTCGGAGGTTTTAAAGCTTCCGTCTTTAAAAATCCAAAGAGCGGAAAATCCGTCAAGTGTTGATAAAAGCGAAACGCCTTCTTCATAGCTCATACAGAAAAGCGCGGTTGACAGCGCATCTGCTACGCCTGATAGTGATGAGTCGGCAAGAATGCTTATTAAAGCAAATCTGTCTGAGGGATAACCGTTTTGCGGATCTATAATGTGTGAATAGCTTTTTCCGTCAAACACAAAAAATCGTTGAGTAGTTCCGCTGGTTACAAGGGTAGAATCTTTTAATTCAATGATTTTGTTATATCCTAAGCTTTTATCCTCAAAAGGATTTTCGATTGCCGCTTGCCAGAAGCTTCCGTCAGGCTTTGTTCCGTGAGAAATGTTGTTTCCTCCGAGATTTACAATAAAGCTTTGACATCCAAGATCTATAAGCTCCTTATAAAGCAGGGAAGCCACGTATCCTTTTGCGATCGCACCGAAATCAAGAGAAAGACGGCTGTCGGTAAAGAAAACGGTTTTGCTTTCGGAATCAAGAATAAGAGAATTTATATCGATATGCAAGAGAGCTTCGGAAATATCCGAATCCTTTGGAAAAACTAAGCTTTCGGGTGATTTGTTTGCCGTTTCGCGTGCATCGTGCCAAATAGATGAGAGTGCTCCGATCGCCACGTTGCATTTTCCGTTTGTCATTGAATATACACTCTTCCCAAACTCTAATGCGTCGAAAAGCTCGTTGCTTACTTCAATAGGCGAGGCAGATGCTTTTTCGTTTATGTCCTTTAAGTTTATAACATCACCGTATGAGTTGTAGATGTCAAAGAGTTGGTGATATTTTTTTAAAGTTGATCTGAATTCGGTATCATAAGCTTTAAAATCGTTTTCATCGCAGAAAACGGTCAGGGAACACAGCGTGTTAAAGTATTCAAAGGTTTCCGAAGTTTGCTTTTGAGGGCGTGAACAGGAAATAAAAAAGGAAGAAGATATAGAAAGAATAAGCAATAAAGCCGTTATCTTTTTGATCATACCGTTCCTCCTTAAACAAATTTTGATACTTTTATTATATCCTATAACCTTGTAATTGTCAATAAAGGCAAAAATAAAAAGCCACGTTTGTGGCTTTTTTTAATCTTCAAAAACAGTTTCAACGGTTTTTGTTGAAGATGCGGGGGAATATATCCAACGGGAAATATGCGAGGTGCTTTCGCAGTCTATAAAATATTTGTGCTTGCGTTGCGGGACGGTTCCTCTGTAGGTGTCGATAAGAACTAATTTTATCTTCATTCGGTCGGGCAGAATGCTTTTTATGTAGACAGCGGTATTTGCGCCGACCTTTGCTATTTCGCTGTCCCTTGAATCGGTGCGAATTTCGGCAAGTCCCGCAAGATTAGGCGCAAGCTCTATAAATACACCGTAATCCTCAATGCTTCTTACCGTTCCGAGAACGGTTTGGCCTACTTCAAATTCTCTTGCGTTTTCTTCCCAAGTTCCGAGAAGTTCTTTCATACTCACGTAAAGTCTGCCGTTTGCAGGATCTCGGCTCTTTATGATAACGTATATTTCTTCGCCAACAGTGAGGCGGTCGCGAGGATGAGATATTCGTGATACCGAAATACAGTCTACCGTCAGCAGCGAAGAAAGACCGCACCCGATATCCACAAATGCTCCAAAGTTTTCAAGATGAGTTACCTTTGCTTTAATTATATCTCCGGGAGTCAAAGAAGATAAATAGACCTTGTTGCATTCTTCCTGAGCTTTTTTTCTTGAAAGAATTGCAACCACTTTTCCGTTTTCTCTGCTGAATCCAATAACCTTAAAGGCTATCGGTTTACCGACTCTTGTTATTATCGCAATATCTTTTACTGTTTCTCCGTATCGGCAAAAAAGAGTCTCGTCTTTTTCCATAATGCCGATAATTCCGTTAAGGTCGATGTGAAGCCTGAAAGCCGAGTCGCAGAAGAGAACGGTCGACTCTAATATTTTACCCTCGAGAAAGGCTCTCTCAAGACCTGAAAGTGAAGAGATATACTCTTGATTTTCAGATGTGTTAAGCAGAGAGCCTTCGGGTAGATAAGCATTTTTCATAAAAATTAAACCTCCGTGTCTTTTTTATATTAAAGATTATGAGGCTTTATATAAAAATATGCTAAAAATTTTTATTAAATTTGCGCTTTCATCTGACTGAGAGCAGCTTTTTCCAATCGGGATACCTGAGCTTGTGAAATTCCGATCTCCTGAGCTATCTCCATTTGAGTTTTATTCATATAGTATCGCATATATATTATCTTCTTTTCACGTTCGGAAAGACGCTGTATGGCTTCACGAAGTACAATATTTTCAAGCCAAATTTCATCGGAACTTGATGAATCGCTTATCTGATCCAGAACATATATCGAATCTCCGCCGTCGGTAAATACGGGTTCGTAAAGTGATATCGGTTCTACGATAGCTTCAAGCGCGTTTACTACAACTTCTTTCTTTTCTCCAAGTCGCTTGGAAATTTCTTCAATGGTAGGCTCTTCGGATTTTTCCTTCGTAAGCTCTTCTCGCACCTGTAATGCTTTGTAGGCAAGATCGCGGACAGAACGGCTTATTCTTATAGAATTATTGTCGCGCAGATAACGCCGTATCTCACCTATGATCATAGGGACGGCATAGGTTGAAAATTTAACATCTAATTCAATATTGAAATTATCTACAGCTTTGCAAAGACCTATACACCCAACCTGAAAGAGATCGTCAAGATTTTCACGTCTTCCCGTAAAACGTTGAACAATGCTTAACACAAGTCGCAGATTTCCGTAGATAAGCTCTTGCCGAGCATTGGTGTCTCCTTCACGTACTTTGAGCAAAAGTTCTCGCTTTTCAGTGTCGGAAAGCACCTTAAGAGTCGAGGTATTTACACCGCAAATTTCCACTTTGTTATAATACATTCCCGTTCCCAAAGATTACGGAAATCCAAAAAAAGAAAATAGAGTTGTATGCGAACAAGATTCTAGAAGTTCGTGAAAAATACTTTAATAAAACACTTGCCGAGTTGTATGATCCTGATAAAATGCCTAGTGACCTGGCCGAAGCGCATCATAACTTGGACTTGTGCATAGAGTCTTGTTATAAGAAAAAGCCATTTGAAAACGATGAACAGCGATTAAAACACTTGTTCAAGATGTATGAACTGATGACATCTGGTGCAAAAGAAGAGGATTTGGAACAACTGGAATTATTATAAAAGGATAAATCAAGCATTTATATCACCACAGTTTCCAGGGCGCAGTATTTTCCGCCCAGAGCTTTTCAAGAAGCTGCTTTGCCCGCTCGATGCGCACGGCGATAATCTCTTCGAGCACCGATCGCCCTGTCGCCCTGCGAAAACGAATCTCGGCTTGACGACGGGCGCAGGGGAAACGTTTTAGGACTTCGGCCGCACTGATCCCACGGCACGCCTCGTGCCGAATCAATTCAAGCGCTTCCAGAACGGGACGGTCATGCGCCACGACTCTACGCGTCGAGGCGCGGTGTACGACATGAAGAGGGCCAAAGGTGCGCCTATGCGGCCCGGCATAGCCCGCACCGTTCTTAAGCTGTGCGTCAAGAAAAAGTGCCGCAAGGCGGCCACCCTCCGTGAAAT
>CALAXC010000358.1 GCA_937894775.1 uncultured Clostridia bacterium
GAGAAAGGTTTTGTCGCCCCGTTTAATTTTGGCGTTTTCTATGGCTATTAAGTGATAGAAAAAATAATTTATAAATATTTCAATCAAACCACGTACTTTTTCTCAAAAAGCGGCTTTTATATAAGCAGAGGGATTAATATTTTTTTGAATGATTTTATCTCAAACGTATAAGTTTTGAATGAAATTTTACTTTTATATAAGTGAAAGCAAAAACATTTTTATGCATTGCCTTAAGTTTTGCTTCTTCTCCAGACTATTAGGTGAGAGGGATGTTTGTAAACATACTTTGAATTATTGAAAAAGCACCCTACCAAAAGGCGTTTTCCGTGGCTATTAAGTGAGGGGGTACTATAAAAATCTTTTGTAAAAATTCGAAGCAACTTGCCCTTTTAGAGCTTTTTTGTTGGCTACCAATTGAGGGGATAAACACTAAAATTTCTTTTGAAACGGTGTCATTAGTTGTTAATGTTCCGTCTAAAAATCGCGTATGGAAACGCGCTTCTTTCTTACATATCGCGCCTTAAAAGTCGCAGGAAATTACCGCCCGTGAAGGAGAGAAATGGGCTTCGCCTCGCGGCTCGGAGGTGCGATGTCGAGTGGGTTTTCTCACAAACAATTGATGCTTGCAGAGCGTCCGTCACTCTGAGCAAGCACTGCCTTTGTCATTACAACGGCGCTTGGCTTGCTTTTGTGTCTTTCACTCTTAGCAAGCATTGGATTTGTAATGACAAATCCCTTTGCATGAGTGTCCGTCACTCTCAGCAAGCACTGCTTTTGTCTATCCAAATGTGCTCGCTGCGTGTCTGCGACTCTTAGCAAGCACTGCTTTTGGACGCCCAAAATCAACTTGCCTCAGTGTCTATCAGTCTTAGCAAGCATTGGATTTGGACATCCAAATCCATCTTGCCGACTGTCTGCCACTCTGTGCTCTTGTTGGTGAAGCATCCCCAAACCCCACTCGTTTTTAACAACAGTTTCGCATCGAAAGGAGAGCAACAATGACACAAGAAATTTTATCAAAGCAACTTGAAACGCAAGACGATGCTACTCGTATCGTGTACCTACCGACAGACAAGCTCCATACCTTTGCCGAGCATCCGTACAAGATCATCGACAACGACGAGATGGCAAGCCTCGTTGAGAGTATCAAGGCACAAGGAGTCCTCACACCAATCGTCGTGCGACCGATGGAGAACGGCGAGTACGAAATCGTGTCGGGACACCGCCGAGTTTTTGCTTGCAACAAGCTCGGAATTTTTGAAGTGCCTGCCGTAGTGAGAGAGCTTACAAGAGAAGAAGCAATCGTCGTGATGGCTGACTCAAATCTCCACCGTGACGGTCTGCTGCCGAGCGAGAAAGCCTTCGCCTACAAGATGAAGCTCGATGCCATCAAAAGACAAGGCGAACGCACCGATCTAACTTCTGACCATCGTGGTCAAAAGTCGCTCACGTCGGTGGAGCGAATTGCCCTTGAAAGTGATGAGAGCAAGTCGCAAGTGCAGAGGTATATCGCGCTCACAAATCTCATCCCCGAATTCCTGCGAATGGTGGACGAGGGCAAGATGGCTTTGACTCCCGCCGTGGAGATCTCACGGCTACCAATTGAAACGCAGAAGATGCTCCACCGAGAGTGTGAGCTTTGCGATTGCACACCGTCTTATTCACAGACGGTTCGTATGAGAAAGATCAACGAGGTGCGAGAGCTAACGTGGCACGATCTTGCCGAGATTATGAGCGAGGAAAAAGCCAACCAAAAGGAGAAGGTCACGCTCTTTATGGACGACCTCAAAAAGTATTATCCAAGAAGCGCAACACCCAAGGACATAGCCGCCGACATAATGAAGATGTTAGAGAGCCGCTACAAGGCAAGGAGGAACAGAGATGCTCGCTAATACAATGACGAAAAAGTTGGAGATCGTGAAAAGAGTAAGAGAACGTTCTTATCAAGTGAACGGCATTACCTATATCGTCACGCCCAAGTATCTTGACGAGGGCGAGCAAAACGTGAAAACTCGCTTTGAAAGAATTATCAAAAATAATCTCACACATTTGACGGATGATGCGGACGGTGATACAATAAAGGCGGAATATGTTTCGGCTGCCGATCCGATTGAGAAATCCTCGGATAGAAAGGAGAAGAATGCAGGGAAAAACGACAGCGAAACCAACTGAGAAAATGGGGATCACGGCACTCTATTGCCGACTCTCCCGTGACGATGGCACGGAAGGTGATAGCAACTCCATTGCCAATCAGAAAAAGCTCCTCGCAAAGTACGCAAAGGAGCACGGCTTTACTAACACAAGGTTCTATGTGGACGACGGCTACACGGGCACGAATTTCAACCGCCCCGACTTCCAAAGGATGCTTGCCGATATGGATATGGGATATATCTCAACCGTCATCGTCAAGGACTCATCCCGTTTCGGAAGAAACTATCTTGAAGTAGGTCAGTACACCGACTACTACTTTCCCGAAAACAACATCCGCTTCATTGCCATCAACGATTGCATAGACAGTGAGAACGGAGAGGACGAGTTAGCGCCTTTCCGCAACGTAATGAACGAGATGATGGCAAGGGATATTTCAAGAAAGGTTCGTTCCGCACACAAAATTCGCGGTAACGCAGGTGAGCCGTTATCTCAACCGCCTTACGGGTATATGAAAGCTCCCGACAACAAAAAGAGATGGATCATAGACACGGAGGCGGCAGAGGTAGTCAGACGAGTGTACCGCTTGTGTATTGAGGGCAAGGGCAACGAAACCATAGCGAGAACACTTCAA
>CALAXC010000359.1 GCA_937894775.1 uncultured Clostridia bacterium
AGTGTGTTGCCGATGAGATCCTTTATCAAAAAGTTATCACCTATCTTTCTACCCATTTTCGGGAGGATATCTCATTAAAAAGTGTTGCACGGAGTTTTGGCTATAATGAAAAATATCTCTCCCATAGCCTCCATTCCTTAACCGGTATTCATTTCAGCAAGCTTCTCTCCCTCTATCGCATTGAGTATGCGCAAAAGCTTCTGCAGGAGCAGTCGCTTGCGATTTCTCAAATTGCCACGGAGTGTGGTTTTTCAGCGATCAATACCTTTAACCGCACCTTTAAGGAAGCGATCGGAAAGACCCCTCTTGAATACAGAAAAGCATCCCGATTTTGATCGGGATGCTTTTGCTATTCTGCTGCCGAGAGCATATTTTCAATAAAGATGCCGTAGCCGCGGGTGGGATCGTTGATCAGCACGTGCGTCACAGCTCCGACGAGCATGCCGTTCTGTATTATCGGCGAGCCTGACAGTAGTGTGGTCAAGTAGGGACAACAGTTTTTTACAAAAAGTTTATATTTCCAAGAATTTAATGAGAATTGCTTGAAGAAAAGATGTATTTGTGCAGCAAGTTTTCAATATAATATTGACAAGAAACAATAATTATGTTATAATCTCATTGAAAAGTAATTGCACAAAAACACAAAGTTTTCAGAAGGAGGACGTATGGAAATCAAAAGAGAACGATATTTGAATCAACTTATACAATTCAAATGGGATGGAATGGTAAAGGTCGTAACGGGAATCAGACGCTCGGGAAAGTCCTATCTTTTGAATGTTTTATTTAGAAATTATCTGAAGGAGCAAGGGGTAGATGAGGATCATATTTTGTTCTTTGCGCTTGATAATGATAAATATTTGAGATACAGAAATCCTCTTGAGCTTTCTGCATTTGTCAGAGGACTCGTTGAAAACAGTGAAGATCAATATTATCTCTTTGTGGACGAAATCCAAATGTCGGATGCCGTGGATAATCCCTATAATCCAAGTGGTAAAAAAATCACATTTTATGATGTTCTCAACGGGCTGAACGCACTTGAAAATTTGGATATTTACGTTACGGGAAGTAACTCCAAAATGCTTTCCTCGGATATTTTGACCGAGTTTCGAGGAAGGAGCGACGAGATCCGCGTTCATCCGCTCTCGTTTGCAGAATATTATTCAGCGGTCGGCGGTGACAAACGTGACGCATTCGACGAATATGCCTTTTACGGTGGTATGCCTCTTGTGATTTCTCGCCCCGATGATGCTACTAAAATGAAATACCTTTCTTCGCTTTTTGCCGAGGTATATTTAAAAGATATTGTTGATAGAAAAAAAGTGGAACGCGAGGACGTTCTTGCTTGTACGCTTGATCTGCTTTGCTCATCGGTTGGCTCGTTATCCAATCCTACTAAAATTGCTGATACCTTGAAAACCGTTCAGCATATTGACGTTGCACAAAATACCGTCAAGGCATATATTGATCATTTGATCGATTCTTTCTTGTTCTCTGAAAGTAAACGCTACGATGTAAAAGGGCGCGCATATTTTAACTATCCAAATAAATATTATTGCGAGGACGTAGGACTTCGCAACGCACGAATTGGATTCCGTCAGCCCGAAATGACGCATATTATGGAAAATATCATTTATAATGAGTTGATTATCCGCGGATATTCGGTTGACGTTGGCGTGATCACCACAAGAGAGCGCAACAAGGAGGGCAAGCAGATCAGCATTCCGCGCGAGATCGATTTTATCGCAACTAAAGGTGGAAAAAAGGTCTATATCCAATCAGCGTATGCAATGCTGACCGAGGAAAAACAGCGGAGCGAATTGAAACCGTTTTCTCTGACCGGTGATTCATTCCCTAAAATCGTTGTCAGATACGATATCGGCAAGCGCTTTTATGATGATAACGGTGTGCTGAATATTGGAGTGATAGACTTTTTACTGGATGATAGCATTATGTAATTTAATGATAAAAGTGAGATTGTGGTAAGATGAAATATATAAATGGAATTCAAATATCAGAATTAAGATTGATAGTTCATAGCACCATTTTTACGATATTGCTTCTAGGATTGGTGGTTGTCATAGGCTTTTGGGTATATACTTCTTTGACAATGAAGAAGCCAAAAGAAAAAGAACACCTACGAAAGCTCAAAGAAAAAGCACAAAGCGACGAGCTTGCAAAAAAACAGCTTGAAAAGCTTGAACGTAGAAACAAGCGCAGAAATAAGCGAGAGAAAGAAAACATCATTACAGACATTTTTATTTGGAGCATATCTATTTGTCTGGGTGTCGCTATCTTGGCTTGGGGTATCATTCCAGGGTGGACAGATTATATTCGGAAAGATTATGTTGTTTACAAAGGGGAAATTACCGTTTATCAGCAAATGAGGCGTTCTCGCATAGAGCTTGAAGATGGTACTGTTGTTTGGGGAATTGGTGATTTTGATGAACACGATACCTATGGAACGGTAGTTTATTCAAGGAGAACGAAGCAGTTTCTTGGAGGAAATTGATTTGTAACAAGCGGCATCATCCAAAGGAGAGTAGTGTGTTATAATAGGGACAACACTTTTTTGCTAAAAATTGAATAAATTTCGGACAAAGCACTGTTGTCCCTCATCGAACTCACTCGTGGTTAATGTTCGGTAAGGGACAACTTTTTTATTCAATTTTGCGATTTGCGGACCGTCGAGGACGCCGTCCTTTACGGCTTTAACGGTTATGCCGCTCTTTGCATCGGCATTTGCGCGGCATTCAGCATATTTTCAATGAATATTCCGTATCCTGTGGTGGGATCGTTGATCAGCACGTGCGTCACCGCGCCTACGAGCTTGCCGTTTTGAATGATGGGGCTACCCGACATTCCTTGAACTATTCCGCCCGTTTTGTTTATAAGCTCTTTATCGGTTGCCGTTACCGTAAAGCATTTTCCTCTTGTTTCATTTATTTTTATATTTGATATCTCTATTTCGTATTTTTGCGGTGTTCTGCCGTCGAGTGTAGTGTAGATATAAGCTTTACCAGCTTTTATCTCTTCCTTTAGCGCTATCGGAAGCGCTTCGCTTGGAAGATTATCCGGAAGCTTTGCGAGATTTCCAAATACTCCGCAGTCATTGTTGATAAACAGCGAACCTATTTTTCCTGAATTGAAATAACCTCTGAGCTCACCGGGTTCTCCCGATTTTCCTTTGATCACTCCGTTGATATTGACGTCAACCACGCTTCCTTTACTTATAGGAATAAGCTGTCCGCTCTCACCTTCGCAAATTCCGTGTCCAAGACCGCCGAAGGTTAGCGTTTTTGCGTCGATATAGCTGACAGTTCCAATTCCCGCGCCACTGTCTTTTACATATATTCCCGTTTTATAAGAGCCTTCATTTTCACAAAATATAGGTGTAAGGGTAGTTTTTTGTTCGTTTCCCTCACGGGTGTAAACTATATTCAGCGATCTTCCTTGACTTGATTCCACAAGTCTTGTCAGTTCTTCTGCCGAACCGAGTATTTTTCCGTCTACCGACAGAATTCTGTCACCGAGCTTGAGTCCTGCTTCGCTTGACGGATTTGATTTTTTATTTCCGTTTTTCACGTCGCAAAATCCTACTACAAGAACTCCTTCCGTCATAAATTTTATACCAAAAGGAATTCCGCCAGGATAAAGCTTTGTCGATTTAAGCTCTGCCTTGCTGAGCGATGCACCGATGCTTTGATTTTGAATATCGGGGCCGCTCATTATCGCTTCGCAATCTATTTCGGTCAGATTTTGATCAAAAGCGGTCGCTGAAACTGTGATAGAATCGTTTGATGCTATCGGAAACAAGGCAAAAGTAAAACCCATTATGGCGGTTAGTAAAAAAGATCCCGCCCGCAGATACCACGAGGATGTCTGGATTGCTTTTTTTGTAAAGCTTTGCTTGTTCATACTATTCCTCTTTTTTGACCGTATTTTTTGCGCAAGCATTTGCTTGCAATATTATTTTTTGCGAAAATTTTTTTAAAATGTATTGTAATATGTTTCAAAAAAACCTTTTTTTGATTTTTTAAGATTTTGAATAGTGTGTAAGTTATACTGTATAAAGCCATCGGGCACCGAAGCTTAAGGTTTTATGTCACAAAGAGCGATTAAGTAAAGTTTTTGGTCAAGTTTTTTTTCAAAAAACTTGCGGGGTCAAGAGGGGCAGAGCCCCCGAAAAAACGGCG
>CALAXC010000360.1 GCA_937894775.1 uncultured Clostridia bacterium
AGGTGCATTATTACAAGCCGACCTTGCAGGAGAAGCCGAAAGGGTTACGCGCACTCTATCTCCACTACTGCTATCTGCTTGGTGTGATACCAAAGGTCATTCCCAAAAATCCCGAAGCCTATGCCGCCATTAAGGATGATATTCGCCGCGCACGTATGTACTCGGAGCAAGCCAAGTTCCTCGGAAAATATGGACTTGATACAAAGGACGACCTCATTCAGCACGCACTGAAGGTTGATCGGCAAATCAAAGCCTTGTGTAAGGAGCGTCGAGCCCTTTGGAACAAAATCCGTTGGATGAAAGAACCCGAGCGGGCGCAACCGATACGCGATGAGATCTTTGCGCTGAGCGAAAAGATAAAAACGCTCCGCAAGGAGTTCGCTATGTGCAAAGACGTCTATGACCGAAGTGCATCGGTTGAGCGAACCGTAATGCTGATTGAGTTCCCGCAGCTATTGGAGCAAGAAAAGCAGAAATCCGCCCCCAAAAAGGACGGACGCGAGAGCAGATAAAAATCAAGTTATCAAATTGCTAACTTGATTTCAGAAGTAATGTGGGCTGGGTCGCAAAGACCCACCCCAAAACCAATGGGTCATTTTGACCCATTGGTTCCCCAAACGATCATCGGGTGGAAACCGCCCGATGAAATCAAGTGCTCAAAACGAACACTTGATCACAAAGGAGCAAAGGGTCATTTTGACACGTTGGATGCGGCGCTTCAAGTGGTCATTTTGACCACTTGAAAACATGAGATCAAAGGCTCATTTTGAACCTTTGATTTTAGGATGGACACCGCGTGTCCACCATACTTGGATCATTTAAGCAAACGGTCTTGACCGTAGAAAATTGCTACCGCCCGCGAAAGCAGTTTTACGGTCTTGACCGAAGAAAAACGGCATTTTTCCTTTTCTAACACCTAAAATCGTATCCCACATTAAAAAGGCGTTTTCTATTGGAAAATCTGCATTTTTCAACGCTCTTGATCGAGCCTTTTTGAGCGAAAAACGCCTTACTTCAAAAATAAACCCAATTTAGGAGGACTTTATGATTACAAATAAGAAAAAGAACGAAAAGACAACCGAAATCTATTTTGATGAAACACCCGCGCCCGTCGTAATACGGACGCACAACACAGCTTTGAAGAAGCGGCTGCTTGCCTTTACCGAGAAGTTTCCCACGCTTTGTCGGCTGACCGATGATGACGAGCTTGGATGCCTTTCCTTTGAGATTGATAAGAAAAGGTTTGCCTACCGCATCACAGAGCCGTACACCGAGGAACGTAAGGCTTTGGCAAGAGCCAAGATGAACGAGATCAACAATAAGGAGGACAATGGATGAGCGAAACCAAGAGCAGAGAGAAAATTACAGTAATTGATTTACCTGTTACCGCGCTTCGCTCCTTCGAGGAGCATCCCTACAAGGTAGTTGACAATGAGGAAATGGCGAGCCTTGTGGATAGCATCTACAATCAAGGCATACTCACACCCATCACCGTGCGCCCGCTATCCAATGGCGAATATGAAATCGTATCGGGACACCGCCGCTTGTTCGCGTGTCAGAAACTCGGCATCAAAGTAATCCCCGCCATCGTCAAAGAGCTCAGCCGCGAGGATGCTATTCTTGAAATGGTGGACTCCAACCTTCACCGAGAGCATATCCTACCGAGCGAGAAAGCGAAGGCTTACAAGATGAAAATGGACGCGATGAAAAGACAAGGAGAGCGCACCGATCTTACTTTGTCGCCAATGGCAACAAAGTCGGCAATCGACAGCGCAGCAGAGATTGGAAGTGCGGCGGGCGAGAGCCGTGACCAAGTGTTCCGTTATATCCGCTTAAATCTCCTTATCCCCGAACTGCTTGATATGGTGGACGAGGGGCGCATTGCCTTCCGCCCTGCCGTAGAGCTTTCGCATTTGCAGGAGCAAGAGCAGTACGACCTACTCACGACCATTGAGAGCGAGGATGCCACCCCTTCGCTTAGCCAAGCAATCCGTATGAAGCGGCTCAGCCAAGATGGCAAATTGGATATGGACACCATCTTCGATATTATGACCGAGGAAAAGCCGAACCAAAAGGAAACAGTCAAGATACAGAGAGAAAAGCTCGATAAGTATTTCGGGCGTAGTGTTCCCGTGGCAAAGATAGAAGCCACCATTTTGAACTTATTGGAACAAGAGCGTATCCGTCAGATAAAGAAGCGCAGCGAGCGCGAGGACAGATGAAAGGAGAGTGCCTATGATAAAGAAAATAGAAATGCCCGACATTTGCGGCGTTATCATCCGTGAGCCAATCAATATTGATGAGCCGATCATTTTGGATGACCACATTCCTCACCCAAGACCTTATACAAACGATAGGCGTGATTTGCGCGTCATCCCTTATCCTACGGCACTCAATTTCACAAAGCGTATCGGAACCGTTGATTATGAGGTGAATACCCATTTTGCCGAGGAAGGCAAAAGCACTTTGCTTTCGCAGTTTCGTGATCTGATACTCGCTCAAAAGCTGACCGACGACCTAATGTGACAGAATTGCAAGGATGCGCCGGGCATTGTATAATAAGGCTACCTTACAGCAATGCTCGGCTTTAAGAAAGGAAAAGGTGAATTTATGACAAAACAAGCCGAGAATAATAAAATAACCGCCCTTTACTGCCGTCTGTCACAAGACGACGGGAGAGATGGCGATAGTAATTCAATCGTGAATCAAAGGGAGATCTTATCTCAATACGCTCGTTCCAATGGTTTTCACAATACACAGTTTTTCGTAGATGATGGTGTTTCGGGTACGACCTTTGAACGTCCCGATTTTCAACGTATGCAGAGAATGATTGAGAATGGCGAAATCGGTACGGTCATTGTAAAAGATCTCAGCCGCTTCGGGCGTAACTACCTTGACGTCGGTAAGTATGTTGAAATTAAATACCCCTCGCTCGGTGTTCGCTTCATAGCCATTCAAGAGAACGTTGATACCTTGAAGAATGTTGGTACGGAAATGATGCCGTTCAATAACATCTTCAATGAGTGGTATGCTGCACAGACAAGTAAGAAGATACGCGCCGTTTGGAAAGCAAAAGCCGAAAAGGGTGAGCGCATTTCTGCAACTGTCCCGTATGGTTATAAGAAATCCGAGGACGATCCGAAACAGTGGGTTGTTGATGAAGAACCTGCCAAGATTGTTCGATATATTTTTCAATTATGTATTGAAGGTCTTGGTCCCACGCAAATTGCGCATCGCGTGGAGGATGAAAAGAACCTTTGCCCCACGGCATACTTTTTGTCAGTTGGGCGCAAGACACCAAATCCATTGCCCAAGCGAGGTGAATATGCTTGGGATACTGCAACCGTTAAGCACATCTTATCAAATCGACAGTACACGGGATGCACGGTCAATTTCAAAACCACGCTCGTAAGCTACAAGGTACACAAGACGGTTCATAATCCCGAAGAAGAATGGCAAATCATTCCGAACACCCAAGAAGCTATTATTGATGAGGATACCTTCAACCGCGTTCAAGAACTGCGTGATGGACGCAGACGAAACACCGTCACGGGCAGAGAGAGTCTGTTTTCGGGCTTGCTCTACTGCGCCGATTGCGGCTCTAAGCTTTATTTCTGTGCGGCTAAGAGCATAAAGGAAAATCAAGAGTTTCACAGATGCTCCGCTTACAAAGAAAAACGTGGAACTTGCTCTATCCACTATATCCGAGAGGTCGTTTTAAGAGAAACGATGCTTGATCTCGTAAAGCGCGTAGCACTCTTTATTCAGCAGTACGAAGCGGTATTCCTTTATATGTACGCTAAGAAGCACAACATCACAAAGGAAACGAACGTGCGGAATATGAAGGCTGTCATTGAGAAAGACAAGCGCCGAATTGCCGAGATCGACACGATGATTGAGCGTTTGTACGAGGATAACGTACTTGGCAAAATTCCCGATGACCGTTTCTCTAAGATGATGGGTAAATACGAAACGGAGCAAAAAGCGCTCATAGAAGCGGTTACAAAGGCAGAACACTCCTTAAAGGTATTTGAGCAAGATAAGGTGGATCTCCGCATCTTTCTTGAAACCATCCGTAAGTGTACCGATATTAAGGAGCTTACTCCCGAAATCGTTAATCGACTTATACGACGAATCGAGGTTCACAACAGCGAGAAGGTTGACGGAAGAAAGCGAGTAAAGCTTGACGTTTACTTTACCGCGGCAGGTCTGATCGACATCCCCGACGAGAACGAACTCCGCGAAATGATGGAAGAAATCCGTAAATCCGCGTAAGGACTAAAAAGCAAGAATACGGCATACCTCTTTCGAGATATACCGTATTCTTGCAAAACTGTCCTTTAGAGAACAGCTCTAAAGCTCTCCCTGTTTTTTGTTAGTTGGAGTTCAACCTAGTAATTACCAATTTATAATCCCCAAATGCTGTTTTGGGAATAATATTATTGATATTTTTATAAAAAAGTATTGATATTGTTCCTCAAATGTGGTATACTGTTCTTAAAACAACGAACTTGCTATGGAGGTAACTCTAATGGAATATATTAAAGTCGCAAAAGCCGCAGAAAAATGGGGGATATCGGCACGTCGTGTTCGTGTTCTCTGCGCAGAAGGCAAAATCGAAGGAGTAATTCGTAAAGGAAAGCTCTATATGATTCCCGAAAACGCAAAAAAACCTATGGATGGAAGATGCGGAAGAACAGGTATTTTGCTTGAAATTGAAAAAAAGCGAGAACGCCTTGCTGAGATGCGTCCATTAACTCCTGCGGAAGTCGAAAGATTGGCACAGGAGTTTATGATTGACTTCACCTATAACTCTAACGCCATTGAGGGCAATACTCTTACTTTGAAGGAAACAGCGCTGGCTCTTGAAGGTATGACCATTGACCAAAAACCGCTGAAAGATCATCTTGAGGCTGTTGGACACCGAGATGCATTCCTTTACGTGCAAGAGATTGCAAAAAATAACGTTGAACTGTCAGAATATGTGATTAAAAACATTCACGCATTAGTGTTGATGAACCGTCCTGAAGATAAGGGTCAATATCGCCGTATCCCTGTTCGTATTATGGGAGCTTACACCGAGCCGGTTCAGCCCTATTTGATTGAGCCCAAGATGACCGAATTGCTTGCCGCTAATGAGGAACGTAAAATCGAAATGACGACGGTTGAGCGAATTGCTCGTTTTCATCTTGAATTTGAGGGTATCCACCCATTTGTAGACGGCAACGGACGAACGGGTCGTTTGATTCTCAATCTTGAGCTTATCCGTAACGGATTTCCGCCTATCAACGTCAAGTTTACAGACCGCAAACGTTATTACGATGCCTTTGATGCATTCTACCGTGACGGAGATGCAGGCGCTATGATAGATTTGATTGCAGAGTACGTGGATGCAAGACTTGATGAGTATTTGATCGTGTTAGGAAATGGCACGAAAGATTAACAAAATAATGCCATTTGGCACCGTGGCGGGTGCCCCACTTGATACAAGTCGGTATGGTTTTAAAAAGAAAAAGCAGGACTCATGTCCTGCTTTCTGTCGTTGGTGAGCCAGAATATTACAAGTCGAATACGGGAATTTCATCGAAGATGAATATACCTGCACTCGCCACTGGAGAACAAGCTCTCCGATGGCTTCGTTTGGTATGCGAACCCATATTCAAAACGCAAAGCGTTTTGAATGGGTCGAGCCCGACGGGTCGCACAAAAAGAAAAAGACGAACTATAGTTCGTCTTTGTTCTATTTGGTGACCCGTACGGGAATCGAACCCATGTT
>CALAXC010000361.1 GCA_937894775.1 uncultured Clostridia bacterium
ATCTCGTTGGAGCTTTCACTTGAAGAAACCGAGGATATGCTCCGCAAAGCAGGATTTGCGTTATCTCGCAGCAATAAGTTCGATATTATAATCGAATATTTCATAAGTAAAGGCAATTACAATATTTTTGAAATCAACGAGGCTCTGTTTGCTTTTGATCAGAGTTTGTTGGGAGCATAGTAGGAGGCAATATGAGTATTTCTTTTAGACATTCAGCCGGATTTGGCAAAAGAATGGAATATAAATTGATCGGTGATATGCTTATGGAGGGATTGGATTGCTACACCCCTTTAGTAGATGACCACGGTGTTGATTGTATAATTAAAAAGAACGACGGAACATTTATTGAAATACAAATCAAGGCACGTTCCAAAGATGTTACCGAAGGTGATGCCGCTTTGTTTGCCGCCATCGACCACAAATTAACTGACAATTTCTATTTTGTGTTTTATTCTGAAAGACTTGATATGATGTGGATTCTATCATCGCAAGAATTCTTGGAAGAATGTGTAACAAATAAGAATGGTAAAAACGCAGGACGACATAGTATCTGGTTCAATGGAAACAAAATCAATCCTGCTTCGGGCATTCGTGAAGAGTATTGCAAGCCCCAATTTGAAAAGTACATATGCAGAGATTTTAGCCGTTTCAGATGTTCGGAATGCAAAACTGATACACAGCAATAAAATATTTGTCGCATACAAAGCGACCAGACCTCCCTTTGAAGATGCTATAATGAAAGCACAACAAATCAAAGGGAGGTCTTTTATTATGAAAAACAATATTACTGAACTCGTATTTATTCTGGACAGAAGCGGCTCTATGGCAGGATTGGAAAGCGACACTATCGGTGGCTTCAACTCGATGATTGAAAAACAGAAGAAGCAGGAGGGTACTTGTTATGTTTCCACTGTGCTCTTCGATAACGAGAGCGAGGTTCTATACGACCGTGTAAACCTCGTTGATATTCCGAAAATGACCGACAACGACTATACTGTTCGTGGATGCACAGCTTTGATTGACGCTATCGGCGGAGCAATTCACCACATCGGAAACATTCACAAATATGCTCGTGCCGAGGATGTGCCTGAGCATACTATGTTTGTTATAACAACCGACGGGCAGGAAAATGCAAGCCACCGTTACACAAGTGAGCAGGTCAAAAAAATGATTGAACGCCAGAAGGAAAAGTATTGTTGGGAGTTTTTATTCATCGGGGCAAACATAGATGCCGTTGAAACCGCCGCACGTTATGGTATCAGCAAAGACAGGGCTGTAAACTATAATGCGGACGGAGAAGGCGCTCATATCCTCTATGAGTCGGTTGCAAAAGCTGTTTGCAGCGTCAGAGCGAGCGCACCGCTCAGTGCAGATTGGAGCGAGGATATCAATGCAGACTATCAGCGCAGAGGTAAAAAGAAAAAATAGGAGGCAGCATTGCCTAATACCATAGCATCTGTTGCAATGAGTTTAATTTTCAGACCTATTGAATATCCTGACAGAATATAGTATAATATATTTGTAAAAGCATAGCTATATCCGAAATCGTATAAAGGAGGATTTTAGTATGAGCAAAACAATAAAACTAATCGACAATCGTTCGGTTACGATTGTGTCAGCAGAAAGCTCAGAAACAGCAATCACACCAAGCGACGCTGAAATGGACGCAAGAGCAAAAGAAGCTGTAAAATCCGCCATAAACAGAGCTAAAACTTGTAAGAAGCCTATCGCAAGGTATGACAGAGTAAGCAGAAAGGCGTATATTGAAACTGCTGACGGAGAAAAAATATATGTCGTCTAAAAAGCCAATGATAAGTATGAACGAACCGCTTATCAAAAAGATTTTAGAGGAGCGTAAATGTATTTATGAAACCTGTCCGCTACACGACCAACAAAATCACAAAAAATCAATCCGGAATATGAAAAACAGCTTTTGAAAAAATGTCATAATCTGGCTTTGTTATGCGGTTAATTTAAGATTATAAAAATTTAGAATTTTTTCAGTCACGACGTTCGGATACCTTACGGCTTTCTTCCTGAGCGAGTGTTGCCATAATTGTTAATCGGAGTTCACCGTCGCCGTCCATAGTCCAGATATTATCGTCAACGAAGAATAAACCTGTTACTGTTTGTCAAGCCCTTTTTGAAAAAAATAAAGGAAAATTTTCTTGATATAGGATTATGAAAAAATGCATAACAATAAAGCCGAATAAAGTGATGTTTTTTCAGCTTGATTATGATATTCTGTATCTGCCAGTTAGAAAGTGTACCAAAAACCAGTGAAACGCTGACGAAAAAGAGAATCCCAAAAAGCTTGATTTTTATGAGAGTCGCCCCCTTGACAGAACCTGAAAGAAATGCTCTATAGTCGATGCCGACGGTGACGAACTCAAGAACAGCTACTAAACATCTCCGTCGAATAGCCGATTTTAGCATTTCTTTCAGAACCTTTCAAGGGCAAGCCGCCTTATAGCGGTGGCTGGTTTCGCCTCTGGCTCAAAATCTAAGAACATCTATCTGGTATACTGTTTGATTAACGTCTGTGGTACACTTTTTAATCAGCATTTACAGATAATCGAATTGATTAGGAATTAGCAGTAAACTTCCATTACTCTTGCATAATAAATACGCAAGAATTTGTTGAGTCCCGCAATCTTGGCAACACGCTTTGGTTTTCCTTCATTTTCTTTTTTGATAATGAAATCATAAACAGCAGAGTCTTCGGTTGGCTTTACTACTTTAAGACTGTGCATGATTTCATATCCGATTTTTCGAAGTGTAGAAGAACCTCGCTTTGAGATATTACGTTTAGTTCCGACGAACTTACCTGATTCATAAGGTGGGGCATCAATACCAGCAAAGGCTACAAGAGCACTACCGTTGTGAAATCGTCTGACATCACCGATTTCAGCAATCAAACGAACAGAAAGAACTTCTCCGACACCCTTCATATTCCTTACTACGGAATATTCCGGTAAAACACTTGCAATTTCGCATATTGTGCGCTATAATAAAATAAAGAACAGCGCGACAATCTTGTCAGTCAGTCAAGGGTAACCCTGCCTGCTTCTTTTGTCAATACCTTTTTAAAAAAATATCAATCGGCGCAATACGCTCGCTTGACGCGGGTCTGGTGCGCCTTTTTCCGCTCTCCAAAGTGTCGGCGGACCGTTCCCCGTTCGTGATCCCGTTGGGATAGAAAATAAAAAATTAAAACCAGGAGGCCACTTATGAAAAAGTTACTTATACTCGCGCTTGCTCTCTTAATGATCGTCAGCCTGGCGGCATGCAAAGGCAGCGAAAACGGAAACAACAGCACAAACCCGCCCGCAAGCAGCACCGGTGATAATCAGCAGTCCGGAAACGAGTCCGGCAACAGCAACACCTCGCAAAGCGGCAATAACGCCGAGGCGGCAAAACTCACCGGAAAACTCAACCTCATCGAACTCGACGACAGGGATCCGTCCGTCCTTCGCGGCGTAATCATCAAAGGCAACTGTGCCGGCACTGCGGACGGCTTCAACGGCAAAGAGTCTTCCCTTACCGACGTCCGCTGCATCTTTGAACTGAACGAGTGGGTCTATTTCTACCCGGATACCGACGCGACCTACGGACTCAGAGTCTGGATACTCAAGCACAGAGACGATCAGGAATATTACAACACAGCCAAATTCTCCGATCTCGATCCGAACTTTGCGAACTATTGCGATCTTCATTATCCCGAGGATGCGGAAAATCCAGATGAAACGGAATGGGGCAGCTTCTATCTGAATAAGGAAGAATGCGAACCCGGCTATTACGATTTCGTCTTCACTTACGAGGGAAAAGCCATCGCCACCCTGCTGACCCGTTTCTATAACGAAAATGAGCTCACCGTCAAATCCGACGCTGAGCTGGAAGCTCTTATCAATAACGAACGCATTGCCGCAGGTGGAAGCGCCGATGGTATCTCCGGCAATGGTGCTCCATCAGATAATACGGACAACGGCAACTTGCCGGAGGAGACGAACGAAAACGTCGGCAGTGAAATCCCTGAAAATGTCTTTTATGCTTTTCAGGATGCGGTAGGCAGCGACGGTGATACCTGGCCAACCGAGGAGATGTGGGCATCCATTGGACTGCCGGCTCTTGATTACACAGAATCCGGAGAGAATGTCCTTCTGATGATAGCGAATGACAGCCTGTCTGTGACCGGCTACGCGGACAACGAAACCCTCGCTGACACTTTGAAGGACCTCGCCGCTATGCTTACTGATGCAGGGCTTGCGGTTGACACCGTAAATACTTTGACCGGCGGAGAGCAGCATGTCGCTGATTATGAATATAACGGAATTCCGCTGCAGATCCGGATAGGCAGCAACGCTACCGCACAGATCAATATTTTTGTGTCAGTGAATCAATATTGAGCCGCTCTGGTTTCTATCGGCAGATCAATTTATGAGGACATGTTATGTTTGAAGAACGCTTCATTCAGCTTGTAGAAGAAAACGGCGGCTTTGAGTTTTATCAGGCATACCGGAATGACGTGGATCATATTCTCGGCGGTAAAGGCAATACCTATTGGTATGTCATTATGAAAAAAGGCAAGGTCACCGAGTCCTATATCGGAAAAAACAGCGGCGGCGCGTGGGAAGACGTTTGCGTCAAAGGCAGCGGCGCAACTCAAAAGACGAAAACCATGCCCGCAGGCAGCACGATCAGGAAGATCGCCGAAAAGGCGTATCTCTGCCAGGATGAAACGTGGGTCACGCGGCGCACGCCGAAACCGATCGAGGATGCGCACCCGCGCTATCACTACGTTTACGGCTTCGGCGACAAGGGGCTTGACGTATCGGTAGAATACGGCGTGACCATCGCTTACAACGACGTCAAGGACGCTGACGCGGGTTTTCATTTAAGATACCTTTATACGGGCTCCGACGTCGAAACACCGTAATACTTCGGGGGCGGACAAGTTCCGCCCCCGTTTGCTTTCTATTGAGGAGGGTTGTAAATTGCTAAAGAGATTGCTTATTATTGAGGAAATCAATCGTGCTAATGTAGCGGCTGTTTTTGGTGATGTGTTCCAGTTGCTATGTTAAGCGGCCTCGGTCTGCAGGACATACAGATTCGTTTACTTCCGGCTGAAACAATGTACAAGCACTACATCGAAAACACGAAGATGGATATCAGCATTTTGCAGTTATAATCCTATGAAGCAAAACAGCCCCTACTACTCAAGCGGTAGTAAGGGCTGTTTTTTCACGCTGAAACTATTCTTTTTGACAATGAAACTTTTCTCCTACAATGAAACTAATCTCGGTCACAATGAAATTATTCTTTTGAGAAAAGTTTCATTGTGAATTTCCGCATCGCTGCAAGGTGTCAAAACACCCCTAAAAAGCATCGAAATGAGTGCCGGAGGATAAGATAATGAAACTATTCTTTTTTGCCACATAGCCCCAAAGCCTTGTGTTACAGGCAATTTTGATAAAAAGAAAAGAACGAAAGTTGCAATACCAATGGTATCATAACTTTCGTTCTTATTTGTAAGTAATGACTTATTTTAATACAAAATGCGTTCCCTTATGCTGCGTCGTTAAAAAGTACAGGGGTACGCATTTCGCATTAGCGCAAGGGCTTACACGTTATTTTTCTTGTCTGAAGCGTCTCATGGCTTTTAGACAATATATATGATTTATCACTATTTTTTCATTGTTGCAAACTGTACGTTGACAGGATATTGATCCGGGTGGTATCATAGATATGATTCTGATAACGGAGGGGTTGAGAAACATGCATGAAGTGAAATCAACGCTCAAGCGGCTTGCGCTATACTATCTGCTTCTGGCGGTCAACATTATACCTTGTGCAAGCATCCTTCCCGACCGGTTTCCGACGCGGAACGTTTCATCGATCTATCTGCTGTTCCTATCTGTGTGTTTGGTTTTGTACTATGCTTACAGACTGCCGAGGGCGGGCGGATTGTCGGTCATAATGAAATCGCTTTCATGTATGGCTTTACTTCTTATTCTGCTGCGCGGCATCAAATACAGCGTATTTGCCGGCGTGGACGTGCTGGCGCGCCATACATGGTATCTGTATTATGTGCCGATGCTTCTGATCCCTCTTTTTTTCTTTTATATTGCTCTGCTTATCTCGTCGAAGGATGAGTTGAGGATTTTAAAAAAATGGTATTGGATCGGTGCGGTTACCGTTGTAATGATTCTGCTGGTGCTTACAAATGATCTGCATCAGCAGGTATTCCTCTTTCAGCCGGGATATGCCGGCTGGGACGGGCAATATTCCTACGGATGGCTGATTTATATCATTACCGCATGGCAGTATTCGCTGTATCTGGCGGCTGTTTTTGTTCTTGGTTTTAAATGCAGTATAAGCAGCGCGAAAAAGTACGCATGGCTGACCGTTATTCCGTTTGTCATCGGGATTGCCGAGAGCATTCTGCTGGCAACTGAAAAAATGCCAAAGCTCAACGGCACATATATCATCGAGCTGCCGGAAACACTGATTTTTATGGTGGCAGGTATACTGGAATGTTGTATACAGCTTGGTATGATTCCGACTAACAAGGGATACGTAAAGCTGTTTCAGACCTTTCCCATCCGTGCGCAAATCACAGACAGCAAAGGCAAAACGGTCTATTCCTCCGGTTCTGCCATCGAGTTGACCGTGGAGCAGTTCGACTCGCCCGACGGCGCAAGGATAGGTGCGCATACCGTCCTGCACAAAATGGAGCTGCCGGGCGGATTCGGCTTCTGGCAGGATGATTTGACCGAGCTTGACCGATTAAACGAAGAACTCGAAGGGGCAAAGGAAGCCCTTTCGCAGGAAGCGGAGCTGATCCGCCTGCAAAACGATCTTGCGGAAAAACGCGCGAAAATAGA
>CALAXC010000362.1 GCA_937894775.1 uncultured Clostridia bacterium
ACAATCCCATCGCCGCAGACCGCCTGCGCTACGACGTGTTGTTCCATACGGATCTGTCACGTGATCACGGCACATCCAACGGACTTGACCTTGATCGTTTGAATTGGGAAAACTATGACCTTGTGGTAATTGATGAATCCCACAATTTCCGCAACGGCGGCGAGGTGTCGGGACAATATGGCGAAAAAGAAAATCGTTACCTCAAGCTTCTTAATAAGGTTATCCGTCCCGGCGTAAAAACAAAAGTCTTGATGCTCTCCGCTACACCCGTAAACAACAGATTTAACGATTTAAAAAATCAGTTGGCGTTAGCATATGAAGGCAACCCAGAATTGATCAACGATAAGCTGAACACCAAGCGTTCAATTGACGATATCTTCAGATTTGCACAGCGTGCTTTCAACGTGTGGAGCGAACTTCCTGCCGAAAAACGCACAACCGAAAATCTGCTCAAAACGCTTGATTTTGATTTCTTTGAAGTGCTTGATAGCGTTACGATTGCGCGCTCCCGCAAACACATTGAAAAATTCTACAATACAGAAGAAATCGGTACATTCCCCGAAAGACTGAAGCCAATCTCTCTCCGCCCGGACTTAACCGATCTGAATAGTGCAATTAACTACAACGAAATATATGAGCAGCTCATTTCCCTCAATCTTTTGGTGTATGCACCCACGTCATTTGTGTTTGAAAGCAAGCTATATAAGTATACCGATGTTACGGAAAAGAGTCTTACCCGCGCAGGTCGTGAAGCAGGTATTCGCCGTTTGATGAGTATTCAGCTCCTCAAACGTCTTGAAAGCTCTGTATATTCCTTCAACCTTACGTTAAAACGAATCAAAGAGCTTATTGACAATACCATAAAGGAAATTGAGGATTTCAAAGCTCACGGTGCTTCTGTGATAAATGGTTTTGAAATTCATACCGATGACGATTTTGACTTTGACGATCAAAATATCGATGATCACGCAATCGGAAAGAAAATCAAGATCGATCTTGCCGATATGGATTACGAAAGCTGGGAAAGAGAGCTACGCAAGGACTCCGAAACGCTCGAATTGGTGATTTTAATGGTTTCGGATATTACCCCCGAACACGACAGTAAGCTCCAACAGCTCTTTGATGTGATTTCCAATAAGATCGAGCATCCCATCAATACCGACAACAAAAAGATTTTGATATTTACCGCTTTCTCTGATACCGCGAACTATCTCTATGAAAACGTATCTACATTTGTTAAAAATAAATATGGATTGAATACAGCGCAGATCACAGGAACGGTTGACGGCAAAACAACCATCCCTCGCTTTTCGGCAACGCTTAACAACGTGCTGACCTGCTTCTCTCCAATATCAAAGGACAAGCAGGTGCTGATGCCCAATAATAACGACAGCATCGATGTGCTGATTGCTACCGACTGTATTTCCGAAGGTCAGAATCTGCAGGATTGCGATTACTGTATCAACTATGATATCCATTGGAATCCCGTTCGTATCATTCAGCGTTTTGGACGAATCGACCGTATCGGATCAAAGAATGCTCACATTCAGCTTGTCAACTTCTGGCCGAACGTAACGCTTGACGATTACATCAATCTCAAGAGCCGCGTTGAGACTCGAATGAAGATTACAGTTATGACCTCTACGGGCGACGATGACCTTATCAATGCAGAGGAAAAAGGCGACCTTGAATATCGTAAAGCACAACTAAAACGACTTCAGGAAGAGGTCGTAGATATTGAGGAAATGTCCAGCGGTATCTCTATTATGGATCTCGGGCTCAACGAATTTCGCCTTGATCTTCTGTCGTACACCAAGAATCACGGCGACCTCGACCATGTTCCGTTTGGTATGAACGCAGTTGTTCCCGCAAGCGAGGATATGCCCGCAGGCGTGATATTTGTTCTCAAAAACCGAACAAATGCCGTTAATATCGGACATCAGAACCGTCTGCACCCGTTCTATATGGTATATGTGGCTGAGGACGGATCGGTCATTTGCGACCACCTCTCCCCAAAAGAGCTGCTCGATAAAATGCGCTATCTTTGCAAGGACAAAACTTCCCCCTACGCCGAGCTTTGTGCGGCATTTAACCGTGAAACACGTGACGGCAAGGATATGAGAGTATGCTCCAAGCTTCTTGGCGATGCGATACACTCTATCATTCACGTCAAGGAAGAAAGCGATATCAGCAGCTTCCTCGGAGGTGAGCAGATCAGCTTTGCTGAGAGTGGTATTTCAGGGCTTGATGATTTTGAGCTTATCTGTTTCTTAGTAGTAAAATAAAGGAGTCGCTATGACAAACGATACTATCATCACAACAGTTTTAGAATATTTAAAGCAACGCCACCATCTTACCGATTTGGAAAAGTCCATAATCGAAACTGCCAACGAGCTATCAAAGTATCCTTTTCAGCGTGACAGTGCCGAGAAGAAGGTTGGAGAAAATTATTTGATGCACGGAGAACTGTTTGAAAATGAATTCAAGCATGCAAGTGTATTCGTCAAACCGCTTAATCAGTTGCCCGATGAAGATATTCTGGGAAATTTAAAGTTTCAGCTATTAAAAATGTGTGCAAAGGAACTATCCAATCTACAATAAGGAGGCATATCAGTGTTAGGTTTACCATCAAAAGCGGAAGTATCCAAAATGCTTCCCAAAAAAGCAATATATGAAAAATTCAATATGAACACAGCGCAGAAGGCAAAATTTGATGCTGATATTTCCCGTATCTCTATTGTTGGAGAGATTACACAGACAACTACGCAGATTGCGGCAGGCAAGACCGTCCAAGGCTTTTACATACTTCAAATCGTCTTAAAAAACAAAAAGTACGACGAAAAAGCTATTGCGAGCCTCCCAAAACTGATACCCCAGCGAATGATTTTCCTTTTGCAGTATGAAACACAGTATTGCCTTGCGTACTATCATAATCGTCTGTACCATACAGAGTGGATGGAACTTGATAAACTTTCAATACCGCTATTGGGACTTGATCTTGACATTGTATGGGAAAACACTATAAAACAGATTGTTTGCGGTGAAAACATTGCTGCGTGGGATGTCAATGTAACCATTGAGGAAAACATTGCTACGGAAACGCATCGTCGCAAATTGATAACAGATATCGCATCGTTAGAAAAAAAGGTGCGTAGCGAGAAGCAGCTAAATAGACAAATTCAGCTGAATGAAGAATTAAAACGCATGAGAAAGGAGCTGGAGCAAATATCATGATTCAAGAATATCTTTTCATAAATAAGACAGAGAAAGAAAAAATCGAACAATATACTCCCGAAGGTATTAAAATTGAAATATATGATATTGATAATTCCGATTGTTGGATTGCAACATTTTCCTTGTCAAGCGAAAGTGAACCAAGCGCAAATACTTTATCGAAGGTTCACGATTATATCATTGGAGAATTTCATCCCATTGTTTTGAGCAACGGTTGCTCTGCGTATTATAATAAAGCTCTTTTTCCTCATTTTAACGAATTTGAACGAAAGCTGAGAAAACTGCTTTATTTGAAAAGTGCTCTGAGCAAAAATTCCAAGGATGCAGAGATCATAAAGGATTTGGAAAGCAAGGATTTCGGTGAAATATTTACTCTTTTGTTCTCGGATGCTCAGTTCGTACAAAATGCTAAGAAAACAATTGGCGATAAAACATGGCAGTTTACCAAAGCTGAAATAGTTGCTGCGATAGAGCAATTGTCCGAACATACTGTTTGGGATAACTTGATAGGAAAAGATGCTGTTCCGCTATTGCGTTCAGATTTTATCAAAGTTAAGACTTTTCGCAACGATGTAATGCACGCACATGCGATGAATGCCAAAAGCTATTCTTCTGCATCAAAACTGATAAAGAAGATTAATGAGCAACTTGATACTGAAATTGGTAAAATTATTGTAGCCAAGGAGAATACAGTTCAACAAGAAGTCGAACAGGATTTCAATACGGCTATGGGCGATGCTATAAAGGATATGGATTCTGTACAGTCCGCGCGGAGCTGGCAAGAACAATTGGCAGAGTTGCAGGCTATGGCTTCTGGGATAAACTCCAGCGGTATGATCTCGGCAATAGAGGAATATCGCCGTTTAGCAAAATCGCCTGAAATAGTCGCAATGAGGGAATATCTTGCTTCTCCTGAGTTTGCAGAGATACAGAAAAGCGTGCGAGAAATATCAAAAATTCAACTGGATATTCCGCCGGCTGTAAAAGAGTTGCAGGAGCTTGCGGCATCAATGAAAGAATATAAAATCACTATCCCACAGGAATTGTTGGAATTGCAAAAATCTCTAAAAGATTTCAAACCGGATCCCGCATTAATTGAGTTAGCAAAAAAGATCAAAGATATATCAGGAGAAACAAAATAATGGAAAAAATGAGAATGGAATCGGTAAATATGACCGAGCAGAACATAGAAAAGATCGGTGCGTTGTTCCCGAATTGCATCACGGAAACCGTAGATGAGAACGGTAAGCCCAAGAAAGCAATCAATTTTGATATTCTCCGTCAGATGCTGACCGAGGAGGCTATTGCGGGCGATGAAAAATATGAATTTACGTGGGTAGGTAAAAAGGCAGCGATTGTGGAAGCCAACAAGCCGATTCGCAAGACTCTGCGACCCTGTCCCGAGGAAAGCAAGAATTGGGATTCGACCGAGAATCTCTACATTGAAGGAGATAACCTTGAGGCTTTGAAGCTTTTGCAGGAGAGCTATTTAGGCAGGATAAAAACGATATTTATTGATCCTCCCTACAATACAGGAAATGATTTTATTTACGCAGATAATTTTACATCTTCAGCGGAAGAATATTCAGAGGCATCAGGAGAATTCGATTCTGATGGAGCCCGGCTTTTTAAAAATACTGACTCCAACGGCAGATTTCATTCTGATTGGTGCTCAATGATGTATTCTCGTTTGTTACTTGCAAGGAACTTGTTGGCTGACGATGGAAGCATATTCATTAGTATTGATTTCAATGAAGTTGAAAATCTCAAAAAGATGATGGACGAAATCTTTGGCGCGGAAAACTTTCAAAGAGAAATCATCTGGAGAATAGGTTGGCTTTCTGGATATAAAACAATGGCTCCTAATTTTATTAGAAATCATGACACTATTCTCTTTTATTCTATTTATCAAACTTGAAATATTAATGTCATCAGGATTTATGCCATCTATTGGTGAAATTAATCCATCCAAAACATGATAGTAACCATCAAATATATTTAATTTTTCAAATAAATTAACAAATTTTGGTTCTTCTACAACACATAAAAATTCTTTGTTTCTGCCATTATCTTTG
>CALAXC010000363.1 GCA_937894775.1 uncultured Clostridia bacterium
AATACTGGTAGGAGCAGGAACGGTAACTTCGTGCGAAGGAGTCAAATCTGCCTTTTTGGCAGGGGCTTCGTTCATGATATCACCGAACTGTTATCCCGGGATCATAACCTTAACAAGAAAGCTTGGAATGGTATCTATCCCTGCCGCCTATACCGCTACGGAGATTGCAACTGCTCTGAAATATGGCGCGGATTATATCAAGATCTTTCCCGCTGATCAGATAACAAAAGAGTATGTAAAAGCGATCACCGCGCCACTATCCGATGCCAAGCTTCTTGCGGTTGGCGGCGTAACAGCGGAAAACGCAAAATCATTTCTTGATATGGGATTTTATGGAATTGGAGTTGGATCTAATTTATATAATAAGCATCATTGTCGGCGCGGTTACTCATGTTATGGTAGCCAACCCGACGGAAGGTTACGGTATCTTCATAGAAAATATGTTAAATGCGGCACAAAGTCAGGTGCAGCCGAAGGTGGCATAGAGAAAAAGGCAATATCATTCCAAAAAATCGGTTTGATATTGCCTTTCTTTCATATTCGTTTGCATTTTCCGTATTGCGTGGGAGTCATACCCGTATGGACTCGAAAGATTTTACAAAAATATGCCGCGTCATAAAATGACAGAGATTCCGCAACTTCGTTCACAGTCATATTTGTTGATTCGATCAGATACATTGCTTGTTTCATTTTCATATTCATTCGATATTGTATCGGAGAAATTCCGAGCCTTTTGATGAAAAGCTTGCGAAGTAAGCTTGGACTGACCGCACAGTTTTTCGCTATTTGCTCAACGGTGATCTTTTCGTTTTTCTCTAACAGCTCACACGCAAGATTTATGATGCTGCTATGCGTATCGCTTTCATTCTTAACAGACTGCACAATGCTGTCTAAAAGCAAAAGAAACGACCCTTTGTTATATAATTGCGTACGTGAGGTATATCTGTTCTCTTCTGATAGAATTCTAAATTTTTCAAAGCAAGTAAGATCAACGGATTCGGATAAAATCATAGGTGCGCACGAGGAAAATCTTTCTTCGTCTCTATCAAAGCAAATGAGATAATCCTCTGCCTCATCTGAAAACAAGGCTTCATACCGAGAACCTTTAGATAAAAAAACAAGGTTTCCCGATCGAGCGGGGACCGATCCCTCCTCGGTTATAAAGTCTACACTTCCCCTCACGAGAAGCATTAATCCATAATCGGGTCTCGGTTTGTTCAGATAGCTGAATTTGCTTTTGTACCAGTATTGCTTCAGTACCTTCGTTACGAGAAAGTCAACATCAGAGCAAAACCACTGTAATACTGTTTCTTTATCCATATCGTTACCTACCTTTTTTAGTCTTATATATTTTATCACGTTTTGTTGAAAAATACAATAACAAAAGTGAAAAATATAATGACACACGGAATTTACCATGATATAATTTTAAAAAAATACAAAAAAGGAAAAATTAATATGTCTGCAAAAATCAGATTTACGGATAAGGATCATTCCCTGACCGAACGGGAAATATTTGCCTCACAATACGTTCCCGGCGCAGTGGCACTTCAGGTTTCGGATCAAAGCTATAGTGGATTTGACGGATTCGGCGTCGCGATCACGCCCTCTTCCTGCTATGAGCTTTCTTTGATGGAGCCTTCCGAGCGAAAAGAGCTTTTGCGCAAGATCTATACCAAAGACGGACTCGGTCTTTCGGTTGGCCGCATTTGCGTTGGTTCAAGCGATTATTCCCCCGAAATCTATTCATATGACGACTACCCACTTGACACATCTCTTGAGCATTTCTCTGTTGAGCGCGATGAAAAATACATCATACCGATGATTAAGGAAATACTCGAAATAAATCCTGATATCTACCTTTTTGCCTCACCCTGGAGTCCTCCCGGATGGATGAAAACAGGTGGATCTATGTGCGGCGGATATATGCGAGAGCAGTATGTAGATTGCTATGCCGACTATATGATCAAATTTATAAAGGCATATGCTGAGCACGGCATAAAGGTCTCCGCTATCACACCCCAAAACGAGACAAACACTCAGCAAAACGGAAAAATGCCCGCTTGTATCTGGCATCCCGAGATCGAAGCACGATTTATTAAATTATTACGGCAAAAGATACAAGAGGAAAATCTTGATGTAAAGATCTGGATGCACGACCACAATTTCAACGATACTGAGCGTGTGCTTTGGTCGCTTGAAAATTGCAAGGGATTATCCGACGATTGTGACGGAGTTGCTTTCCATTACTATGGAGGCAATATTGAACAAACAAAAGCTGTCAAAGAAGCCTTTCCAAATCTGGAGCTTCACTTCACCGAGGGCGGTCCAAGGCTTACCGATCACTATGATACCGATTGGTGCAAATGGGGTCTTATGATGATCAAGACACTAAAAGCAGGCTACCGTTCCTTCACGGGTTGGAATCTTATGCTCGATGAAACAGGCGGTCCTAACATAGGCCCGTTCTTGGGCATTTGCGGTGGTCTGGTAACAAGAGACTCAAGAAGCGGCGAATTGTCATACAGCGGTCAGTATAAAGCCTTTTCACACATCGCTCCCTACATAACCTCGAATTCGCAGATCTATCCTATCTCAACAAGCGACGCATATAATTTGGATATGAGCCATTATCCGATATATCAAAGAGAGATAGAAGGAGTATTGATCGATAATCAGGACGGCAAAAAAACCGTCGTTCTTGTAAACCCCAACAACTACGGCTTCCAGACACAGATAGAAATTAACGGTAAGCTTTGGTATATAGAGCTATACGCGGACAGTATGTGTACAATAACGGTAAAAGAGTAAAATGGGGTATTTATTTTTATCTCTGGCATTAATCTGCGGTGCGACAAAAGGATTCTTCGGAAAAAAGATAAGCGGATATGCGGAGAACACAAAAAGTGCCGTACTGCTCAATCTGATTCGTATGCTTCTGTGCATAGTCTTCAGCTTTGCTCTTATATTGTTCAGCTCGGATATCGGCTATTTGTCATTCGATCTCAATATTATTCTGATATCCGCCATCTCAGGTATCGGTACAGCATTTTTTGTTGTAAGCTGGCTTCTTGCGGTCAGAAAAAGCGCATATATGATGCTTGACGTATTTTTGATGCTTGGCACACTGGTTCCGATCATAACGGGATATCTTATTTATTCTGAGCCTATCGCTATGAGACAGATAGTTGGCTTTGCGCTTCTCCTTGTGGCGGTGCTGACAATGTGTTCATACAATAACACGGTAAAAGAAAAGCTTTCTATCGGCTCTGTTTTACTGTTGATTAGCTGCGGTTTTGCAAATGGCATTGCAAGTGCTTCGCAAAAGCTTTTTGTCAATGTCTTTCCCGAAACACCGATTTCGATATTTAATCTTTACACATATGTATTTGCTTCGATCGTACTCTTTCTCTTCTTTGTTTTTGCATCGGGCAAAGAACAAGTAAAGTTTAACGGTAATGCCTCAAAAAGAGCATATGTATTTATTTGTATTATGGCTATGGCACTGAGCCTACATTCGTATTTTTCTACAATGGCAGCTTCACATTTAGACAGTATGCGCCTATATCCGCTAAGCCAAGGAGCATCGCTTATAATCTCGACACTAATGGCAAGTCTCTTTTTCAAGGAAAAATTGACTTCCAAGGCTGTGATTGGTATCGCAACCGCCTTTATTGCGCTGCTTGTAATAAATTTATGATTTTTCTGCCGCACCAATAAAATCTCACACCAAAAGGCAATATCATTCCATAACGGTTTGATATTGCCTTTTCTTTACTTCTTCACAACGGATTTTCGATAGGCTCCTGGAGTCATTCCCGCATATTTCTTGAAGAAAGAATTAAAATGGTATTCGTTGTTGAAATTCATTATCTCACTGATATGACGCAGGGATAGTGATGGATCGAAAAGCATTTTTTCAATTTTCTCGCCGGCTAACGGGTATGTATTCTGATCCGCAACCAAAAATGCTTTGGTTGCCTTGAACATTTCAACGTA
>CALAXC010000364.1 GCA_937894775.1 uncultured Clostridia bacterium
TTTCGCCATATGAGCCGTCGTCTGTCATGACGATGAGTTTATCTGAAATATTTCTGAATTCTTCTTCTAAAATAACAAGGTCTTTATTTCTGAAACCGATAATGCTTGTAACCGAAGCACCGAGTTTTTTGAATTCTTCTGCAACGGGCATAGCAATAGCACATCCTACCCCACCGCCTATGATGCAGACATTCTTTATGCCTTCTGTGTGTGTGGGTGTTCCCAAAGGTCCTGCAAAATCGGAGATATACTCGCCTTCGTTCTTTTCAGCAAGTTTCAAAGTTGTTGCGCCTACTGTCTGAAAAATAATCTTTACTGTTTTATTTTCTTTATCTGTTCCCGCAACTGTGAGGGGAATTCTCTCTCCTTCTTCGTCAACGCGGAGAATTATGAACTGACCTGCTTTTGCCTTATTGGCAACGAGAGGCGCTTCGATTTCCATCTGTGTAACGCTTTTATTAAGAACTTTCTTTGTAGCTATCCTATACATTCCGATTACACTTCCTTTTCAAAAGAATTCTTCTTTTTTACAATTCTCTGCTTTTGGAGAAAAAATACACAAAGGTACAGAATTATAAAAAATGTTCCCGATTAAAAAATCCGCCGAGCGTAACAGTCCGGCGGATTTTCTGCTTTCGGTTAAATAAACTTATGCAAGTTCAGCAAAGTACTTGATTGTTCTTACCATCTGGCTTGTGTATGAGTTTTCGTTGTCATACCATGAAACAACCTGAACTTCGTAGAGATCGTCAGAGATCTTTGAAACCATTGTCTGTGTAGCATCAAAGAGTGAGCCGTACTTCATGCCGATAACGTCTGAAGAAACGATTTCATCTGTGTTGTAGCCGAATGATTCTGAAGCAGCAGCCTTCATAGCAGCGTTGATGCCTTCCTTAGTAACGTCAGCACCCTTAACTACAGCTGTGAGGATTGTTGTTGAACCTGTAGGAACAGGAACTCTCTGTGCTGAGCCGATGAGCTTGCCGTTGAGTTCAGGAATTACGAGGCCGATAGCCTTAGCAGCACCTGTTGAGTTAGGAACGATGTTAGCAGCACCTGCTCTTGCTCTTCTGAGGTCGCCCTTTCTGTGAGGACCGTCGAGGATCATCTGGTCGCCTGTGTAAGCGTGGATTGTGCTCATGATACCGCTCTGGATAGGAGCATAATCGTTGAGAGCCTTAGCCATAGGAGCGAGGCAGTTTGTTGTACAAGAAGCAGCCGAGATGATCTTATCATCAGCGGTAAGAGTCTTCTCATTTACAGAGTAAACGATAGTCTTGAGGTCTTTTCCTGCGGGAGCAGAAATAACAACCTTCTTTGCACCTGCATTGATGTGAGCCATAGACTTCTCTGTAGAGCAGTAGAAACCTGTGCACTCGAGAACTACATCAACACCAAGCTCTGCCCAAGGACAGTTTGCAGCGTCCTTCTCAGCATAGATCTTGAGAACCTTACCGTCAACGGTAATCGTGTTTGCCTCATCATCAGCAACAACTGTGTGACCCTCGTAACGACCCTGAGCGGTGTCGTACTTAAGAAGGTGAGCAAGCATAGAAGCCTTTGTAAGGTCGTTGATAGCAACAATCTCGTAACCCTCAGCGCCAAACATCTGTCTGAATGCAAGACGGCCGATACGGCCAAAGCCGTTAATAGCAACTTTTACTGACATAATAAAAATCCTCCATTTTTATATAAAAAATTTTTTCTTTACTATAAGGAAGCCCCTGCTCCCTCGATTATATATTTTATAACATTTTTACAAAATATTCAAGTCTTTTTTTACGTTTTGTTTAAAATTTGTACGGTTGCACTATTTTTTGTTTATTTTTTGACAATTATCATAAATTTTACCGATAAGTTCGCTAACAAATAATATTACAATCAAACTATTACAAAATTACAAATAAGCAAACTATGTATAATAAATCGTATAAATATTTTAAATTCTTTGAAAATAGGGGTTTGGGGGAAGAAAGCTTTCTTTTAAGAAAGTTTCTTCCCCCCAAATAAATCCACTTATTATACCACGCCCTGAGCCTTCATTGCGTCAGCTACCTTAATGAAGCCCGCAATATTAGCACCTGCAACAAGATCGTCGCCAAGTCCATACTTATTAGCGGCAGCTACAGAGTTATTAAAGATATTCTTCATAATACCCTTAAGCTTCTCGTCAACTTCCTCTGCAGTCCAGCTATAACGCATAGAGTTCTGGGACATCTCAAGACCTGAAACGGCAACACCGCCTGCATTAACAGCCTTAGAAGGAGCAACGATAACACCGTTTGCTTTAAGATATGCAATAGCCTCGTTAGTTGTAGGCATATTGGAAACCTCAACATAATACTTAAGACCGTTTGCAACCATCATTTCAGCTTCCTTCATATCAACCTCGTTCTGAGTAGCGCAAGGCATAAGAATATCAGCCTTTACGCCCCAAGGCTTCTGCTTCGGAAAGAACTCTACACCGAACTTATCAGCATAGTCCTCTACTCTGTTACGGCAAGATGCACGCATTTCGAGCATAAAGTCGATCTTTTCGGGAGTGTTGATACCGTCGGGATCGTAAACATATCCGTCAGGACCTGAAATAGTAACTACCTTTGCTCCAAGCTCGGTAGCCTTCTTAACTGTTCCCCATGCAACGTTACCGAAACCGGAGATAGCTATTGTCTTACCCTTTATAGAGTCACCGAAATAATTGAGCATTTCAACAGTATAGTAAACTGCGCCAAAGCCTGTAGCTTCAGGACGGATGAGCGAACCGCCGTAAGGAAGTCCCTTACCTGTAAGAACGCCTGTGAACTCGTCACGAAGTCTCTTATACTGACCGAAGAGGTAACCTACCTCACGCGCACCAACACCGATATCACCTGCGGGAACGTCTGTGTCAGGACCGATATATTTCTGAAGCTCGGTCATAAAGCTCTGGCAGAAACGCATAACCTCTGCGTCAGACTTACCCTGAGGATCGAAGTCGGAACCACCCTTACCGCCGCCCATAGGGAGAGATGTAAGAGAATTCTTAAATGTCTGCTCAAATCCAAGGAACTTGATAATGCTCTCGTTTACAGAAGGATGGAAACGAAGTCCGCCCTTATAAGGACCGATAGCACTGTTAAACTGAATACGGAAACCGCGGTTTACCTGAACGTTACCCTTATCGTCAACCCACGGAACACGGAACTTGATAATTCTTTCGGGCTCTACCATTCTTTCGATAACACCGCTTGTAATATACTCGGGATTGCTCTCAAGTACGGGCTCGATAGATTCGAGAACCTCTTTTACTGTCTGATGGAACTCAGGCTCGTTGGGATTTCTCTTCTCAACTCTTGCCATAAGCTCATTAAGATACTGATTTTTAAAGCTCATTGTGATTACCTTCCTAAATCAAAAATTTATTTCCCTTTTAAATTTGCAAGTTTGCATTTCTAAAATTTCAAATATTGAACTTATTATAGCACAAACACCCTATATTGTCAATAAAATTTGATAAAAAAAGTCTTGGAACTTTCCAAGACTTTTTTAAAATCAAATCGCATAAGCTCTGTAAACAGAGTCAAGCGCTGCTATATTAGCTGCTGCCGCAGTTGCGTCACCGTTTACGTCGATGATAGTATATGCGTTTTCGCCTCTTGCCTTACTTGCAATACCTACTATTGCAACACCTGCCGCGGCTGTAATGTCGGCAACGAGTGTATCGGTTGCAGCAGAGAGAACACAGATTCTTGCATCTCCGCTTCTTGCCATAGATACGTTTGCAAAGTTCACACTGTTCTTAATGTTTCCGTTACGAAGGAAATCGTCAAGCTGAAGAGCAGCCATAACAGCACAGTTATCCTCTGATTCTGCGGTAGACGCTCCGAGGTGAGGAATAGCAACTATTCCCTCTACTCCTACAGTTTCTTCTGTCGGGAAATCGGTTACGTATTTTGCAACCTTACCGTCGGCAATAGCCGCCTTAATATCTGCATTATTAACAAGATCTGCACGTGCAAGATTTATAATTCTTACGCCGTTCTTCATTGTTGCTATAGACTCTGCATTGATCATTCCCTTTGTATCCTTAGTTGCGGGAACGTGAAGAGAAATATAGTCAGCCTTTTCGAAAACTTCAGCAAAGGTTGCCGCCTTCTCAACTGCGGGATCAAGCTTCCAAGCAGCATCTACACTCATAAAGGGATCGCATCCAACGACCTTCATTCCAAGTGCAATACCTGCATTCGCAACGAGCGCACCTATTGCGCCAAGACCGATAATTCCAAGTGTTTTGCCCTTTACTTCCACACCCGCAAACTTAGACTTGCCAGCCTCTACAGCCTTTGCAACGCCTTCGGTTCCCGCAAGTGTTTCCGCCCATTTCATAGCGCCCGCTATATCACGGGAAGCAAGCATAAGCGCACAAACAGCAAGCTCCTTAACTCCATTTGCGTTAGCACCCGGAGTATTGAACACAACTATTCCCTCTTTTGCGCAACGGTCAACGGGAATATTGTTTACACCCGCACCCGCTCTTGCAATAGCCTTAAGCTCTGCGCCGAATATCATTTCGTGCATAGCCGCGGAACGAACCATTATCGCATCTGGATTTTCAACGTCTGTTCCCACATTGTATATATTCTTATCAAGAAGATCTGTGCCTACGGCAGCGATCTTGTTAAGACAAAGTACGTTTTTCATAAAAAACCTCTTTCAAAATTCAAATATTTTACGCCTTGGGATTTTCCTCAGCAAATTTTTTCATAAAGCTTACAAGCGCTTCAACACCCTCATAAGGCATCGCATTATAGATAGATGCTCTCATTCCGCCTACAGAACGGTGTCCCTTAAGATTTTTAAGTCCTGCCTTTGCCGCTTCGCTTGCAAACTTCTTATCAAGATCAGCATCGCCCGTAACAAAGGTAACGTTCATCATTGAACGGCTTTCTTTCTTAACGGGAGCCACATAGTAGCTCTGAGAATCGAGATAATCGTAAAGAAGAGCTGCCTTCTTTTCGTTTCTCTTCTTCATTTCCTCGAGTCCACCGATGGAAAGTATCCACTCGTAAACGAGCTTAGCCATATAAATTGTATAGCAAGGGGGAGTATTGTACATAGATCCGTTTTCTGCCATAGTCTTCCACTCAAGCATCGTGGGCATCTTCTCTTCTGCATAATCAAGAAGGTCCTCACGTACTATAACAAGTGTAAGTCCTGCGGGAGCCATATTCTTCTGAGCTCCTGCGTATATCACGCCAAACTTGCTAACGTCGACCGGTTCGGAAATTATGCAGGACGACATATCTGCAACTACGGGAATATCACCGATCTCCGGGATATAAGGATATTTTGTTCCATAGATAGTATTATTAAAGCAAATATGAAGATATGCCGCATCCTCTCTTACCATATCCTTGGTAATAACCGGAACGTGATCAAAATTGTCATCTTTTGTAGTTGCTATGCATTTAACGTCATAGCCGAGCTTCTGAGCCTCCTTAAATGCCTTACCCGAAAACTGTCCCGACACGGCATAGTCAGCCTTACCCGTTCTCTTGATAAGATTAAGCGGAACTGCCGCAAACTGAGTAGATGCGCCGCCCTGAAGGAAGAGCACCTTATAGTTATCCGGAATATTCATAAGCTCACGAAGCATAGCCTCCGCCGCATTTATGATCGCTTCATAATCCGGAGAACGGTGAGACATCTCCATAACCGACATTCCGGATTCTCCGTAACAAACGAGCTCTGCCGCTGCTTTGTTAAGGACATCAATGGGAAGCATAGAAGGGCCCGCCGAAAAATTGTAAACTCTGTTCATAATTAATGAACCTCCGTAAAATGAATTTATGTTTAAGAAATAAAACACAATTTTATTATACTTTTTTCCACTGAAAAGTCAATAGCTTTTTCAAAAAATATCTTCTATAAAAAAACTTTCTACACAAATAACAAAAAGCAGACGCAAAACAAACGCAATCTGCTTTTTTTTACAATAACAAGATATTGAAATTATTATTGGTCTTCGTTCTTCACCGCTATAAGATCACTCGCATACGGTAACGACATTATCCAATCGCAGAACACATGCCATTCGCCAAGCTTATGAGATCTGCGCGCATAATATATGTTTATAAGATTTTCATAATTCAACGTCACCGTGCGCATCTGATTATAGCTTGTAGGCAATATCTGTATCATATTATGCCATGCCTGCTTATTTGTTTTATCTGCGCAGAATTTTTGTCTTTCACTTTCAAGATAATCTATAACGGCATCAAGAGCTGCAAGACCACCCTCATCAAGTCTGTCATAAGAAAAATCTTCTCTTTCAAACGTTTTAGCATGTATCTTATGCATAGTAGAACAAGAATTTGCAACAGTTCCGACTTTATATGTATCGAATTCCTTCCACCAATAAAGCGGTGCCGTTATATCTACAGAAACGAATATCTGACGCAAAAACTTTCTATGGTCACTACCTGCACGCGCAAGCTTTTTCGCAAGTGCGAGATCATTTTCGCCTAAAACATATTTTCCAGACTCGTCGTAAACACTGTCCATCCTATCCCAGCTGTTAAGAGGATTTCTTGCGCCTCTTATAGCATTTTCAAAATTCATTACAGAGCTTCTTTCTACTTTTATCATCATAAAACTCCTTTTTTTCAACGTTTTATAATAATATAACATATTTTAGTTAAAAAGTCAATTGACTTTTCACATATTGTATGGTAATATAATATGAAAAGATATTTTTTGAGGAGATACACAATGGAATATAAGTTTTCTAAAAAGCTTGCCGAGCTTAAACCGTCGGCTATCCGTGAAATTTTTAAAAGTCTTTCCGACCCTACAATAATTTCATTTGCAGCAGGTAACCCTTCCCCTGAATCCTTCCCTGTAAAAGATCTTGCACGTCTTTCAAATGAAATATTTGAAAATGAAGCATCTTTTGCGCTTCAGTACGGAATAACAGAAGGATATACTCCTTTACGCGAAGCTATAGCGGCAAGACAGAAAAGTCGTTTTGGAGAATCTATGGTAAGAGATACCGATACAACGCTTGTAGTTACCGGCGGTCAGCAAGGCTTGGAGCTTACCTGCAAATCATTCTGTAATGAAGGTGATGCTGTAATATGTGAAAATCCGAGCTTTATCGGTGCGCTAAATGCATTCCGTTCAAACGGTGTTAAAACCATCGGTGTCGAAATGGAGTCCGACGGAATTTCTCTTGAAAAGCTCGAAGAAACATTGAAAAACACTAAAAACGCAAAACTTCTTTATCTTATTCCCACATTCCAGAATCCTGCAGGAACCTGTATGAGCTTAGAAAAACGTATAGCTGTTCTCGAGCTCGCTAAAAAATATGAAATAATGATACTTGAGGACAACCCATACGGCGAGCTGAGATTTGCGGGAGAAGATATTCCCACTATGAAGAGTCTTGACGATAACGGACTCGTTATTTACTGTTCGTCATTTTCCAAGATACTCTCCGCAGGAATGCGTATAGGCTTTGTTATAGCACCCGCCGAGGTCGCTTCGAAGATGGTAGTTGCAAAGCAGGTAGAAGACGTTCACACCAACCTCTTTTTCCAGATGCTCTGCCATAAGTATATCACTACCTGCGATCTTGATGCTCATATTGCAAAAATAAACGACCTTTACCGTCGCAAATGTAATCTTATGCTTGACTGCATAGACAAATACATTCCTTCGGACAAAGTAACCTTTACACGTCCCGAAGGCGGTCTGTTTATCTGGGGAACCGTTAAGAATTGCACCGATGCTTCATTCGTAGTGAAAAAAGCTATAGAAAAGAAGGTTGCCGTAGTTCCCGGTACTGCATTCAACTGTGATACCGAAGCGCCTTCCCCTTCTTTCCGTCTTAATTATTCAACACCTTCCGATGAGCAGATCATCGAGGGTATTAAAAGACTCGGAGAAGTATTTGCCGAAATATGACTTCATCATATTGGCACACTGTCTACTATTTGTTAAATTCAATCGGAGGATCGATATATGTTTCAAAATCAGAAAATTTCCTACTCGGGAGTTCAGCCGAGCGGAAATTTAACCATAGGAAATTACCTCGGAGCTATTCGTAATTTTTCCACCTATTCCGAGGAATACAAATGTTTTTATTGCGTAGTTGACGAACACGCGATCACAGTACGTCAAGTCCCCGCAGAGCTTCGCAAGCGCACTTATGAGACACTTGCTCTTTATATTGCTTGCGGACTTGATCCCGACAAAAACACACTTTACGTTCAATCACACGTTCACGAACACGCAGAGCTTGCTTGGATACTCAACTGCTTTACAATGTTCGGTGAGCTTTCGAGAATGACGCAGTTTAAGGACAAGAGCTCCAAGCATTCCGACAACATAAACGCAGGTCTTTTTACCTACCCCACACTTATGGCTTCGGATATTCTTCTTTACCAGACAGACGTAGTTCCCGTAGGTATCGACCAAAAGCAGCATGTCGAGCTTTGCCGTGATATTGCCGAACGTTTTAATCAGCTTTATCCCGACACCTTCACCGTTCCAGAACCCATAATATCCAAATCGGGAATGAAGATAATGTCTTTGGCAGAGCCTACAAAGAAAATGTCAAAATCCGACGAAAATCCCAATGCTGTAGTTTATATACTTGACGACAAGGACACTATAATAAGAAAATTCAGAAGAGCCGTTACGGATTCGGATACTTGCGTTCGTTTTGCCGAAGGAAAAGACGGAATAAATAATCTTATGACTATCTATTCTTGCTTTACGGGTAAAGATTTTGCCGAGATAGAACGTGAATTTGAAGGAAAAGGCTACGGTGATTTCAAGCTCGCTGTCGGAGAGGTCTGTGCAGATGCGCTCTCCCCCGTTCAGGCAAGATTTAAAGAGCTCGCTTCCGACAAAGCTTTTCTTGAAGCACAGATGAAAAAAGGCGCGGAAGAAGCTTCTTATTACGCACGCAGAACTTTAGGCAAGGTTCAGAAAAAGCTTGGCTTTGTAAAAATTTAATTCCCTTTACACAAAATTATATAAAATCAGCGAAAGGTTTAAATATTATGGAACAGACCAGAATCAACGAATTAAAAGCAATAGCCGCTCAGATTCGTTTAAAGATACTCGAAGGAACACATGCGGCTTCATCAGGACATCCGGGCGGTTCTCTCTCTATAGCCGATATTTTATCTTATCTCTATTTTGAAGAAATGAACGTAGATCCCACAAATCCAAAATGGGACGGACGTGACCGTCTTGTACTTTCAAAAGGACACACCGCTCCCGCCCTTTATGCTACACTCGCACAAAAAGGCTTCTTCGATGCAGGTGAAATAAAAAATCTTCGAAATATAAATTCATTTCTTCAGGGGCACCCCGATATGAAAGGTACGCCCGGTGTTGATATGACCACAGGCTCCTTGGGACTCGGCTTTTCGGCAGCTTGCGGTATGGCTCTTGCGGCGAAGATAGATAATAAATCTCACCGAGTATATGCTATAGTAGGTGACGGTGAAAGTCAGGAAGGACAGATCTGGGAGGCTGCTATGTTTGCAGCTCACTATAAGCTTGACAATCTCTGTCTTATAATCGACTGGAACGGTTTGCAGATCGACGGTCCTGTTGCAGAGGTAATGAACCCCACACCTCACGATAAAAAGCTTGAAGCTTTCGGATTTAACGTTATAAGCATTGACGGTCACGATTTTGAAGAGATCGACAATGCATTTAAAGCTGCAAAAGCAGTAAAAGGTAAACCAACAGCTATAATTGCAAAAACAATAAAAGGCAAAGGTGTTTCCTTTATGGAAAACCAGGTAAGCTGGCACGGAAGTGCGCCAAACGACGAACAGTATGAAAAGGCGGTAGCTGAAATAACCGCTTCAATAACAAAGTAAGGAGGCAGAAAAATGGCAGAAAAAATAGCAACCAGAGAAAGCTACGGAAATGCTCTCGTAGAATTTGCCAACGAATATGACTTTGTCGTACTTGATGCCGATCTTGCAGCGGCAACAAAAACCGCCATATTCAAAAAGAAATATCCCGAACGTTTCTTCGACTGCGGAATTGCAGAAGGAAATATGATGAGCGTTGCGGCAGGAATTGCAGCATCGGGAAAAACGGTATTTGCTTCATCATTTGCTATGTTTGCGGCAGGCAGAGCCTTTGAGCAAATAAGAAACTCTATCGGATATCCGCACCTCAATGTAAAAATAGGTGCAACACACGCAGGAATATCGGTAGGCGAAGACGGTGCAACCCACCAATGTCTTGAGGATATTGCACTTATGCGCTCGATTCCGGGTATGGTAATAGTCAATCCCGCAGATGCCATTGAAGCAAGAGCTGCTGTTAAAGCAGCGCTTGAATATAACGGTCCTATGTATCTCCGTTTTGGCAGACTCGCCGTTCCTGTATATAACGATCCTACAACCTATAAATTCGAACTTGGTAAAGGTATTTGTCTTAAAGACGGTACAGATGTAACTATCATCGCAACCGGACTTATGGTAGACATTGCAGCAAACGCGGCAAAAGCCCTTGCCGAAGACGGAATAAACGCAAGAGTCATAAATATACACACAATAAAACCCCTTGACAAAGAAATAATCATTAAAGCTGCTCACGATACAGGTGCAATAGTTGTTGCGGAAGAACACAATATTATTGGCGGTCTTGGAAGTGCCGTTGCGGAAACAGTATGCGAGAGCTTCCCAGTTCCCGTAATCCGCGTTGGAACCAATGACGTATTCGGACGTTCCGGAAAGGTTCCTCCATTACTTGAAATGTACGGTCTTACCGCAGAAAACATTGTCGCAAAAGCAAAAATCGCAATAGGTCTGAAAAAAAATAAATAAAGGAATGGCAGAACTTTTCTGCGAGCTATATTATGAAACAATTATCAAAAATTGTAGCCTCCCTCCTAACATTGATCTTCATATTAACCACCCTTGCTTCATGCAAAGATACTATCATAGATCTCCCGACTAATGATATCACCGACTCTTCATCCGAATCGGAAAGCACTTCTTCTTCCAACACCGAAAAAGAAAGTAACAAAGAAGAAGAGGAAGAAAAAACTCCTCCAAGCGAAGGCGATGACGAGCCGAATAATCCAAGTGATGATAAGCAAGATGAAGCAATTGATGAAGACGCAAAGAAAAAAGAAGAAAACGACAAACTTCTTGCCGAGCTTATGCCTAAATATGAAGCTCTACGTGAAGAAATAAAAACAAAACAAGAGGGATATGATTTAGGTTCGGTCGATGCAAGTATCGGTACACCGAAAGCGGAATGGAACGCAACACTTCCTCAGATCACTCAGGATCACCCCCGTTTGCTCGTAACAAAAGAAACCTTGCCTACTGTAAGAAAAGCGCTAAAGCAAGATAATGCGACCAACAAACGCTTTTATGAGTTACTTGATGCCGACACATCTACAATAAATAACGGTAAGCTTGGAAAAGCTACAAAAGATTATGACGGAAGACCCGGATTACACAACTACAGAAAAGACTATCTTGAATTTATACAGGTAAAAGCGCTCGGTTATCTTGTCGAAGGACATAAGCTTTACGGTATTCAAGCTGTACACTGTATGAAACAGTATCTCAGAACACTTGATATTCAATATATCAACACTAATATGGAGCGTGAATACGGTAACGTTATGTTTACAGGCGCTCTCGTATATGACTGGTGTTATGATCTTCTTACAGCAGAAGATAAAACGCAGCTTATGGCGGGAATTCAGAACAAAACCGCAAAAGGAACCTGCGGAGATCCCTCTTATACCAGCACAACACACTATCAGTGGAAAATGTCGGTAGGCTATCCGCCCACAAAGATAGGTGCTGTATCAGGTCACGCATCTGAGCGTCAGATCCTCCGTGATTATCTTTCAGCAGCGATCGCCTTTTACGGTGATAATAATTCCTGGTGGAACTATATCGGAGCTGTAGTTTACTCCGAATACGTTCCTGTCAGAAACTATTATTTCCAGTCGGGCATTTCACAGCAAGGTACAGGCGTCTATATTTACGGACGTCACATTTCAGATATGTACTCGGCTTGGATGCTCAAAACAGCAACCGGAACTCAACCTTATCAAAACCTTGACAAAACGATAAGAAACTTTCTCGGATATGAATGCGCTCCAGGATTGATATTTTCTGACGGTGACGGAACTTATGCAACGAAATCCGCAACCAAATTGAGAGCATTAGCATATATTTCAGCATATCTGTTTGCAGATGAGCCTATGCTTGCTCAAGCTCGTCATTTAACTCCAGACACCTATAAATTCGGCTCAGATACAATAGAACTTACCTCGGCTATGTACGTAGCGCTCTGTGGTCTTGCAGATATCGAGCCCGCCGCCGACCGATATGAAGGAATGGATCTCATTCAATATAACGGTTCTCCTGTTGGTCAATATATAACCCATCAAGCTTGGAACAGCGATGCTTCTGCAAATGTCTTTATGAAGATCAAGGAAAGAACCACCGCTAATCACGAGCACGCAGATGCAGGTACGTTTATGATCTACTACAAGGGTATGCTTACAGCCGATGCAGGCGTTTATAAAGGCTATGGCTCAGAACACACAAGGTATTATCATCAAGCAACAGTAGGACATAACGGTTTGCTTATTTTTGATCCTAACAAATCAAATACAAATTCAACCGACAAAGCTACAAAATGGTATTCCGGAGGTCAAATATGGCCTAAAGAAGCAACTAATCTTACAGAATTGAAATCTGAAACTTATTTGACCGGTAAAGTTATCGGCAAAGGACACGGATATTACGATGATGCCAAAACACAGCCTAAATATGCATATATCGGTGGAAATATAACCAATGCATACGATGCGGCTACAGTTGATTTTGTCGGACGAAGAATGTTAACAGTTTATACGGGTGACGAAAATGTTCCTATGGCATTCTTTGTTTACGATACTATAACTGCTGACAGCGCATCATATGCAAAGAAATTCTTGCTTCATATCACCTCCCCCGATGCTCCTACCGTAAATTCAACCAAAAAAACGATAGAAACTAAAAACGGTGACGGAAGACTTGTTCTCACATGTCTTTCTGACAACGTAAGCTTTAAGGGCATAGGCGGCAGAACCCTTGTAAACGGAACATATACCCCAAGCACATCAAAGAACTATCTTATAAACGGTGTTCAGAACACTGTTGATTACGACGATAAGACGTGGGGACGTGTTGAGATCACTTCTACATCAAACGCCAAGAGTGATAAGATGCTCAACGTAATGTATGTTACCGACAAGGACAACACAACAAATTACGAATCAAAGCCCATTACCAATGTATCCACTAACCTTTCAGCGGGTGACGTTGAAGGCGCAGTATTCAACAATAGCATTGTTGCGGTATTTGCCAAGAAAAACATAATCAGCTCAAGCTCTTATCTTTCAACGGCAATTTCCTTCACGGCAGAAGGCAACAGCTCTATGCAATACTACGTTGACGGTTTGGCAGGCGGCACTTGGCAGATCAAGGTTGACGGTAATGTTATAACAACGGCAACCTCTTCTAACGGTCTTCTTACCTTCACCGCTCCTGCAGGAAACGTAACACTCACTAAAACAGCATAAACAAAAAAAGGAGCCTCAAATTTACATTTGAGGCTCACTTTTTATTATATAAATATTTCACTTGCCCGTAAGGGCAAATTTCGTTGAAAAAAGCACACATTCGTCCGGTAGACAAATGTGTGCTTTTTTCTGCCTGAAACGGGTAAAAAGGTGTCTAAACAGGGGTAAAAACGAACAAAAGGTGTCCAAATGAATTGTATATTATTTTATGTAGTCAACATCTGTTCGATAACCGTATACATAAACACAATCGTCGAATACCTCACCGGGAACATGAATTTTTTTCAAAACATCAAGCACAATTTCTTTGTTTATAGGAGTTAAATCAATTTTTAACCATTCTATCTCTTTTGAATTTTCCATAGCAACGCCAAAATGCGTCCATGTCATATCAGAGTATATATAGCCATTTGTCGTTTTGGTTGTCCATGGAATTAGTATGTTACTTAAATTTTCATCCTCGGCACATTCAATGCCATAATAAAATTCTTTGAATATCTCTGTCCATTTCGTATTGTTCATTTCTCGTTTTCCTTCAGTGTTTTACAGCTCGCAATCAACATTCGTCGAATACGACCGCAAAGATTTCTGTATTTTTTATATGTTTCTTCATCAATACCGTTTGTGTTGAACAGCAACTTTAACCATCCTTCTGTTTCGCTACATTCTTTAAGGGCAATTTCGAATTTCGAAAGCATATCTGCCTTGCTTTGTCCGTAATTGGCTTCTCGGATATTCGCATACACACTACTTGAACTTTTGCGAATTTGGAAAAGAGTGTTGGAAGGAGCCTTAATATTTTGACAAAGCAGCTCTATCTCGGTTGCAAGCTGCTCTGAATATATCAATAAATAGTTTTTTGCCATATAATCACTCCCTTCGAGAATATTATATCATACTTTGGCAAATAAATCAAGGCGTAGCCTTGTATATCATCAATTCCGCAGGAATTGCATATCATCAACACGAAGTGTTGTATATCATCAAGCCGCAGGAGGATGCACGCTGACGCGTGATGAGATACAGCCCCAAAGGGGCTGATGATATACACGACTGCGTCGTGATGATATGCCAAGCCTGCGGCTTGGATAAACAAAAAGAGAACTTTTGGTAGACAAAAGTTCTC
>CALAXC010000365.1 GCA_937894775.1 uncultured Clostridia bacterium
CTCGTGCCATTCTGATTTCGGCTGCATATCAAATCCTTTGTCGTTGGCGAGGAATTTAATGAGCGAGTATTTTGACACGAGGTACTTGCGTTCTTGGAGTGTGGCAAACAGTCTTCCTTTAGCTATATGCCACCGTATTGTCCTTTCGGAGTAGCCTATAATTTTCGCTACTCGGTAGACGGATAATGCGTCGGGGTATATTGCGAGTCTCTTTTCAAGTATTCGCTCGAACTTGTTCCTATCCTTTCTGCTTAGGTAGGCGAACACACTTATTTCTGCACCGCAGGCTTCTTCAGTCTGCGGTGCATCTTTGTTACGGGAGGAGAATTGTCCTCGGATAAACTCCTTCTTGCTTTCGGTTACGCTTTGCTTCATATACGCCCTCAAATCCTCTTCCTTAACATAGTATCTGAGGTGCGTTGGAGTATCTACAATTCTACACGGTATGACACCGTTTTGTAGCATCCAAGCTGCTTTGCGTTTGCTGATATGTAGCTTTTGCCTTAACTGTTCAAGTGAGAGTTCACCGTTTTTCTTCATTCTTCCGTACCCCTTATGTTAAACAAGGCGCGGTTTTGCCGCGCCTTGTTTATGTATAATATTTTATTTCAAGAGTAGACGAGTATCCGCTTTCTGTGGAATGAATAACAACATCGCCTTTTTTCATACATTGACGCATTGCATTGCACACCATCGGGTAAGACCTTTTCAAGTTTAAACTATTGTGAATATCGCGTGCAACAATTGTTATGCTTGACTTTCCGTTCATTCTCGCACTTTCAATCATCCGATTGATATGAAATCTTATCGCTTCAGTTGTTATTTTTTTCTCTTTTTTAGGTTCTGGAATATTTTCACTAATCTCTATATCCCAATCATCGTCAAAGGCATCATCTTCATCGAACACACCTTCTTGGATAAGTCTTTTCTCCATTTTGTTAACTCGTTTCTCCAAAATTTTTACTTTTGCCAATAATTCTACAATGATAGTATCGTAATTCATAGAATTCTACCTCCTTTTTTCTTAATTCTATCATATTAAGTAGAATTTGTCAATAGAATTTTTAGAATTTTGATAGAATTTGTATAGAATTTCTATTCTGATGATTTGTTTCGGACAAAAAGTGTTCATTTTCGACTTATATCTTTGTTTAAGGCGGTGTAATTTTTATACACCGCATTTGCCTTACTCGTCCTTGCTTATTGTAACACGAAAGCAGAGTCCTGTCCGTGACTTTTGTCACAAGCTGCTTTGTGTTGATATGTGGCACAAAATATGATATAATATTCTTGTAATACGCTTGAGTGACAAAAGTCACAGCGGACACGAAAAAGGTATGGTAAAATATACTCACAGAAAGAAAAACGGAGGTAAGCTTATGAAGACCTTGATCATAGGAGGCGTGGCAGGCGGTGCGTCCTGCGCGGCAAGACTCAGGAGGCTTGACGAGAAAGCCGAGATCGTTATTTTGGAGCGCGGAGAGTTCATCTCCTTTGCAAACTGCGGACTTCCTTATTATATCGGCGGTGAGATCACCGAGAAGTCAAATCTTACTCTGCAAACACCCGAGAGCTTCAAGGCTCGTTTCAATATCGAAGTTCGCACATTCAGCGAGGCGGTTGCCATTGATACCGAAAACAAGATCGTTACGGTCAAAGATCTGAAAACAGGTGAGGAATACGCCGAGCGATACGACAGCTTGGTTCTTTCTCCGGGTGCTTCTCCCATTCGCCCGAAGATTGATGGAATCGACAGTGACAGGGTGTTCACCCTGCGCAACATTCCCGACACGATGAAAATCAAACAGTATATAGACGAAAAGCATCCAAAATCGGCGGTGGTTGTCGGCGGTGGATATATTGGCGTGGAGATGGCTGAAAATCTTGCCAACGCAGGACTTGACGTGACCATCGTCGAGCTTTCCGACCATCTTATCGCTCCCCTTGATTTCGATATGGCGGCAGACGTTCACAGATATATCAAGTCGAAAGGCATTAAGCTCGCCCTTGGCAACGGTGTGGTTGCTCTTAAAGATAGTGACAACGGCTTGACCGTGGAGTTGAACAGAGGCATCATTGATACGGATATGGTTCTTCTGTCCGTAGGCGTGCGCCCTGATACCGCTTTTATCAAGTCAGCCGGGATTGAAACAAACGAACGCGGCAGTATCATTGTGAATGAGAAAATGCAGACGAGCGCTCCCGACGTGTACGCTGTGGGCGATGCTGTGGCGGTCAAGAATTTTGTAACGGGTGAGCCGTCCTTCATTCCGCTTGCAGGTCCGGCAAACAAGCAAGGACGCATCGCGGCGGATAATATCTGCGGTATCCCCTCGGAATATAAGGGCACGCAAGGCTCGTCGGTGCTGAAGCTCTTTGATATGACGGTCGCCACCACGGGTCTGAACGAAAAAAGCGCGGCTGCCGCAGGCTACGACTATGACAAGACCTACACCTATTCCGCATCCCACGCATCCTATTATCCGGGGGCGTCTATGATGTCGGTCAAGGTGCTGTGGGATAAGGCTACGCAAAAAATTCTCGGCGCGCAGATCGTGGGCTTTGACGGCGTGGATAAGCGTATGGACGTGATCGCCACCGCCATGCGGCTCGGCGCGAAAGTGACCGACCTTGCAGAACTCGAGCTTTGCTATGCGCCGCCCTTCGGCTCTGCCAAGGATCCCGTGAATATGGTAGGATTTGTTGCCGAAAACGTCATCACGGGCAAGATCGGGCAGTTCTTCTGGCACGACGTGGAAAAGCTCCCACGCGACGGAAGCGTGACGCTGCTTGACACCCGAACCAATACCGAGGTCGCACGCGGAAGAATCGACGGATTTATGCACATTCCGCTTGACTCGTTGCGTGAGCGCATGGGTGAGATCCCCACAGGCAAGCCCGTGTACGTGCATTGTCACAGCGGTTTGCGCTCTTATATCGCTTGCCGCATTCTTGCCGGCAACGGCTTTGAGTGTTACAATCTCGCAGGCGGATGGCGGCTCTATGAGTCGGTCATAAACGAAAGAACGGTGCCCGAATATGTCTGCACCGAATGTAAGTGACGATAAAAAAGAACAAGGAGGTATATCTTATGTCAGTACAAAAACTGAATCAAAATAATTTTAATAACGCAATCGCAAACGGCACGGCTCTCGTGGATTTCTACGCCGATTGGTGCGGACCTTGCCGTATGGTTTCTCCCATCGTGGACGAGATCGCCGAGGAAAGAAGGGACATTACCGTTGGCAAGGTGAACGTAGACGATGAAAACGCCCTTGCTATGAAATACGGCGTGATGAGTATTCCCACGCTGATCGTCTTTCAGGACGGAAAAGAAAAAACAAGAATCGTCGGAGCAAGACCCAAAGCCGCCATTCTTGCGGAGCTTGTGTGATGAAGCGCATTATAATTGCCGTATCGGTTGCGCTGATGCTCATTCCTCTGCTTATAGGATGCCACGGTAATAACAAAAGCTCCTATGAGCAGATCACTCCTGCCGAGGCAAAGGCGCTTATGGATAGCGAGGACGGATACATTATTCTCGACGTGCGAACCCCCGAGGAGTTTGCCGAGAGACATATTGAAGGAGCTATTCTCATTCCGGATTATGAGATCGGAGAGAAAGCAGAAAGCATATTAACCGACAAGGATCAGCTGATCCTCGTCTATTGCCGAAGCGGCAGAAGAAGCAAAAACGCCGCAAATGAGCTTGCGACGTTAGGCTATACGAATATTAAGGAGTTCGGCGGTATCAATGATTGGAAATACGGAACTGTAACAGAATAATCGCATATATGACAAAAGCCACGGCTCGCTTGAACCGTGGCTTTGATCTTTAGTATGCAAGATTTTGGAGTTTCTTTTTATCTTTGATCACAATACCTTTTCTCGTGACCTCAATGAGTCCGTCAGATGCGATGTGCTTTAACATTCTCGTAACCACCTCACGGGCTGTTCCGAGGTGTCGAGCGATCATTTCGTGCGTAAGCGTGACGGTATCCGTTCCGTTTGCCTGCGTTTCTTCAAGAAGAAAGATGGCAAGACGCTTATCCATACTCATAAACACGACCTGTTGCATGATCCACATCACGTCCGAGAAACGGCCGACGGCAGTTTCAAGGGCGTAATTCTTCACTTCAAGATAGCGAGAGCTAACGTCTCCGAAAGCCGCGCTACTGATGCGGTAGCAATCGCTCGGAACTTCAGCATCCACATATACGTCAAAGGTGATACTGTTCAATACGCACGAAGCGGATAACATACAGATATCACCGGGCACAAGGCGGTAGAGCGTGATCTCCTTGCCTTCTTCAGAGAGCATATACAGGCGCAATCTGCCCGAGCGCACGATAAAAAGCCCCGAGCAGCCCATATTGTCGTGAACGGGCTGTTCCTTGTCAAAGTGTTCCTCTATCGTATTTTCGCACAACAGTTTCTTGTCGGCCTCGGTAAGGCTGTTCCAGAACGGAAAGTATGTTTCACAAAATTTTTGAAGCTCCATATTGCCTCCTTATAGCAATTTGAATTGGTTTTTCTCAAACTCCAATAAGCCAATATAATACTGGATAATTATTTGAAATATATTTTATAAAGTGCGGTTTCACTATCAATTTTGATCGCAAGACTATAAGCATCATCTAAACTAATATCATTGGATAAATAATAAAACAAATTGACAACAAATAATAAATCACTTTTTCCACCACTTTCAGGCACATCTGGTGCAGTTCGGCGGTGACTTCTTCCAGCTTTTCAACCTGGGCGAGGGTCAACTTGTAGTAAGCATCTTCACACCAGTACGGCTCGCCGTACATGGTGTGAAAATTGAAACCGTATTCGTGGGCTTTCTCACGCCAGTCCGGGCGCTCGGTAATACTGACTCTTTCCATCGGTATCAGCCACCCATTGAACGAGAAGAGGTGCCAGTTGCGCTACGCTGCATAGTGCTTTGTTTGGCAACAGATTCACCAAAACCGCCACGGGTAACGGTAGTGGTGGTCGCCGGTTTTGGTGCCATGGCTGTCTTCGGTACGGTCATGGTGCGGCCTGGCTGGGCTGCGCCATAGTTTTTACCCGTCGCGTCGGTATATTTACCGTAAGCCGGGCTGGCTGGGTTTTTCGAGGAGAACAGCGGCTGCTGTGCAAATCCCGCGCCGCCGCCCATCAGACGCCCCATCATGTAACCGGCCATCAGCGGCATCCAGAAACTCCCGCTGGATTGCTGGGCCTGCGCCTGGTTTTCTGGTGCCATGCCAGCCTGGGCTGGTGCCTGCTGGCACTGACCTTCACCAAATTCAGCAACACAGTCTTCACGGGTGGCGTATTTCGGCGCAGTACGTTCGGCTTCTTTCAGCGCATTGTTGTACGCGGTGGTACATTCGGCGCTTTTGCCTGGGTTTGCAGCTGAACAGTCGTCAGCATTTTGATAGAGAGACACTGTTTCATCACTCTTTTCACAGCCAGCCAGCATAAAAACAGTGGCAACCGCGAGAGCGACTGGTGTCAGATGGCGCGCGCTCCAGTTTTTGCGGAACGATGCGTGGCGTATGGATTTTGTCCGTTTCATTTTTGTCTTCCGGGACCAGTGGTAAATACCCATCAGAATAGAGGATGCGAGAAGGGGGAAGAATGCGGCAGATACCCCGTATCTTTACGTTGCCTTACGTTCAGACGGGGCCGAAGCCCCGTCGTCGTCATCAGTTACGGAAAGGGTTATGACCGTTACTGGTGGTAGTGCGTGCGGATGTTTGCTGAACGACGGGTGCCGGGCTATCAGGCGCATAACCATCAGCAATAGCATTCTGTTCCGGCGTTTGCGGGGCAACGTTTTCCGGATTAGTGGAAACCGGTTTGCTCAGCGCATTGTTCAGTGCCAGCAGATCCTGCTCGTTCAACGTACCCAGGGCTGACTTAATATTCAGCTGATTAATCAGGTAGTTATAACGCGCATTTGCCAGCTCTTGCTTAGCGTTGTACAGCGTGGTGGTTGCATCCAACACATCAACAATGGTACGCGTACCGACCGAGTAGCCCGCTTCCATCGCGTCTAATGAGCTTTGAGCGGAAACTACGGCTTGTTTGTAGGCGTTAATGCTACT
>CALAXC010000366.1 GCA_937894775.1 uncultured Clostridia bacterium
CAAGCGCACCCGCTCCGCAAGCGAAGCGCAGCGGAATCCGGTTCGCATATCCGCCCGAAGAGCGTCGGGGAGCTCGCTTGCCAGGCGTAGAGTGTGCGAATATTCGCGCAAAGCGCGAAATTCCGGAATCCGCCTACAATGTATCTTGATAAAAAAGATGCCAAGAAGAAAACCCGAGATTTCTCGGGTTTTCTTCGTTTTTCGCCTGTTTTCATCTTTTAATTGAAATTCGGATTTTAGTGAAAATAAAAAGATGCCAATCGGCATTTTTGAGCAAGGGAGTAGAAGTGAACCTTTACCTTGCCTTTTTAGGGGAGATATTTGCGATTTTTCATCGCAGGTATCTCCCCTTTTTTCGTTATTTTCAAAAAAATCTTTGTTAAAAAAATATGTCTTGAAAGGAAAGCTCAAAATGGCATCTTCACGCTCTCCCCCTCAATTAAAAAATCATTTGTAGTAATGCCCGATTCTCTAAACAAAGAGAGTCGGGCATTTTTTATTATCACAGAAAGGAAACTATCATGAACGCAATTATTTCAAACGGCAACTATACCGCCCGTGTGCAGCTCCCCGTAGAACGCAGACAGTTAGCCGGAGCTCTCTCGTATTTGCATGCGATTCACGCAAGTGCTTACGACATCAAATATAATGAGGAATCCGACAAAGGTCTCACGTTCACACTCGAATGCCACGGGATCGTAGAAAATGCCATCGCAAAAGCATTGCCCACAGGATTCAGATTTCACACCTTGAACGACACCATCGCTCTCATGTACAACCTCCCCTATACGAGCAAGCGAGAGTTTGAGAACACCGTCAAGGTCGAAGGACTTGCCTCCTATGAGCAACTCAACAGAATGCTGACCGAAGCCTATCCTCAGTCAGTTACAACCAAGTACTACTGTCCGCTGACCATTCAGGTTCATAGCCGAGATTGCTACGGTGATATCGATGAGGATGGATATGAGGAAGATGCCGCGTTTGCAGCTCGTCACGAAGACGATATCCGTCAAGCCTTGATGGAGTATAACGCCAGCGACGAATGCAATATGGCAGAATACTTCCACGGCAACAACGGTGTCTCCGAAAAGCTTCGTTCCGCTGATTGGGATTTTGAACGCAGAAACGGCGAGCTCTACGGATGCATCACCGTACAGACAGCAGGCCCCCTCACAGAGGAAGAAGAACAGGATATCAAGGACTGGATCTCCGGTCAGAACTCGGACGGTCTCGGCGAAGGATTTGAGCAGAGAGAGATCTACCTTGACGGCACTCGTTACGGTGGCTTCATGTATGTCAGCTATTGGCATTCGGGCGATGATTATTATATCGACAACCAAGACGAGTTCGAGGATCGCCTCATGTCGGACGGCATGACGATGGGTGGGATGTAATGGCTCTTCTATTCTCCCACGTTCGTGTTTCAACTCCCGATGGCAACGAAGCGGAATTCCTCGTTGCAGGTATCCCAAGAGAGTTTGAAGATGTCGAAGGCTACACCAAGCTTGATGAATTTCTTACCGAAATAGATGAAGACACCGAAATCAGTTTTCATGCGGAAGCCTATCTCTACGGCGAAGGTGAAACCTTCATTGCAACCATTGCGGAAGTAGCATACTTTCATCTACGAATGCAAAATGATGAGAGATTCCTCTCCGGTCATTGCGACAATATCGAATCTGTTGACTTCACCTGCAACTACTCTCCCGATGAACTCTTCGGGATGGATTGGGGGTGAGCATGACAGAAATGTATTATGACATGCTCCTCGGTCATATCGGACTCTATGACGAGGGCAAAAAACTTCACAGTATGAAAGAAGTGGCTGACTTCATTCACACACACGACTGCGGATATATCGCAGAAGCAGACGGTACTCCGCTTTTGGAGTTTGAAAATGGCGAGATCGACGAATGCACAGATATGCGATTCAGAGATGAGCTCATGGCAGAACTCCGTAAAGGCGAAGGCTTTGAGGACCGCTATCAATGGTAAGGAAAGAGGTGAACCAATGAACTATTTTGATAAGAACGGCAACCAGATCAAGGCAGGTATGGATATCCGCATGGCAGACGGCAGCTTCGAGCGAGTCTATGAAACCACCGACGCCTATGGAAATCCCGACCTTGGTATCAACGCATCCAACGAGGAATATCTCGAAAGACATCCCTATGCCAGCCGAGAGTATTACTCCCTCTGCAACTTCGACATGAGCGAGGTTGAGATCGTCGATCAGATGGAACTGCCCGGAATGTCCATGGGTGGGATGTGAGAAAGCATATGGTAAATAGGAAAGAAACCAATCTCGACGGTGTCAAGGCAATGGCACGAACACTGCTTTACACCGACATCAACAAAACTGCCTATTCGCCCATAGTCGTTCAGCATCCCTTCACCAACACAGGTTTCACTATGGTGATGAGAAACGGCGAACCGCAATGCATTGACATTACCGCAGACAGCAATGCTCTGCATGAATGGCGCAAGATGGTTTGTCAGCAGATCGATTCCTCCAAGAGCGCGTTTGAAATCTATATGATGACGAACAAGCCTTACGGAATGACGTTCCTCAAATACGCAGCTCATCACCTGTCCAAGAAGGACTTCTCACAGATCCTTGCCGATGCATGGATACGTTCAGAGAATCCGAATGACGATCCCAACCTGCCTCAAGCCAAGCTCCTATCGTTGTTTCAATCGGCAGAGCCACGGCATCTGATGTCCCAAGACGAACTGAATACGCTGAATGACCTTGATGCCACGGTAACTGTTTATCGTGGCGTTACTTCATTTAACGCTAAAAACGTTAAGGCTCTCTCGTGGACATTGGACAGAAGCGTTGCCGAGTGGTTCGCAACACGGTTCGATGAAGAAGGAACGGTGTATCAGGCTCGGATCGATAAACCGCACATTTATGCCTATTTCGATGGCAGAAACGAGTCCGAAGTTATTGTGGATCCGAAATATCTGATGGATATCACGGAATCCGAATCGATGGATAACTCCTTCGATATCACTATGTAAGAAAGGAGATCAAGCTATTGACCTTTTTTGAAAAAGAGCTTCACAGGCTCTTTGACGATTCTGAATGTATTTCGGCTGATGCGGTTTTCGCAGGTAAGACAATGATTGCTCCTATCGGTGAAGATTTAAGAGCCAAGGTACAATTCGTCTACACAAATACCCACGCAAAGTACGATGCCTTGCGACTCACCATCATCAACCGCCACGAAGGAACTGTAGACAGCGAAACCTTTAAGTTCAAGGATATCCACGGAATGGTGGAGCACATGCGCAAGCATGCGGACA
>CALAXC010000367.1 GCA_937894775.1 uncultured Clostridia bacterium
TACCAAAAAGCTATCTATAAATATTGTAAATATTCCTTTTAATGTTCGTAATAAAAAGAAAATTTTATAATATTAAATTCTATAATTATTTGTATTGGTATATAGTTTGCTATTCCTACAGGAACTAATGTAAATAACAAAATTTTCTTTTTCGGAAAGGAGTTTTCTTTTTCATTGTACTTGCCCCTACGTCAATTTACAGAAATAAACATGCGGGATTTTTCAATTTGCGGTGAGTGCCGATCGTCTTAAGCTTATTTGTTGTGATTATCAGTATCAATGATTTTAAAAGGAGTCAAGTTTTGAACAGTTTTGTTGGACTGTGCGAGATTGAATCCCATTTTTTATTTATAAGTATAGGCTTTTTCTTTGGTAGAAAAATTCCTTTGCTTAATTCGGCGTTTTATAATTATTGGCACGGTGTGGCGTTTAACGTTATAAAACTCCATATATTATGCAATTCAAAACAAATGAAAGAACTGAAATTTCATTTCTTTTTCAGTTGTGTAATAAAATTAACTAAAAATTTCACTTCTTTTTGAAAAGTTATTGATTTTTTCTGTTTTTTGAATATAATAATGTTAACAGGAGGTGAAATCATGACAAGTGAAGCTTTGTTGGATCTAATTGACGCAGTCGTTCGCGCAAGATCCGAATATCAACACGTAGAGCTGAAAGCCGCAAGACGTGGCTGTCCGGAGCGTTTTTATGATACGCTTTCCAGTTTTTCCAATCGTGACGATGGCGGAATTATTATCTTCGGTGTTGACGAAAAGGAAAATTTTGATCAGTGCGGCGTATATGATCTCCAAGATATTCAGCAAAAAATTACAGAGCAGTGCGATTCTATGACGCCAAAGGTGCGCCCACTGTTTTCTTATGCCGAAAGAAACGGAAAATATTTTTGTTCTGTCGAAGTACCGGCAATAGATATATCCGAAAGACCTTGCTATTATGCAGGAAAGGGAAGACTAAAGGGCTCGTACGTTCGCGTGGGAACGAATGATGAACCCATGACTGAATATGAAATATACAGCTATGAGGCATATCGCAAGAAATACCAAGATGACATCCGAGAAATTCCAAGAGTATCGGAAAAATCTATTGACCAAACTGCATTAAATGAATATATAAGACTGCTTTCGGAAAACAAGCCTAATCTTTCCAGACTTGATAAGGAACAAGTATGCGAGTTGATGAGTATTACGGTAAATGGGCAGTATTCATTGACAGCAACACTTTTGTTCGGTCTGTATCCGCAAGCATATTTCCCGCAGCTATGCATAATTGCAACCGTATTGCCCGGAGATGAAGTGGGCGAGGTTGGAGCTTTGCAGGAGCGTTTTGTCGATAATTTGAGAATTGAAGGTTCTGTTTCAGATATGCTTTCACAGGCACTTAATTTTGTGCGCAAGAATCTTCGCAAAAAGACCATTATTGATCCAACTACAGGAGAGCGCAGAGATATGTGGGATTATCCCATGACCGCTGTCAGAGAAGTATTGCTGAACGCACTCGTTCACCGTGATTACAGTATTCATACAGAAGGAATGCCAATTCAATTGCAAATCTTTCCCGATCGAATTGTGGTAACAAACCCCGGCGGACTCTACGGTCGCATTAGCTTGGATCAGCTTGGTCAGATTCAACCGGACACAAGAAACCCCGTGTTGGCAACGGCACTGGAAACGCTGAATATTACTGAAAACAGATACTCCGGAATTCCTACGATCCGACGAGAAATGCGCGAAGCGGGACTGCCCATGCCACAGTTTGAGGATAACAGAGGATCCTTCAGAGTCACGTTGTTTGGCGAACGAACCTCTGTGATAAAGAAGTCCATCGAGGAAGCAGATATATTGGCGTTTTGCATGGTGCCGCGTTCTCGTAACGAGCTTGCAAGCTTTTTGGGAATAAAATCAATACCCTACGCCATAAGGACGTATATTACCCCTTTGGTTGATGATGGAAAATTGCTTCTCAGCAATCCGCAGCATCCAAAAAGTCCTTCTCAAAAATACAAAACAAATGAAGCCTAAGATATAATAAGGGCACCAAAGCATCTCAAGATGTTAAAAGCCTTGTATTTGTCTGAGTTTGGCGGATTTACACAAGGTTCGCAGGTGCATCTTTTTTGGGCCTGAAACACAAAACAAAGACACCCATCGGGTGTCTTTTTGTTTTGGTTGCGGCGGGCTTACCCCACGGCTTTCGGGTTATGCCGACGAGCGTAGCTCGTTGGGGCTCGCGCGTTGCCGCTGCCGGTGGCAGATGAAGGCAAGGCGCGAGTACCGCAGCGGTCGAAAAAGCGAGGATGAGATGCGAGAGCATCCCGAAGCTTTTTCGGGCACCGCAAGGCGGGCTGTGTTCGCTCTTGCGGCGTGGGCAAACGCCAAAAATTCAATTCAATATCGCGGAGTGGAGCAGATGGTAGCTCGTCGGGCTCATAACCCGGAGGTCAGGAGGTTCAAGTCCCCTCTCCGCAACCAAGTGAATAGGAGTCAACTTCTGAACAGTTTTATTGGACTGTGAGAGATTGACTCCTATTTTTTATCGATAAACACAGGCTTTTCTCGTTTGCTAACATTGGACACCGTTTGAGCAAAAAATCGAAAACGGGCTTGCAAAATAAAAAATAGTAACAACTTTTGAACCGTGTGCTTTAGACACCACGGTTCTTTTTTCTTTGATAGAATAGTTCCTCTGATTGATTAGGTGTTTTATAGTTGTTGGCGCGGTGAGGTCGCTTTTCGTTATAGAATTCCATGTATTCAGCAATGTGTTTTTTGCAGTCTTCAACCGAGCGATAGGAAGTGCGATATATTTCTTCTTGTTTCAAGGATGAGAAGAATGACTCCATAGCACCGTTATCATACGGGTTTCCTGACTTGGAAAAGGACTGTGTAATTCCATTTGAAATAAGTAATTTTCGAAATGCGAATGAGGTGTATTGGCATCCGCGATCCGAGTGAAAAAGCAAACGGTTATCGGGAGTGCGTGCCTCAAGCGCCATCTTTAAGGTCGAAGTCATCAACTGCGTACTTGACTTTGGCGATATTTTATATGCAATGATTTTCCTTGAAAACAAATCGAGAATTGCGCATAGATAATACGTTTTTTGAAACAAGGTAAATTGCGTGCAGTCGCTAACCCATACAAGATTCGGTTCGTTTGCAGAAAAATCCTGTTGTAAAATGTTTTTTGTCTCGTGTAGTCTTTCCCACAATGCAAAGTCCTTCTTAGCACGGGAACGAAAACTTTTCAGTCCCATTTCTTTCATTAACCGACGCACCATCTGTTTACTGGTGTGAAAGCCTTTTGCTTGTAAGACTGCAAGAATTTTGTCCGATCCGAAAAGTCCTCGGTTTTCTTCGTATACTTCTCGAACGGCATCCGATAATTCCAGTCTGCGCCTTGCGTATGAGGTGTCGGCCTTTTTGTTGCGCAGCACATGATTATAAAACGTTCCGCGATCTACATCCAAAGCCTCACACAAAACACGGACACTATATTTACCGTAGAGTCTTTCGAGTTCATATAGCTTTGTCTTCAAAGGGGCTTGTCTGGTACAATTTACGGATTGTAACACCTCATTTATTTGCCGAGTTCTATCAAATTTTCGTTTTAGTTTTCCCAACTCTATCCGGGGTTTTATGTCTTCCACGTCAGCTAAATCACGGTATTTCTTGATCCAATGATAAATGGTACTGCGAGGGATTCCGTATTCTTTGACGATGGTAGCAACCGATTCTCCGGCACGATATTTTGAACAGCACTCCATTACGGTGTCGATTGGGTATTTGTTATGCGACATTTTCTACACTCCTGTGATTTTATTCACATTCCATTATATCAGATCCATGTTAAATTCATTTGTAATTCCAATCAAACTGGTGGAAAAAGTCGCAAAATTATGGTATAATGAAAAAAATAAAACTGTAAATCGATGATTTGATAATGGAAGAACTATTGAAAGACTCGCTGTTGATAAAAACATATTTATTTGGATTATAAACAATTTGAAATCTATTCTTCTGCAGTCACCGATTTGTATACTTTCGACGAAACAGATAAAATCAGAAAAGCGAAACACTCATTGGCAAATCTTTGGAAATATTATTCTGAATAACGGCATCTTTTTTGGGGCGCCTCTCTCCCAAAAAACCCATCAAAATCGTATAGATTTTGATGGGTTTTCTCTTTTTTGAGCAAAGTCTAATTTTGTGAGAGTGCGTTCCTCCCATTTTAACTCCGATTGGGAAGGGACTTGAGTACCTCAGATGAATCATATGATAATCAATTCGAACTCGTTATGTAAAAGTGCACAAATTGTAAATGCGATAACAGCAATAAATGCAAACTGTTGACAGTAAAGATTTACAATGATATAATAGATATACTATAAGTCACTGAACGTACTCAATCAAAAAAGACCTCCGAAGAGGTCTTTGGCACACACCGTGTGCAGTCGGATAACCGACGATTTAGGAGCAGTTCCTTTATTTGAACTCGTAGTGTAAGTTTAGAGGGTACTAACCTTACATCAGTATTATATCACATTCAAAGGAGTTTGTCAACTTGAAAATGAAGGTTCAACCCCAAAATACATATTACCTTGGACTCGATATCGGTACCGAGTCGGTGGGGTATGCAGTAACTGATGCTGATTATAATTTGCGCAAATATAAAGGCGAGCCGATTTGGGGGGTAACTACGTTTGATGCGGCATCTCAAAGCGAAGAAAGACGGAGCTTTCGGACTGCTCGCAGACGTCTTGATCGCAGACAGTGGAGACTTCGATTGCTCTCTGAGGTGTTTGCCGGTGAAATGGCAAAAGTGGACGATCGTTTCTTTATTCGCCTGCAGGAGAGCGCTCTTTATCGGGATGATGTCAGCAATCGTTCGGACAGACACATCTATTTCAATGATGACGGTTATAATGACAGCAATTATTTTAAGCAATATCCGACGATTCATCATTTGATCTGTGAACTGATGGAAAGTGATGAACCGCATGATATTCGACTGGTATATCTCGCGATAGCATGGTTAATAGTCCACAGAGGACATTTTCTTAGCGATATCAGTCAGGATAACGTCGATGCGGTCAGTAATTTTACTTTTGTTTATCGATCGTTGATGGCGCATTTCGACGGAAACAGTTACGATTACCCCTGGTTGGCCGAGGCAGAAGATATTTTGAATATCCTTCAGATGAAGTTGGGCGTGTCGGGTAAGGAAAAAGCTTTCGCAAAACTTTTGTATGGTGGGAAAATGCCCAAGGACAAGGCGGAGGATTTTGATTCAAACGAACTCGAAAGTCATCCGTATAACAGGGCATCGTTATTGAAACTGCTCAGCGGCGGCAAAGTAGCACCTAAGGATCTGTTTCTCTCTGCCAACAGTGATTATAGTGAGCTATCATCTCTTTCGCTTTCGATGAAAGATGAGGATTTAGAAGCGATTTTGGGCGAACTGGGAGACGACGGCGAAATCGTAACTTTACTGAAAGCATTGTATGATGCGGCTACACTGATCGATCTTCTGAATGGTGAAAACAGAATTTCAAAAGCAAAGGTTGCGGTTTACAAACAACATCAAACCGACTTAAAAACACTGAAGTATCTGATCAAAAAGTACCTCCCTGAAAAGTATACTGAAGTATTTCGAATCGCCAAAAAGGGACTTTGCAACTACGTCGCATATTCGTACAATGTAAAATCGATTAAAGATCCTCAAGCAATCAAAGACCTGAAAAAAGCAAACAAAGAGGATTTTTGTAAATACATCAAATCGATCGTAAAAAACATTCATCCCGAAGAGCAGGATGTGAACTATGTAGAGGATATACTGAAGCGTCTCGAACGAAACGCATTTATGCCCAAGCAAGTCGATTCAGATAACCGAGTGATTCCGTATCAACTCTATCGTATAGAATTGACCGATATTTTGAAGCGGGCGTCAGGATATTTGCCTTTCTTGACCGAAGCAGATGCTGATGGTATTACACCCGCAGAAAAGATCGTGCAGATTTTTGAGTTTCGCGTGCCGTATTTTGTTGGCCCTCTTCACAAGAGCGGTCAAAACACTTGGATCGTGAAGAAGCCGGGCAAATTATTCCCCTGGAATTTTGATGAGTTGGTCGATCAGGATGCCAGCGAGCAGGAATTTATCCGCCGGCTCATCAATCGCTGCACTTACCTTCCTACAGAGGACGTTCTTCCGAAAGATTCTTTGTTGTATTCAAAATTTTGTGTTCTGAATGAGATCAACAATATCAAAATTGACGGCACAAGCATTCCGGTTGAACTGAAACAGCACATCTATAATGATGTGTTTTTGCAATATTCCCGTGTGACAGTCAAGAAAATCAAGGATTTCTGCATTGCCAACGGATATATGACAAGAAACGCCGTACTGGAAGGGCTCGATGTGAATGTACAGTCATCCCTAAGATCCCACATTGATTTCCGTCGACTTCTTTCAAGCGGTAAACTGCGGGAAGCAGATGTGGAAGCGATTATCGCGCGGTCGGCATATTCTGACAACAAATATCGTTTCAAGCAATGGCTTATAAAGAATTATCCGGATCTTCCTGAAGAGGATATAGCATATATCGCTTCAAAACGGTATAAGGATTTCGGACGGTTATCGAAAAAGTTCTTGACCGAATTTTACGGTACGGTTGTCAACGGAAACGGCGAAGCGTTTTCTATCATAGACGGACTATGGAATACTAACTTTAATCTGATGCAATTGCTTTCAGATCAATATACATTTGCTGACGCAGTTTATGCTGCCAAGCAAGCATTTTATGCTGCAGAGGAATTCTCATTGTCGGACAGGCTCGACAGTATGTACGTATCTAATGCTGTCAAACGTCCGATCGTTCGCACATTCGATATCGTCTCAGAGGTCAGCAAAGCTATGGGCTGCGCTCCGACGAAAATCTTCGTAGAAATGGCGAGAGGTGCGATCGAAGAACAGAAGGGTAAGCGTACTAAATCCAGAAAAGATCAAATTTACGATCTTTACGATACCGTTAAGGACGAAGATCTCAGCGCTTTACGTGCAGAACTTGAGGGAATGGGCGACCAGATCGATAATAGATTGCAGAGCGAGCGACTCTATCTGTATTACTTACAGCTTGGCAAATGTATGTACAGCGGAGCGTCGATCAATTTGGATCAGTTGATGAACGACAAAATCTACGACGTTGATCATATCTATCCGCAGAGTCTTGTAAAGGATGACAGCATTACCAACAAAGTGTTAGTGCTTTCAACGCTGAATGCAGAAAAGAGCGATAAATATCCCATTGATCCCGAAATTCAAAAGCGAATGGATGGATATTGGAAAAAGCTTTTGAATAATAAGCTCATCAGCGAAGAAAAGTACAAGCGTCTGACTAGAAAACACGGTTTTACTGATGAAGAGCGTATGGGCTTTATCAATCGTCAGCTTGTGGAAACACGCCAGTCTACCAAAGCTGTTGCCACATTGCTAAAGGAAAAATATCCCGATTGTGAGATTGTCTATGTGAAGGCGGGACTCGTGTCCGATTTCAGACATCAGTACGATCTACTGAAATCGAGAACGGTAAACGATCTGCATCATGCTAAAGATGCATATTTGAATATCGTTGTAGGTAACGTGTATGATACGAAATTCTCGAAACATTGGTTCAAGCTTACTGATCACTATAATCTGAAAACTGACAAGTTTTTTGCGTATCCTGTGAAGCATCCTGATGGAACAGTGGTGTGGCAGGGAGAAGAATCCATCGGCAATGTCAAGCGAAACTATCGCAAGAATCATGTGCATATCACAAGGTATGCCTTCTGCCGAAAAGGCGGACTGTTTGATCAGATGCCATTGAAAGCCGCATCAGGGCTTGTACCGAGAAAAGCAGGACTGCCAACGGAAAAATATGGAGGATATAATAAACCTACCGCCAGCTTTTTTGTGCTTGTCCAATACAGCGCAGAAAAGAAAATGGATGTAATGGTCGTACCGATTGAACTCATGTTTGCTGAACGTTATAAAAACGATGAGACATTCAGAGAAGATTATACCAAACGGACGATTGCCGGTATTATTGGCAAATCGGTGAATGCGGTTTCCTTTCCGCTTGGCGAGCGCATCCTGAAGGTCAACACAGTGTTTGAACTTGACGGAATTCGGTTGTGCTTATCAGGGAAAAGCAGTGGTGGTAAGACGCTATTACTGCTCAATGTAATGCCTTTTGTCTGCAGTGCGTCAACCGAAGAATATATCCGATGTATCGAAAAATTCAATGAACGTCTGAAGAAGAACGAATCTTTGCGATACGATCCTCACTTCAGTCAGTTATCCGCCGAAAAGAATCTTGCGCTTTATGATCTCTATATCCAAAAGCTGAGCAGTTGGCCGTACAATAAACGCCCTGCCAATCCCGTTGACACACTTATAAATGGAAGAAATAAGTTTATTGCGCTTAGTGTTCCCGAACAAGCCAAGTGCCTTGGCAATATTCAGATGATTTTCGGAAAAATAGCAGGCGGAACCGATCTTACGTTGATCGGAGGAGTTGCCAAAGCAGGTGTTACAACGCTCAGTTCAGCACTTTCCAATTGGAAGAAAACATATTCTGAGGTTCGAATTATTGACCAGTCTGCAGCAGGACTTTACGAACAAAAATCTCAGAATCTGTTGGAGCTGTTATGAGCTGGCGAACGATCGTGATTTCCAATCGATGTAAGCTTGACCTCAAGATGGGCTATATGGTTGTGCGGGGTGAAGAAACAAAACGGATTTTCTTAGATGAGATTGCAGTAGTCTTGATCGAAAATACCGCCGTATCCATGACAGGCTGTCTTCTTTCCGCATTGACCGAAAAGAAGATCAAAGTGATTTTCTGCGACGAAAAGCGAAATCCCTCTGCCGAACTGATGCCCTATTATGGGAGCCACGATTGCGCTCGCAAGCTGCGTTCACAGATATCGTGGAGTGAAGGAATTAAAGGGGCAGTGTGGACCGAGATCGTTGCCGAAAAAATCCGCAAACAATCGGAACTCCTTGCCGAAGTTGGCAAGGAGTCCGAGGCGGAGCTGTTACGCGGCTATATTATGCAACCGGAGTATTGCGACAGCACTAACAGAGAGGGACATGCCGCTAAAGTCTAGTGTAATTTTAGAGGGTACTAAAACAAACGAGGGGCAATATCATTCGATTTTGGGTTTGAGAGTAGTGTATTTTAGAGGGTACTAAAACAGAGAAAGACCCCATAACTTACAATAGCATGTTTGAGAGTAGTGTGATTTTAGAGGGTACTAAAACTTCGGGCTGGTGGGTGATTATCACGAGAGGATTTGAGAGTAGTGTAATTTTAGAGGGTACTAAAACTCTTCCCACCAACAGTATAACACGGAAACCGTTTGAGAGTAGTATAATTATAGAATAGGTTCCCACTTTAGAACCCCATTTTATTCGGAGTCAAAAGTGGAAATCTTCTGTTGTTATCTTTTTGGGAACCGGTGAAATGGACAGAAAGACAGCATAACAATACAAGTGGAAAATAAAAAAGCATCCTGAGATGCAAAAAAACTTGTATTTGTCTGTTATTTGCCGATTTACACACGATTCGCTGGTGTATCTTTTTTGGGCCTGAAACACAAAAAGAAAACCACCCCTTTGGGTTGGTTTTCTTTTT
>CALAXC010000368.1 GCA_937894775.1 uncultured Clostridia bacterium
GCTGATCACCTGCACCATTTTGCCGTCGCGGACGACTTCCAGCACCTTCTGTCCGATAAAGATCTTATCGTTTTCGAAGTCGATGTTGCTCCATGAGAGTCCGAGGGCTTCGCTACGGCGGAGACCGCAGTAGACGGCGAGTACGATGGGGATATAGATGACGTCTTCCTTGGCTTTTTCAAGAAGCACCTTGACCTCATCCACCGAGTAGAATGCGCCGACGAACTTTTTCACCTGCGGACGTTCCACTCTGTCCATGGGATTATACTCAAGGATCTCTTGACGGATGGCATACTCGAAGGCGGTGTGAAGCAGATTGTGATAGTGAAGCACCGTCTGCTCGCTGTCGCCGTCCTCGCGCAGGTAATCGTAGAAGCCGTGGATCAGTCTCGGCTTGCAATCGGCAAGGGTGATCTTTGTATCGAAGTATTTCTTCATCTTTCCGTTGACTCGGCTCTTGTAACCGTAATATGTTGACTCTTGGATCTTGTGCTTATGAACCTTGTCGAGCCAGTCATTAAGGAATTCCAGAAGAGGATATTGTGTGGGATCGTCGTAGCCGTCGAGATAACGCTTGTACTGCGCTTCGAATTGATTCTTCGCCTCTCGCTCGGCTTTGTTGATAACCGACTTGGGAGAGCCCGAAGGCACGCCCATGCCTACCCATTTGGTTTTGTGTTTTTGCGTGATGGGGTCCTTGTAGCTGACCACCAGATACAGCATGCCGCGCTTTTCCTGAACGCTGCCCGAGATGTCTTTATCGAGTTTCTTTGCCATATCAGCTTACCTCCTTTTGATTTTTGGCAACACAAACAATATCACAAGGAGTAGCCAAAGTCCAGTGCTGTGGGTTCGAAGTTACAGTTACAACACAATTTTCTCCATTGAGTTTTCTTTCACCTCGAACGTATTCCATCAAGGATTTTTTCGAAACTCGATATTCTCGCCCGACTTTTTTTGCATAAAACTTTCCGTCGTGAATCAATTTTGAGGTAAGCTTGGTGCTGACATTCAAATATTCTGCGGCTTGTGCAAGGGTCATAGCGTCGGGATAACGGCGAGCGTCACCGCGCATGGGCTGATGAAAAGTACAATTTGCGTTCATTCCGATACCTCCTTCATTACGACTGCCATCTGACAGCTTCATCAAAACTGATAATGCCATTGATCTTTTTGACCTCATTGACACAGATACCGCGCACTCTTTCAAGTGTGGCCTGATCAATTTGCGTGTTCGCCGCGACGATATTTTGAAGAACCGTCAGCTCCACGGCGATCTTAAAGAGCAACGTACCCTGCTTTCTTGTGAAGGGATCCATCACCTTCGTCATGGAATCAGCGACCGCGTCGGGCAAAAATGACGTATCGTTTTGATTGGAAAGGAATCCGGAATAGAATTCAATCGCCTCTGCGATGAATTCACTGGTGCCGCAATTTCTTTTCTTTGCGAAGTCCACTGCCTTATCGATCGTGGACTGATGGGTGTAGAGAGAAAATCTCTGCTTGGATTCATTATTATTAATTTTCATGTTAATTACCTCGTTAAATTCGATTATATGGTTGAATTTCGGTGATCACACAATCCTTGAGCGCGGAAAAAGCCCCACCGTTCCGTGATTTTCGTGATTTTTGAGCGCGAAATCACACAACAGAACCAAATTGTCACACACCAAACCGCGCACAACACAATTTGGACATCTCCCGAAAGCTCGCAAAAGCTCGGTTTATCTCGCAAATCCTCGGTCGGCGTTGCCGTCCGATGTGTGTAGGCGAAAGCCGGCGGCATACGCCTTTAACCTGCTTTCCAATCGAAAACCGAAATCTCGATTTTCGACTCTGCGATCTGTGTGATACTAACAATTCGCTTTTGGCGAGACTGCGAGACAACTCACATCTGTAACGCCGTTTGTCACGCTTCCTTTCTTCAAGAAAAACAGAAAACTTCAACTGTTACAAGCCTTTTTGAGGGTTGTCACACCGTCACACGCTTTGGGTTTTACTCACCGTAAATGTTTTTGACCTCTGATTTTTTGATGCACATCACGCGACGGCGGACGTTACCTCCGTACCGTTTGGTGTATGTGTTCTGACCGTTTTTGACATAGATGATGCCTTCCTCGGCAAGGGCCTTGGAGAGTGCTTGGGGCGAGACCGTAAAATTTACGTTCTGTCCCTCGCAGAATTTCATCACCTGCTTGAAGGCTTGCTCGAAGAATATCTCATAATATTCTTCGCTCTCGTAGCCCACGCAACCCGACACGGGATCTCCTGACATATTCGGCCGCATGAGCCATACCTCTCCGCACTCGATCATCGCCATAAGCTTGCGGATGAAGAGGTGGGTAGGTCTGTCTTGCTCGGTATAATTTCCTTGTTCTTCTGCTAATTTGAGAATGATTTTTTCGAATTCCTCACGGTAGATTTCAAGGTCTACCGTCGGAAAGCAGAAGGAAAGAAATCGAATACAGTAGTCGAACCCGATGCGAAAGCACGCCACGGTGTCTGCCACTCTTGCATGAACCTTGCTCCCGATCTGCTCGCGGCATTGCAAGCGGTATCGGTCATAGGTGCGTTGAAGGTCTTGGACAAACGCCTTTTCGTTTGCAAGGAACGTGTCGGCAAGCCAATCGGTATAAGCCGAAAGGCATCGTCGGAATACGCCGTCGCTTGCGAATTTTTGAACGTCGGAAAACAATTTCAGGTCAAGACAGCACGGATCCATTTCCAGAAAGAATAGTCTTGCCGTGGTGGATTCTCCGATGTTCGGTGTGCTTTCAGCGGTGATGATGGCGTTGCCCCTCGGAGGGGAAGCATCCATCAGTTGCGCTTGGCTGTTCATTCTGCTTCGTCCTGCTCGGTCGCCGTAGCCTCGACAGATCACCTGCATGACCGAGCGCATGGTCGCTTCATCTCCTTTTGTGGAGGGATGATAATCGTCCACGCAGGTCAGCACGTCCTTCAGCGCGTTGCTGTTCTCGATGATACTGTTGGCAGTATCCCGAAAGGACATGGGCATATCCGTTGAGGAAAAGTTGCCGAAGAAGGACAGAAGGAAGGCTGCGTATGAGGTTTTCATACTGCCTGTCCGTCCAACGATGGCAGGAATGAACTTAGGTTCTCGCTCGGCTCGTCTCAAAAATTCGTTCAGAGGCGAGAGAAAAACCAATGCGAGTGTTGGGTAGAGCAGCTCACGGGGCGCGATAGGAACCTGCAACAGTCCTGTGAGAACCGCATAGTCGGAGTCGGTCGCGCCGTCCTCACGTAGGTAAGAACGTAGCTTTCCGCGCAGTATTACTTCGCAGGAGGGATGACCGGGAAGCAGATAATTCCATCTGCCGTCGATCTTTTTCCAGCCCGTGTAGCCGCATTGCACGCGCCGTTTGGCGTTCCCCGTAGTGGTCTGCATAGCGTACCGTAGCTTTTCTCTTGCACCGTATTGCGTTCCGATGATGCAGGACGCATCCCATTTGCTGACGACCCAGTTCAGAGTCAAAAGCTCAGAGGAGTCAACGTTTACGGTCGGAAGGATTCTTCCGTCAACCATAAATCCTTTGACAAGGTAATTCTTTTCTACCGTCTTTCCGTTATCGTATTCGATAACAGAATCAATGATCGGCAGAAAATTGCTGATGAACCGATACTCATCTTCTCTATGTGAAAAGTCGCGGATGTATAATCCGTCAGTGAGAAGAAGGAAAGGTTCGGGGTACGGACATTCGATGTTGTTCAATGCTTTGGATTTTTGAACGTTATTCATTCGATATTACTCCTTTCTTTGGATGTAAGATCGAATGTCCGCTATATATATCATACTGCTTTCGCAGGTATGACCAAAATAAAAAGGGCGAGCATCAGAACAAGACAGAGGGGAACCTCTGTGCTTAAATCTGATACTCACCCGATACAACAGAATCTCTTGGCAACTTG
>CALAXC010000369.1 GCA_937894775.1 uncultured Clostridia bacterium
CTATCGGTGTATTTATTCCGCAGATGGCCATAGCAACGTTATCAAAGAAGGGAGGTATCGGCGGTGCGGATATTAAGTTATCTACCGCCGCTGCCTTGTCCCTCGGATTCTACGGTGGAGTGATCGGCTATATGATCGGTCTTGTCTTTGCAATTGTATTCCAAACGATCTACAACAAAGTCAAGAAGCAATCGAACAAAGAAGCCTTTCCGCTTATGCCGTTTTTATCTACCGGTCTGATGATCGGATATTTCATTTAATTTAAGGAGGAAAACAAAAATGAGTTTTGGAAATTTTGGCTCCAAGCCTATGAAAACACCCAAAGCACCTAAAGCTCTCGGTAAGAAGCCTTTTTCGTCAAGAACGGTCATCGGAGTTATCTGTATCGTGCTCGCGCTTCTTATCACCTTTGGCGTTGCTCCATTGGTGAACAGATTTACTGATCAGAAGGTGGATATTGTCAGACTCAAAGCAGATGTGCCCAGAGGTCAGATCATTACCGCAGACCATCTTGAAGTTGTCAACGTCGGTTCCTACAATCTTCCGAAAAAGGTTATTAAAGACGCTAAAGCCGTTGTCGGCAAATATGCCGCAACAGATCTGTGCGCGGGAGATTATCTCTTTGACAGTAAGCTTTCTACGAATAACAAGAGCGCAGATGATGTGCTCCTCGGACTTGGCGGGGAAAAGGTCGCAGTTTCCGTGAACGTGGCAAACTTTGCGGCAGGTCTCTCGGATAAGCTTGAGAATGGAGATATTGTGTCCGTTATCATTTACGACAAGGAGATGTATACCTCATATATTCCCGCAGAGCTGAAATACGTTAAGGTCATTACCACAACCACAAACGAAGGTGTGGATAAGGACGAGATCGTTGAGGGCGGTAAAGCCGCTACTGTTACGGTTCTTGTTACCCCCGAGCAGGCGGAGCTGTTGGCACACTACAATTCTGTGACTACCATTCACTTTTCGCTTGTTTACAGAGGTGAAACAGATAAAGCAGACGCATATATCAAGGTGCAGGACGATTATCTGAAGAAGAACCCCATCGACAACACACCGAAGGAAACGGAGGAGGAGAACAATGGGTAAATTGATAGCAGTATGGGGTTCGCCGGGTAGCGGTAAGACCACTTTCTCGGTAAAACTCGCGGAAGCTCTTTACAATCGCTCCCGTGGCAAAAGTGCTGTTATCGTTGTGTTTACAGACATTGTGACACCTACCATTCCCGTAATCTTTCCCAACTTCCGTTCCGAGGACGTATTCTCGGTGGGAACTATCCTTTCCAAGCCCGATTTCTTTGCCGATGACGTCGTTTCCAATATGGTAATGACAAAGAACAGAATGAATCTCGGGTATCTCGGATACAAGGACAGCGAGAATAAACACTCCTTTCCCGAATACACGGAGGAAAAAGCAAAGTATCTCTACGATGTGCTTGTCGGTATTGCGGATTACGTGATCGTGGATTGTATGTCGCTCCCCGACTCCAACTTCCTCACAAGCGTGGCTTTGGAGAACGCGGATCAGATCATTCGTCTTTCCACTCCCGAACTCAAGTGCTTGAGCTTTCAGATGTCGCAGCTTAAAACCTTCGCATCCCGTGGGTATCTCCGCGAGAATGATGTGGCGGTGATGAACATTCCCCGAGAGGAATTTAATCTTGCTGCCGCCGATGCGAGACTGCACCTCGGAAAGATCGCCTTTACGGTTCCGTACTGCTCCTCGCTCATCGAACAGTATATGGAGGGAAGTCTGTATGAACCGATGAAAGACAAAAAGTTCATGCAGACGATCAAAGCGATTGCGGAAAGGGTGGTATGAGCGATGTTAAGAAAACACAAATTTGGAAGTACAGCTAATCACTCACCCAAAAAGCACAAATGCTTTTTGCCGAGAAAGGTGGTGATTTGAAATGGCACAGATCGAATTATCTTCGCTTGTAGGTCTCACACAGAGCTATATTGCGAAGAACTACGCAACAGCACTCATCGACAAGAGCAAGACCGCCGAGCTGAAAGCGTATATCGGCAAGTATCTCTATGATACGGGTTATTCGGTAGCAGGGTACGACACCAAAGGATTGGTAGAACGCCTTTTCACCGAAATGGCGGAATACTCTATCCTCACAAAGCACCTTGCAGACCCCGACCTTGAGGAGATCAATATCAACGGTTGGGATGACGTGGCTCTGACTCACCTTGACGGTCGCATTGAGAAAGCGGAGGAACACTTTTTCTCTCCGCAACACGCTATCGACGTCGTAAAGAAGCTACTTCACCATTCGGGTATGATAATCGACAATGCGGCTCCCATCGCGCAGGGTCATCTTCCCAATAATACCCGTATTACCGCGCTGAAAGAACCCATTGTGGATGCCGACAGAGGTATCGCGGTCTCTATCCGTATGCTTCACCCTCAGAGAGTAGATAGGGAAAACCTTATCGACACCGACTCTCTCACCGACGATATGCTTGCGTTCCTTGAAACCTGCCTTCGTTACGGTGTGTCCTTCGTTGTTGCAGGTAGAACAAGCTCCGGTAAGACAACGCTTCTGAACTCTCTCCTTGGTTCTATCCCCGACAGTAAACGTATCTATACGATTGAAAGCGGTGCGAGAGAGCTTTCCCTTGTTAAGAGAGACGAGCAGGGTAGAGTCATCAATAACGTGGTGCATACGTTGTCTCGCCCCTCGGACAAGGACATCTACGACATTACCCAAGAGGACTTGGTAATGGCAGCCCTCCGTTTTGACCCCGACGTGATCTGCGTAGGTGAGATGAGAGACGCGGAGGCTCATTCCGCAGTAGAAGCAAGCTCCACCGACCATACCGTTGTAACGACCGTTCACGGCGGCGGTGGAAGATATGCTCATCGCCGTATTGCTTTCCTTTCGCAGAGAAGATTTCCTATCGACATGAAGATCTCAATGCAGCAGGCGGCACTTGCTTTCCCCGTAGTTGTGTTTGCTCACAAATTGGAGGACAATACCCGTAAGGTAATGGACATTTCCGAGTGTATCGTTCACGATGACGGAGAGCTTGAGTACAGAACGCTCTACCGCTACAAGATCCGCAGTAACGAGTACGTGGACGGTGTGTTCCACATCGTCGGAGAGTTCATCCAAGAAAACAGCCCATCGGAGTCTCTGCGCTCCAAACTCTTGCGCGGCGGTATCCCGCAGGAGCTCCTCAAAAGATTTGAAAGAAGGGAGGTAACAACCGTATGACAGCACTCTATATTATCAGCTTTCTTTTGCTCGTCGTTGCGACGATTGCACTTTTGAAGCTGACACCCGAACAGATCAATAAGGATATAAATGAACTGTTCAACAAACAGCAGACCCTCAAAGACCAAGCTTTGACGGCAAGAGGTAAGAAAAAGAAGAACCGTATCTTGCTTGAGCTTGAACGTATGAGACGAGCCTTGCAGGAAACAGGCAAGGAAAAACAGTTCTCGATTGCTTGCGCTGCGGCTCTGCTCCTTATGGTAGCAGGTTGTGTCGTAGCGATTGCCATTGATAATATGTTCCTTATCCCCGTTCTTGCGGTAGCCTTTGCGCTCATTCCTTTTGCCTACCTCACAAAGACGATTGCCATCTATGAGACGCAGGTAAGACAAGAGCTTGAAACGGCGCTTTCTATTATCACTACCTCATATATCCGTAGCGATAACCTTGTAAGTGCTGTGCAGGAGAACCTTTCCTATCTCAAGCCGCCTATCAAGGGTATCTTTGAAGGATTCATCGCAGAAGCGACCATTATCTCTCCCGACATTCGTGGGGCTATTCATAACCTCAAGGATAAGGTCAAAAACAGTATCTTTGAAGAATGGTGCGACACTCTGATCGCGTGTCAGAACGACAGAACCCTCAAGGACACCTTGATGCCCGTAGTATCCAAGCTGACCGACGTGCGACTTGTCAACAACTCCCTCAAGACGATGCTTTCGGAAACACGCCGCGAGTATTGGATGATGGTCTGTATGGTGGTTGCCAACATCCCGCTGCTTTACTGTATCAACAGAGATTGGTATGATGCGCTGATGAACACCACCTTTGGCAAGGTCGTTCTCGCTATCTGCGGTGTGGTAATCATTATAACCGCTATCCGTATGAACAAGCTGACAAAACCCATTGAATATAAGAGATAAGGAGGAAACGGTATGATTATTTTACAGATTTTCATCGGTCTCTTTGCGGCGGTGGGTATCGGTTGTATTCTTGCGGACTTGATGAAGGTTCCCACGATGAAAGCATCGAAAGCGGCGAACAACCTCGGCAAGAAGGGCGATAAGAAAACGAGCATTATCGAAATCTATCTCAAAGAGTTTGCGACAAAGCTCTCCGAGAAGATCAAGCTCAACGAGTACAAGAAGGCACAGCTTGAAGCAGACCTCAGAACGGCGGGTATGGATATTTCCCCCGAACTGTACGCTTCCAAT
>CALAXC010000370.1 GCA_937894775.1 uncultured Clostridia bacterium
ATGAATATTCTGTTCCTTCGTCATCTGTTACAGCCACATATGCACCCATTGCAAGTTTTGTATCTTTCTGCTCATCAGTAAAGCCAACTATCTTAAGTTCAAATGCTACAAACTGATAATTTGTAATTTCAGCACTGATAACACCTTCTGCGGCTGTGCCATCATCTGCAAATACATCATTATCACCAAGCTTGCTTTGCAATACTGCAAATACACCATATTTTAAGGTTTTGCCTGTTGCTTCTGTGTACTCTTTAATAGCTTCATTGTTTACAGTAAAGCCGATTGCAATTCCACCGTTGCCATTTTCAGGGGCTGAGTAGCCAAGGCAGGTGAATAAAGCCGGTGTTTCCTCGGTTACATTGTATGTACAACCACCGTTTTGGCAAGCAATTGTCTTTGTGCCAACCTCACCATAGTTAGAATAGATAACAGTAGTTAAAAGGCTTTTGTCATCATTGTGATATACAACTGTAGCGCCACAATCATTACACTTGCCAACACAAGGCCCCATTGTGCTTAACTCACCGTGATCGCCATTATTATATGCGCAAGAGGTATAATTAGTAACAAAATGATTCCCACTCTTATCTGCTAATTCTAAATAATCATTATATGAAATTATATTATTTGCAGCAAGGTTAAGGAACGGTTGGTTATAATGTGTTTCTATGTTAGGAATTACTGTATCCAATTCCTCATTTGTTCCCACAAAGAAAACAGTTTGGAGTGGTGTGCCACTAAAAGCTTCCCTGCTAATCACTGCTATATTGCCACCAATCCATATAGTTTTTAAGGACGTGCAATTATTAAACGTGGCTTTACCGATTGTTATGTTTTTATCACTAACAGGCAATTTAACACCAATCATGGGAACGCTATCGAAGTTTCCTCCCGAGGCATTACCGGCTGCCATTCTAGTCAAGCTTGTTTTTGAAAGGTCAAGTATTTGGCCTTCAAAGAGTGATGTGCAGCCTACAAAAACCTCTCCATAATTAAAGGTGCCATTGTATTTATCGCTTACAGAGCCTATGTTTGTTAACTGTGTAAGCTTCTCTAAATTAACATATTTCAGTTTTGTGCATCTTGCAAATGCTTTTTGTCCAAGAGATGTGGTATCGAGTCTTAAATATGCATACTCAAGAGCCATCGTACCGTACTTATTTTTATTATCCTTGTTGAACGTTTCAATAAGCGCAGTAAACGGCTCATTTCCCTCTTGATACTCACCTTCATTGGTGTAATACGCATTAATATCGTCGTCCATAATATTAAACACAACGATATCCCTAATTTCAATTTTAGTTGAGCCGATATGAATGTTTACATTCGCAAAAAACGACGTATATCCGGCGCTTGGAAGAACATACGAAACATAATTTCCGTCTTCTCCTGCCTCGGTATCATCTGCACGAATAGATTGAAGCACGCCTCCGTTTCTAAACCAAATAAGTGCATTACCGTCCTCGTCAAACAAATTACAAACTGTGCCGTCATCAAGAGTAACAGTTTCATCATAATTTACCGTGGATGCATTATGTACACTTTCAGCAGACACAGCTATTGCAAGCATACAAATAAGCATTATGCATAGTGCCACTATAAATAGAATTTTCTTTTTCATAATATCTCCTTAAATAATATAAATTGGTCAAGTAAAGCATATCACATACGAAATAATAATAAAATATACTTTTTTCTCGTTTTGTATTAAATTTACACTAATATTTTTATTTTGTACTTTTTTTACATTAAAACTTGTGTTATAATTAAATTAACACAAGCAAATCACCGATTTTCAGGCGAATTTTCTTGATTTGGTAATTTGTAGTTTTTGAAAGGAAATATATATGGAAAAAGACTTTCTTGTTACTAAAATAGAAAAGGTAATGCTTTTCAGAAAGCAAAAGAGCTTTGAAAAATATACAAACACTCTTCCGAATAATGAATTGATTTTTGATTTTGCAGGAGAATATGTTATAAACATTGGAGATGCTACTTTAAATGTTGTACCAAACACTATACGCTTTATTCCTTGCGGTACATTTTCTAAATACGAAATTAAACGCAATAAATTAGGAGAGTGTATAGATATATATTTTGATGCAGACAAGCCCCTATCAGATGTTGCATTTACAATTGACGCAAGCGACAAGGAATATATTGGCTCTCTTTTTAAAAAGCTATTTTCAGTATGGACCAGTAAGGGCGAGGGCTACTACTTTGAAAGCTTGTCATTAGTATATAAAATTCTTGCAAACCTACAAAAAACCAATTATTTACCAATTGACCAGTATTCATTAATTGAGCCGGCAATAAATGAAATAGAAAAGAACTTTTTATATAAAAATTTAACAAGCGAGTATTTAGCATCTGTTTGTGGCATTAGTGAAACTCGTTTAGCAAGGATTTTTAAGAAAAAATTTGGTCTTCCCATAAAAAAGTACATTATTCAAAAGAAAATGAACTATGCCTGTGAACTTTTAAGATTAAACAGATATTCCGTTGCTCAAATAGCTGATATGTGTAATTTTTCTGATGTGTACTTTTTCAGCAAACAATTCAAAGTGCACACAGGCACAACGCCAACCGAATATATAAAAAATGCACAGTTTTAAAATAAAATGACACTTCAATGCGAAGTGCCATTTTTGCTTAAATATCAAAATCCCCATATACCTTTATTGTGGTGTAAGAATAGGGTTGTGCTATAAAATGTATGATATTATCTTTTATATTGGTTATTTCTTCAAGCTCGGCTTCATCATTTGATGAATATACCGCCTTTTTGATATTAAAGAAAAGTTCAAGTGTACATTCTGTTTCCTTACATTCGGTTTCTACAAATCGTAGCACTATTGCATCATTTTCTTTTTCGGCTTTCTTTATCGACACAAGTCTAACATTACTTTTATCTACTCTTAGCATACACTTGTCAAAAGCATTTTTCTTGCTAACTATTAGTCTATGCTCGTTTTCGTTACTCCACGTTGGCACAATATCGTTATGCTTTCCGTTATACAAAAGAATTGACAAATGGTACTGAGCTTGACATTCCTCAACCGAGGTGTATATCAAATTGTTACATCTATTTGAGCTTGCATATAGATAAATATGTGCTTTATCCTCTGAAAATTCTCTATTAAATTGATTATATTTTATGTTTCCTAAATGGAATACGGGCATATCTCTTGTATAAATGGCAACTCCATTATTTTCCCCATCTACCGCTATCCAATTTTGCGTTATGGAAAAATCGTTTGCATTCAAAGGAATATAGTCTGTGTCCTCTCTCTTTTCTCCCGAGGGTAGCTCCGTATAAAATTTAGGATTTTTCAGCTTGAACGGAAATGCAAAAAAGTAATTTTTCTTGTATCTGTCATAAAAATCGCCAATTAATCCTGTGGCATTTTCATAGCTTACATCCACATCTATGGTTCTTTCGTGCTTATAAAATACAAATTGAGTGTTAATTATAGCACCACTTTGCTCCTCGTACCCCTTTTGTACCAAAACATAGGCTACATCACCCTCGTAAAGCTTAAAATCTGTTTTCTTGGGAATTTCAAAGCTTAAATTTGAATCTGTCTTTTGCTCTGTGTACGCATATACAAACTGACCAAGCTCGAATCTTGCTTGACTATCAATATATTCCGCACCTGATTCCTTATCAATCAAGCTGACAATTCGTTTTGTTTGTCTGTTAACACTGATTTTATAAAAGTCCGTTTCTATAAAATTTGTATCAATTTCAATTGATTCCTTATATGGCAGTATTCCCTCTGTTCTCCTCGCTTCAACACCTTCAAGCTCCATCGTTTCGGTAACCACAGCTTCGTTCGGTAAAACTTGGTGTTTTAGGTGTTTAGGCACATAATCGCCTTTTTTTCCATAAATATGGTTTTTTCTGCGCCCGGGAATGGTACTAATTACACTGATTTCTTCGCTATCTGCTTTAGGGCATAAGATTGTTAGCATCTTGTCAAGCTCGCAAACAGATGATAAAACCGACTCTGCCTTAACCTTTTCTATATTGTGCCTATGCATTTTTTGAGGATGCTTAGATGAGGTTGCCCAGCAGTGCTCATCAAACTCACAAAGCTTAAAATAAATATCACGAAAGCTTTTTTGATTATATTTTGCTTTGTTAATTACAGAGTCAAATGTTGATAGCATTTCTACATCATATAGCATTCTTGTTGCTTTTCTTTTCTTGGACATCAAATTAGGCGCAATTGTAGCAAAATCCGCCCATTGGTCGCTGATATCACCCCTTAATGTAGGAATGGAATCCCCGTATTTTTCTTCCAATTTTGACATAAATACAGAAGGTATTTCCATACTGAATTTAGGATACTTCCACTTTTTATTCATTTCCTCACAAACAGTCAGAAGCATAGTTGTGGGAGGCTCTCTGTCATCATAAAAGCTGATCGGCAAAATATCGTACCCGCAGGGCTCGATCTGGCTTATTCTTTCGGAAAGCCATTTTTCAGTTTTCTGCATCTTTGTTGCATCAAAATAGAAGCTACCCTCGGGGTATTGCCTCAACGTATCACACCAGACATCGTGAAGATTGTACGCTCTGTAATACCGTTGATTCCAAAGCAAGACTCTTTCCTTGCCCGATTTATCTTCCCACCAAAAGATCGGCGGAATATTTGTATTGGGTGCAGAATTTCTCCAACTGTTAGCAAGTATTCCTACGTATTTAATGCCCATCCTTGCAAAGCAATTTACTGCCGACCAGCTAACACCTGACAGATCCGCATAAAAAGCGCACTTAGGAGAAATGCCGTATTTTTCCTTTGCCTCCAGACATCCGAAATACATTCCGCGCACCAACTGCTCAGAGCTTTCCCAAGATGTGTGCACTCCGCTATGCACTGCGCTCAAATCTATTTTATTCTCTGCGAAAAGTTTTTTAAGCAGAGCTTTTTCGTTATCAGTCGCATAATAATCAAAGGCGTCAAGCCACCAATAATGCTCTACCATATACTTAAAGCCATCGTGCTCTTGGCATAGCTCCATAGCTTTTTTCAAATACTCATAGCTTTCATAATGCAACTTTTCAATATATGCGCAGTACCCCAGATCCTCGTGAGAGGAATACAGAAGAGGAATTTCCCAATGCTTTTGCGGAACCACTGAAAACTCTTTCTCCACAGGTATGTCCTCAAACGGAGTTATGCATATTGTGGCTAAACGCTCCTCGTTATAGCAGGGTATCATAGCCGAAAATCTTGCCGCGTATATTTTCTTGCCAAACACAAGCTCTCCGTCAATAAAAATATTTGCCTCGTATGGGTTGCACATATCCCAATCTGCAACCTCGATATAAAGCATATTTTTATCCTCATAAGAAATAAACGGGGTTTGTAAAAAATTCGCAATTCTCATAAAACGTCTCCTCCTATTTTGAAATTATCTTTTTTTATAGTGTAACAAAATTATTCATAATAAACAAGCCACAATATCACACAAAAAGTTTAATATTTGATACTTGACAAAAGTCTCTCGTTTTGCTATACTGACAACAATCGGAGCAAAAGGAGTACTATTTATGATCCCTCAAATCTCAATTATTGATATTATTCGATCACAAAGAAAGCCTATCCGCTTTAAGACCCAAAACAAGGCATGCTATGTGCTTACTTGCAGAATTCATGGCGAAAGTTTGTTTTTTTACAATGATCAAGAGCATCTTGTAAAAAGAGGGGACGTTTTATATATTCCGGCAGGCACTTCGTATTCTCAAAGTTGCGAGGAGGAAAGCCTGATCTGCTTTCACTTGAACATATCCGGGCAGGTTTTGCCCGATATAAAGCTTTTTTCGATCCGGGATCAAGAAAAAATGTGCGAGTTATTTGAACGAGCGGAGCATCTCTGGAAGAAAAAGTCATCAAATTATGAATTCCTATGTATGTCTATCCTCTATGAGATCATCTCCCATATTCAAATTTGTATGGGCGATCGACCACAACACGCCACAGTCTTATTAAATCCCGCCATCGCATATCTCAACTCACATCTTTTCGATACGGATCTCTCATGGGAACGGGTATGCAAGGAGTCTCACATCAGTCGCACCTATTTTAACAAGTTATTTGCGCAGGTTTACCAATGCCCGCCTACGGTATATGCCAATCAAAAAGGGATTGAGCGTGCCAAGCAGTTTTTACAAAGCGGAGGCTTTTCCAATGAAGAGATCGCTTCTCTTTGCGGCTTTAACGACGTAAAATACTTCTACGTTGTTTTCAAAAAGGTGACGGGACTGACTACTCGGGAATACAAAAAAGAGTTTGAAAAGGCTCATGAAACCCGGTTTGTTACGGATAAGTAACAGATCAAAAAATATCATGCC
>CALAXC010000371.1 GCA_937894775.1 uncultured Clostridia bacterium
TGAAGAGAGTTTTTCGGCTAATCCATTTATCCGAATGGAACGGCATTTACATACGAAAAAATAAGATCTTGTTTTTTCGATATGAGTTTGGGCGAGGTGCGCAACTCGTTACCCAAACAAAAATATTCTACGAAAGGAGGTTACTAATGACAAGTAACCCACACAAGCTCACCGTGATAGACGGTGAAACACTCATGGACAAAAGACTTCCGCCTACGAAGTTTTGCGTCGACACACTACTGCCCCAAGGGCTCTGCATCCTTGGTGGCTCACCCAAGGTAGGCAAATCGTGGCTGGTGCTTGACCTCTGCGTCCACGTCGCCCAAGGAACGCCCTTGTGGGGGCTTGACGTGGCGAGGGGACAAGTGCTCTACCTCTGCCTTGAAGACAGCGAGAGGCGGATTCAAGAGCGCCTGAACACCATCACGGACAACGTTCCCGACGGAATGTATTTTGCTACCGGATGCACTTCCATCGAAAGCGGTGTCTGCGATTGGCTTCGGGATTTCAAGCGCCAGCACCCGGCAATCGCTCTGGTTGCCATTGATACCTTTCAGCTTATCCGTACGCCTACCCCCGACGTTTCCTACGGCGGTGACTATGCAGAGCTACGAGTCCTCAAAGAGTTGGCGGACGAGCTTGGAATCTGCCTTCTGCTCGTCCACCACCTGCGGAAGATGAACGATAAGGATCCCGTCAATAAGCTCTCGGGTAGTACAGGTATCTCGGGCGCGGCGGATGCCATTTTCGTTCTGGATAAGAACGAGAGAATGGAACGGTTTGCTATGCTCCACGTCTCCGGTCGTGACATCCGTGACCGAAAGATACAGCTTGAGCTTGACAAAGACACCTGCGTTTGGACTCTCATTGCCGACAGCTTGACCATGCCCGAAACCCTGCTTCCCGATGAAATGGCATATCTGTTTGGCTTCGTTTGGAGATCAAAAAGCCATGAATTCGTCGGCACGAATACCGAACTGGCTCATCACGTTTCCGAAGCGTTAGAGAAAGAGGTAAACCCCAAGGGGCTCAAGCAGATGATGAACCGCTACCGTTATGAGCTTGAAGACCTCGGTGTTTTCTTCGAGAGCAAAAGGAGCAACGGACAAAAGTACGTTGTGGTCAAATACCGTCCTCCTTCTGACGGTGACTCAAGTGCCTCAAGTGACTCTGTTTCTTCTGCTCTCACAGATTCCGTCCCTTTCGTCCCTTGCGTTCCTGCGGAGGATTTGGGATGAAGACGCTTTATGACGAGTTTCGCCTTTGTGTTACGACCGCCCATTTGGGCGGCCGCAAAGGCGTCGGGCTAAGCCCATACCCCTATCATTTTTTTACAGAAAGGACTTTAGAATGAATAAACAAAACAAAGATTATTTTATTTCTTTTCGCGTGACTGCCGAAGAAAAGAAGTGGATTGAAGAACATTCCTACGGCAATTACCGCCTCATCAGCGACTTCGTTCGGGACTGTGTCTTCGAAAAAGACATCGTTATTATCAACGGTCTCGATGAATTCTCTGCACAGCTTCGTCGCATCGGCAACAATGTCAACCAGCTCACGAGAGCTGTCAATGCGGGATATGCAACCCAGATCAACCTAACAGAAACAAGAAAGGAGCTCGAAAAGATTTGGCAATCGTTAAATTCGTTACTTCAGGATGCCCGATGAATAATATTTTTCCCTATGTGATGAACCGAGAGAAGACCGATGAGAATCTGATTTCGGGCATCGGTTGCTCACCCGACACGGTGCTTTCCGAGTTCACTTTTGTCAAAAAGCAATTCAAAAAAGAGGACGGCAGGACTTACGTTCACATCATACAAGCCTTCAGCCCGGACGATGATATTACGCCCGAAACGGCTCACGAAATTGGTCTGCGCTTCGCTGAATACTTCGGTGGCTTCCAAGCATTGGTTGCCACTCACAGAAACACCGACCACATCCACAATCATATCATTCTCAACTCTGTGAATATGGAAACGGGAAAGAAATTTCATCAAACTGCTGCCGAGTTGATTCAGGTGAAAGAGTTTTCTAACGAGCTCTGTCGGGAGTACGGTCTCTCTGAAACCGAAGCGAAATCCTCCTTCAAGTCCATGCCTAAGTGGAAGGAGATGCTTCGTCGCAAAGCATATTCCGTTGCCAATAACACCTGTAGCAAGGAAGATTTCATCTATGAAATGGAGATGCACGGCTACAAGGTTGACTGGAAGGACGACCATAAGTATATCACATTCACCACTCCCGACGGTCATAAATGCCGTGACAATAAGCTCTTTGCCGAGCAGCTTCTGCGAAAAAATCTGGAGATTTATTTCGCTCTCGGCGGTTGTGAATCGGGACTTGCGGATCAATACAAGTCGTATGTGAATGATCTCCGACCCGAACACGCCTACACAGTTGGCGACGGACTTTTCAATCTTTTGAAAAATCTGCTCGAAACCATGCCCTACGATGGACTCTTCACGCCGCCGGTTGAAGACCATCAGCTCGATAAAATGACCGTGATGATGCTTGAAATGATGGGCATCAAGGTCGAACCCAAGGCGCTTTTGAAGTACAGCGCCAACAACGAACAAGAATACGAATATGGACTTTATATGTAACGAAAGGAAAACTAATGCTCAATAAAAATATTTTTTGCAATTACCCCGACGCGATGACTCTCGCCCAGCTTGCCGAGTGTCTTAACATCAGCACCAAGCTCGCCTCTCGCCTTGTCCATGAGGAAAAGGTCTTCGCCAAGAAGGTTGGACGAGAATATCGCATTTCGAAAAGCTCTGTGATGGAATTCGTCCGCGGAGAAAGAAAACACAAAAAAGAAAGTTGTGTTGTAAATGTAACTTCGAACCCACAGCACTGGACTTTGAACACTTCGTGTGATATTGTGTGTGGTACAAAAATCAAAAAGGAGGTATGCTAATATGGCAAACACTTACACAAAAGACATCGCCGGCAGCATTCAGGAAAAGAGAGGCAAGCTCTACCTGGTGATCAGCTATAAGGACTCGGTTACTCAGAAGCGCAAGACAAAATGGATGGGACTGGGGCTTCCCGTTGGTGCTCCAAAGTCTGTTATCAGCAAGGCTGAACGAGAAGCGAAGAACAAGTTCGAAAGCGAATACAGACGCTTCCTCGAAGGTTATGACGACCCTAAAAAATATCCTCTTCTGTTCTTCCTCAACGATTGGCTTGACAAGGTTCACATCCACAGGATCCAAGAGTCGACCTACAATGGCTATAAGGGCAGAGTCAACGGCAAGATGAAGAAATACTTCGGGGAGAAGCTCACGCTTGCCGATTGCAAGCCGAGGCTGATCTACGGCTTCTACGAGTATCTGCGTGAGGACGGCGACAGTGAGCAGACGATACTTCACTACCACAATCTGCTCCACACTGCCTTCGAGTATGCGATCAGACGTGAGATCCTCGAATACAATCCCATGGACAGAGTAGAGCGTCCGCAGGTCAAGAAATTCATCGGCGACTTCTACTCGGTGGATGAGGTCAAGGAGCTGCTTGAAAAGGCAAAGGAAGATCCCATTTATATCCCAATCGTCCTCGCCGTCTACTGCGGTCTCCGCCGTAGCGAAGCACTCGGGCTCTCGTGGAGCAACATTGACTTCGAAAACGATAAGATATTCATCGGTCAAAAGGTTCTTGAGGTGGTACGCGATGGCAAAATGGAACAGATCGTCAGCGATGAAATGAAGACCGAGAGCTCGCGCCGTAGCTTCAAAATGATTCCGGAGGTCAAGGAAATTCTGCTTGAACACAAGCAAAAGCAGGAGCTTTATCAGAAGCAGTTCCGCAAAGCATACTCCAAAAAGTACCTTGATATGGTGTGTGTTAACCCTATGGGTGAGCTCATCAAGCCGAGCTACGTGACCTCACACTTCCCGGTGCTTCTCGAAAGGAACGGATTGCGACCGATTCGCTTCCATGACCTCAGACACACCTGCGCATCGCTTCTGGTCTCGCTGGACGTGAACATGAAGGTCATTCAGAGATACCTTGGCCACAGCAACATGAGCACAACGGCTGATATCTATTCACATCTGGACGCCAACGCTACGGGTGAGGCAGGTATGAAGCTCGGCAAGCTCCTTGCTGACGGAGAGAGTGAGGTGAGCTGATATGATGACGCAAGAGGGAGAAATATCCTTGGAGCAGCTCTACAAGATGCTTCATATCAGCAAACGGAAAGCGGCATGGATGCTACAGAACGGCATCATTCCGTGCCGTATCCGTCCGACCAAGACACACCGATATGCCATAAGGCTTGAGGATGTGGAAGCGTATCTGCAAAAGAAACGAGCCGAGAGGCGCAAGGAGATACCCGTGGGTATCTTCAACGCCAAGCCGACAAAGCAAACGGTGGTACTGCATAACCATTATCCGATAGATACCGTGAGAGTTGCAGACTGCTATATCAAGGTGGCTGACGAATGCCGAGATGCATTCAGAGACCACGTTGAGAAGCGCCTGAGGTACTTTCCCGACTCGTTCACTGCGGATAAAGCGGCTGACATTATGGGGTACGCCAAAAGCACGGTACTCGCATATATTCAGCAGAAGCGCATCTTCGCCGTCCAGATCAGCGGAAAATATATCATGCCCAAGAGTGCACTCGTAGAGTTCCTCGTCGATGACTTTGCCTTCGAGATCATCCACAAGTCGACATGGCATATCAATACGATCCTCACGTTCACTAAGAAGAAATAAAGCAAAACACAGCCTCGCCATTACGGTGGGGCTGTGCCTGTATCCATTCAGTTTTTCAAGGATTCTTCCCATTCTCTATCCTTGCACTTGGAATTACTGAAAGATAATTAGACTTTCTTTTTTAGTTCCTCGACTCTTTTCACAATATGCATGGATGCCGGACCAGTCAAAGCATAGCAGGAAGCAGATGTGAAGTATTTGCCCTTTCTGTTCTTCGTAAAGTCCTTTTGCTTTGTTACAAGATAACCGAACGGCTCAAGAATTGTTTTAATCATTCTTCCTATAACAGTACGCGTAAAGTTATCATTAAAGTCAACTTCTTGGCTATTCATAGCATCATAGTAGTTCTCCAACTCAAAGACACATCCAGCAAGAGCGGGTTTTCCTTGATCGGCGAACTCAACCATTTTGATGATGTTTTCATCTTTGTTGAGGAAATCGAATATTCTCTGTGCGTCCTTGTTATCTGCGTAGTTGGAGCAGTTAGGGTTAGCGGAAATAAAATCAATGTAAGTAGCTTTCATAGTGTTATCCTCCTATAAATAAATGTTAATTAAGCTTCAAAGGGGAATTTATAATCCAGACCGCACTCGTCCCGCAGGGCCATAAACTTATGATACCGGAACATGCCCCAGACGGAGGTGTCGATCTCCTTCAGATCAAACTTGGGCGGCTGATA
>CALAXC010000372.1 GCA_937894775.1 uncultured Clostridia bacterium
CCTCTTTCTTTGCTTCGCAAAGAAATTCACCCTCTCCTGCGTTTTTCGAACGATGAGGGGATTTCGCTCTCTGCGGAGAGCGACAAGGGCTTCGCGCCCTTGACCTCGCCACCTTTTGAAAAAGGTGGACGAAAACTTTCCTTGATCGTTCTTTGCAAGATGTACAAAGTGCCCGACCGCATTGTTTGGTGGAGCTATGTGTGTGCGTTGATTGGCTGTCGGCTCAGCCGACTTAGTGCGAACATTGTGCGTTGATTGTTTGATTGCCTGTCGGTTCAGCCGACTGTGCGTTGATTTATTCTATTCCTCGAAAATTTTATGAAAGACGATGAACGGCATATCTGCGCAGATTACCGTTCCGCATTCGGTAAATCCGTTCTTTATAAGTATTTTTCTCATTATCGCATTTTCGGGATAGGTATCTATTCTTAAATTGCTTGAATACTTTTTGCAAAATTTCAATATCTCATTGAATATACCTTTTGACCTTCCCGCACTTGCAATCCTGTGAACGGCAACGTATGGCTCGGAATTCAGCCATTCTCCGTCTATATCGTCATAAAGCGGATCGCCATTCGGAAAAAATGCAAAAACTCCCTCGATCTCACCGTCGTTCTCAAGAACCTGCAATATCCCTGATTCAATGTTTTCTTCCACAAGCTCCTTTGGAGGATAAACGTCACCCCATTGGTCGGGATTCCCGTTTTCTCGCATAAAATCTCTCGCTCTTTCGTATATTTTTAAAACCAAAGAAAGCTCTTCGGCAACGGCAGGACGGATCGTCATAATTCGTTCTCCTTTTTTTATCTCTTTTTTAATTTAAAAATATTATAGCATAGCGAAAAAATGCTGTCAATAAAGATTTTAAAATGTTTTTTTATTGACTTTTTTCTGTATATGATGTAAAATGTTTTTATAATCAATACTGCCCAAAGGAGATTTGTGAAAATGGGAATTTTAAAAGTTATGACCTTTAACGTAAGACTTGACGTTGATAAAGGCGCTAATGATTTCGGACTTCGCAAGCACCGCATAGCTGAGCTTATAAATCGCGAAAAGCCCGATGTAGTAGGCTTTCAGGAAGCTACTAATCGTATGAGATACGATCTTTCGGAGATGCTTGACGGATATTATATAGTAGGCTGCGGAAGAGATACTACCTATCGCGGAGAATCGGCTGCTGTTGCTTACAGAAAAGATAAATTTGAGCTTTTAAAGCTTGATAATTTCTGGCTTTCCGCAACTCCTTACGTTCCGGGAAGCCGCTACGGCGAGGATCAGAGCCCTTGCCCGAGAATTACTACAGCTCTTTTGCTCGTTGAAAAATACGACGGAAAGCCTTTCTGGTTTATAAATACACATCTTGATCACATCGGAAGTATCGCTCGTTTGCTCGGTACAACTCAGCTTATGCAGTTTATGAGCGAACAGAAAGAGCCTTGTGTTCTTGCGGGTGATTTTAATGCAGGACCTGCCGCAAAGGAAATAAGAGCGCTTTCGGCTAACGAAACACTTGGACTTGTTGATTGTACTGCGGAAATAAAGGGAACTTTCCACGATTTCGGAAGAATGATGAGCAATATGGCGAAGATCGATTATATCTTTACAAATCTTCCTTGTGATATTTCAAAAAGTTATGTTTGTCCCGATGATGCGCCTGACGGAACTTACTATTCCGATCACCTTGCGGTATGCGCATTTGTTGATGCAACTTGATCTATGTTATTTGTAGGAATAGATGCGGGCGGAACAAAGACAGATTTTGCCCTTTGCGATGAAAATGTAAATATACTGAAAAGAGTAACGCTTGGCGCGGCAAATCCAAATGATATCGGCATAGATAATACTCTCAGGATTTTGAAGGAAGGACTTGACTTGCTTTGCAAAGATACTGTTCCCGATTCGATTTTTGCGGGAGTTTCGGGCGGTGGATACGGTGAAAACAAAGAACGGATAGGAGATTTTCTTTCGGCTCTTTATCCTACGTCAAAGATTGAAAACGGAACCGATGCGATAAATCTTATCTACTGCTCCGAGTCAAAAAGCAGCGTCGGTGCGCTTATCTGCGGAACGGGAACATCGCTTTTTGTCCGTGTTGATTCAAGAATACACCGAATAGGCGGGTGGGGACATCTTTTTGAGCGAGGCGGTTCGGCGTTTGACATAGGAAGAGATGCGATTTCTTTTATGCTTTTTGCCGAAGAGGAAGCTATGTGCGGTTCGCAAAAAATACTTGAGTGTCCTTTGGTTTCGATGCTCAGACAAAGGCTGTCGGGAAGCGCACACGATTCTTTGAGTATACTATATGAGAAAAATAAAACTTATATCGCATCACTTGCTCCGACGGTTTTTGAAGCCTATGAGTCAGGTGATGAGCAAGCTAAAAAAATAATAGAAAGCAATACCGATGCGCTTGCCGAAAGATTAGAGCTTGCGCAAGCTCGGTTTGGAAATATTGAGGAGATAATTTGCGGCGGAGGGCTGTTTAATTCTGAGGCTTTTTTTGAAATGCTTTCAAAAAAGGCACAGGTAAAATTGAACAGAATATCTGTTGATCAAGTTGTGGGTGCTTGCCGACGGGCAATTGACGCACATAGATAGCTCGATCAAAGAGGTCGGGTGCTTTGTACATCTCGCAAAGAGCGATCAAGGAAAGTTTTTGGTTTCGCTTTTTTCAAAAAGCGAATAGGTTCTCAGGGCGACG
>CALAXC010000373.1 GCA_937894775.1 uncultured Clostridia bacterium
GCAGGAGTAATGACCTCCATACCATATTTTTCTTGAATCATACCACGAAAAACAACATAAATCAACCGAAAAACCACCGTCTTGACGAATGGTTTTCGGGATCGAATTCACCGTACTCCCAGCCGCACTCCGAGCAAACCGCACGCTCGGTGCAGGTTGCGGGGGGAACGTGAGTATGAGCAACCGTCTCTTTAGTGCCGCCGCAGCATACGTATACGATAAGGTGGCTTTCATCGGGAGCAAAAACGTTGGGATATATGATCGTCTTATCGCTAACGTGCCTCTCGGAGGAGTATTCACCGTAAGCAATGCCGCAGATCTCGCAGATAGCCTTATCCGTGCAGGTTGCCGTGCCGCCCGAGCAAGGTGCAAGATCACCGTACTCTTGACCGCAGGTAGCACATTTTGCCTTTTCGGTGCAGGTTGCGGTTCCACCCGCACAAGCAGCAAGCTCGCCGTACTCAGCATTGCAGACCTCGCATTTTGCCTTTGCTTGACAGGTTGCGGTGCCGCCACTATGAGCCGCCTTGTTTGCCTTGTCACCACACTCGCACTCGTTCCAATGCTCGTTTGCGTCGGTTTTCCATTCAGAGCCGTGGCTGTGAGCTGCGGTGTTGCCGTATGCGGTGTTACAGGTCGCGCATACTGCCTTTTCGGTGCAAGTTGCAGTACCGCCTGCACAGTTGCCGTTCTCCTTATGCTCGGCGTTCAAGGTGCATACTCTCGTATGCGTTCCATCACCGTTGGAAGTCCAAGCACCGTAGGTGTGAGCGTTTGCATCAATAGCAATCGTTAACTCATTCTCGGTCTTAACTGCCTTATCTGCATCGAACAGCGTATGGCATACAGAGCATTCAAAGTGTGCCTGCATACCTGTCTGCGAGCAAGTTGCATCTACCTTCGCGATAAGATCGCCGTAGCTATGACCTGCTGCAATCTTACCGTCGCCATTCTTCCATTCTTCAAACGAAGTGATTTCGTTCGTGCAAGCCGCATCGGTATAAATCTTTCCGCAAGAACACTTGTAATAATCCTTCCAACCGTTTACGGTACAGGTTGCGCCTTGACCGTCTTGTTTTGTTCCGTTACCGTGGGTGTGCTGAACAGTTCTATCCCAACCGCAATCGTTACAGATCATATCTGCATTATCGGTGTAGTTATGCGTATGTTCGTCTGCCTTGAGACCGCAAGAGCAAACCTTCCAATGCTTTTCGTTATCCTTAACCCAATCGCCGTAGCTATGTTCGGGCTTTGCAATTATCAAAGCACCTTCAGTTGTAGGATTCTTATTTTCATCAAAGTAACCCTGACATACAGAACACTTATAATGCACTTCCATACCTGCTTTCAATTCGGTCTGAGTATGTACAGCAGATTGCTTTTCAATCAAATCACCGTATTTGTGTTCAGCCACGATCTTGCCTGCACCATATTCCCAAGACCAATAATCGATCCTTGTGGTGCAGTTCTCATCTGCAAAGTAGAGACCACAATGAGCGCATACGTAGCAATCCTTCACGCCGTTTACAGTGCAAGTAGCTTCCGTTCCTTTTACAAGGGTTGCGCTATGTTGACACTCATATTCGCATTCGATACATTTGCCTTTATTCCAAATGTGCGAAGCATTTGCAACTACAACCGCATTACAGCAATCGTATTTTTGCTCGTGTGTGGTTGCCGTAGTAGTCCATTTTGCTGTTCCCGAGTGATTGTTCTTGTCAAGCTCACCGTATTTCTGATGGCAAATTTCACATTCAGCCTTTTCTGTGCAGGTCGCCGTGCCGCCCTTGTGATTGCATCCGTATCCGCACTCGGTACAAACACCGTTTGTAAACTCGTGAACTTCGCTTGCAACCGTTACAGCACCGCAACAAGTATATGCTTTGCTATGGTGTGTATCGGTCTGTGTCCACTCGGCAGTACCTGTGTGATTGCTTGTATTGAATTCGCCGTACTTATGATGGCAAACGGTACATTCCTTTCTTTCGGTACAGGTTGCCGTTCCACCGCTATGAGCTGTCTTTTCAACTGTAATCTCATGGCAAACGGTACATTCCTTATAGTGATTTGTGCCGTCACTCAGCCAAGCGGAATCGGTGTGTCCGGTTGCCGGAATTACAGAGCTTTCAATATCGTGACAGATCGAGCATTCACGTGTCATCTGTCCTTCACTGTCACAGTATTCGTAAACCGTCCATTCGCCCCAGTCGTGTTCACACGGGATAAGGCTTACACATACATCGCAAAGCTGATTTCCATCTTCATCTACGCAAGGTGCATAGGAGGACGGAATGATGTAAATAACGGGAGGCTCTTGTGTTGCACATCTGATACATGTTGACCAGTGATGATAACCGTCACCATAATAACTACCGCTTTCAACGTGTCCTGCTTCAATTATGCAAGAGTCGGGATCGATCTTTGTGTAAGGCTGACCGAAGGGTTTCTTGAACCAGCTTCCGCAGGCTTCACATTCATAGTGGGATGCTACGCCATCCTTATCAACGCAATCAGCGTCGACCTCGTCAATGAAAATAAGGTTGTCTTTGTGGTGATCGTCAAGGCTTGCATCTCTTTCCTGAGTTGTTTCAAAACCGCAAGTATCACATACCACGGTATCTTCGGTTTCGCCGACGCAAGGATGTGCATACTTGGTGATTGTAAAGGAGTGACCTGTCGTACACATACTCTTAATGGTTACGGTAAAGGTTGCCGTCGTTGCATCGGAAGATACCTTTTCCCAAACAACAGAGATGATATTCTCGGGCGTATACATATCGAAGTAAACCGAGAGATCATTTGCGAAGCTGTATTCCGCGCCTGCCGTAAACTCTACGGTAAGAACGGTTGTGGAATGCTGTGCAATCGTGTAATACTGATCGATGACTGTGCCGTTCTGCTTCGTAACTACTGTAAACAATCCGTCAGTAGCTGCCTCAAAAGGCATATTTGCATCACCAACGTCTACAGTTTCCTTTTCTTTAGGAATTACGTCAAGCACGTCGATCACAGTAAGCTGCGAGAATACGGGATAGAGGGTTACTGTTACCTTTTCCTCGTAAATTGCACCGCAGGCGTAATCTGGGGTTGTCGCATTTTCGGTTTTTGCCCAACCGATGATTCTGTATCCGGGTTTGTTGAAGCCATAGCTCGCAAGTGACGTTGCACCTGCCAAGCTTACGTTTACACCCTTGTACTCTGTTACTCCACCGAAGGTGTTGTTGCCGTACTTATACGTAATCGTAAACGGAACGACCTCGAATACAGGATAGAGCACCGTATTCTTCGCAAGTGTAATGGTTTCTCCAAGCGAATAGGTGTTAATAGTATCTGTCCATCCGGTTTGTCTATAGCCAGCCTTGCTGAAGTATCCTGTCGGCAGAAGCGTGATCTGATTATCGGAATTGAACGCATATTTTACTTGTTCACTACCTGTCACTCCCTTGCCGGGACGATAGGTAACGTAATGCGTTCCGTGGGACAAACCAATCTCAACCGTTACGTTGCCGAAAGGCATTACAAAGCTGTTATTGGTTACAGTAATCTCATTGCTTCCTTGCATTACCTTGATATAGCTGATTGCTGTATTGGCGTTTGGATCGGCAGAAATCGTTACTGTCTGTCCGGGCTTTGCCTGTGCGGTTGCGACGCCGTTTACCTTGTAGGAAACGTCTGCGTTGATATAACCGCCCATGCCAACTTTATTGGTTGTAATCGTGTATGTAGGAAGTTCACTTGCAACATTGACCGTGAACACTTTGTTGGTAGAGTAGTCATATTGTCCGTCACCGTCAATATCGATCTCAACGATCTGTGCTACTTTGTAAACGCCAGCCGCCCCAAGCGTGATGCTCTTATTAAAGTGCGTTCCTGAAGTCCAAGTATGCGCCATAGTCGTGGTAACAGAGTTAATATTTCTATATGTGATAGAAACCTTATACTTGGGATTACTTGCCTCGAGCGTATCCGAGAAGGTAACGTCAAAGTCAAATTCGATAGGAATATCCTTGTATGCCGTTATACTCGTTTTTGTCTGCGTGTTATTCGTAATAGTTATATCGTTTGTCGCAATGGGAACGTACTTAATCGTTACGCTTGTTGCCTTTACGCCGTTTCCATCAACAATGGTAGAGCCGATGTTGCTACCGTTAGTTGGGGTTGTAATCTTGCAAAGAGGATCAAGCTCAATCGCTCCGCTTTCTGCGGCAATCGCGGCAGTATTGCCCTTAGCAATAACGGTATTGGCGATGTAAATATTATCTTTAAGAGAGCATACACCATACTCAATTCCGTTTGCGGTAATTTTTCCGTTCAAACGCACAATACCATTTTCCGCATAAACAGCCGTTTCTCCCGATGCTACAACGGTTGCATTTTTCCAAAT
>CALAXC010000374.1 GCA_937894775.1 uncultured Clostridia bacterium
AACATAGATCGGTTTTTCTACCTCTTGCCAGCTTTCCATATCCTCCGAAACATAATGCGCTAAACACCCTTTTTCCTCTTCCACCAAGCTCGTCGTCAAAAACATATGGAACAGCCCGTCTTCGCCTTTTACCACCTTGGGATCCCGTGCGCTTGCCGCATGATACTTTTCTGAAACCGTAAAGCCAAACGCCTGATCCTTTTCAAAGTGATAACCGTCATAAGAAACACTTCGACGGATAGGAGCAGCAATTCCTCTGCCCATTCTTACGGTATAATATAAATATTCCTTATCCTCGTTTTTTATCCAAGAGCCAGTGCATATAGATCCCTCATCGGCATCCGTGATCGGAATTGCCATTGGATGTATGGACCAAGTTTTAAAATCTTTGGTGGAAATATGTTCCCACTGGTGAGCGCCCAATCCCCATTTACTCTTATGATGATGTCTGTCCTTTAAGTAAAGCACGTGATACTCATCGTCCCGTCTGTACGGCATACAGTCTCCAACAAACACGCCGTTCCCGGGATACCAGCCGTCAGCATTTTCAAAATTCGACAGTACGGACGGCTCGTCCATTTTGAGTTCATGATATTCCTCGGTAGAAATATGGACCGTGGAGGTTATCTCATCTCCAAGCTCAAATAATCTGTTTCCCTTCGGCCATTCCTCATCCATAAGTGTTCCGTTCACATAGAGCTCGATTCTATGCGTCATCAGGATAACCTCAACCGCATCGTTCTCCTTAACATTTGCCGAAAGACGAAGCGGTCTGCGGTCGTAATCGTACTGAACGTCGAATGACATCTCATCGTCAAATGCCTGCATTTCAAAGGTTTTTCTTCCGTTTTTGTGAGAGATCGCATAACAAGGAAGTTCATCGAGCTTAAAAGAAAGCTTTATATTTTTCATTTTTCATCCTCCTCTTGGACATATTTTATATAGTCACCAAAACCGTCTTTATATTCTATCATACCGATGCTATATGCGGAAAACAAAGCGGCTCCGGTAGCAGCCTCCTCCTTGACTGAGTTTACCGACACAGTCATACCGAATTTATCCTCAAGGACCTTGCGAAGGATATGATTCTTTCTGATAGCGCCGCCGGACGCCACAATATGGCTCTTTTTTAGCTTAGCTTCCAAATATAACTTGTAAAGCTCGTAGCACATACCGTTTATAACACCAAGCACAAGCGCCGACGGCGTAAAATTATTACGCTCTATGTTTTCTATCGAGCCTCGCCGCATAGGATCTGTTCTCATTCCGCAAAACGAGGTATCAACCGAAAGGGTGTTTTCTCCGCTTGCGTATGCTCTTTCCGCCAATGCGTTTATAACCCCGTACTGTGAGAGATCGCCCAAACCGGCGAAAGCCGTGTAGCTTCTGAAAAATTCTTCTATCATAGCGTACGCAGAGCCACCGCAAAGTGCCGAGCCACAAATCAGTAGCTCACCGTTTATAAACGGACGGTATTCAATCCCTTCACCGAGATTTTCAATCTCGCCCACAGCCGATATTTGCGAGCCTGTTCCAATATTCACCAAAACGCTTTCACGGTTATTCTTGACCGAACCTAAAAAGCTCGCTTGGTTATCACCTATCGCTATGCAAATCGGTATATCATTCCAACGTCCGACGATTTCATTGGATGCAACAACTTTGGGTAAAAAATCTTCGTCGATTCCGAGAAGCGCTAACTTATCAAGCATAAAACATTCTTTTTTCACATCAAATAAACCGAAGCTTGCCGCAACGGACGTATGAGTTATCGGCTTTTTTATATGGCACAGTCGCATGGCAAAGTAGTCCATAATGCTGCAAAAGCCAACGGCATTTTGCGGAACAAGTCCCTTCAACAAATTATAATAATGCGTTGCTATGCCGTATCCGGTTGCTATATTCTCGCCTGTTATATGCTTTATTCTTTGACAAGCTGTCATGGAATCTTTTATCGGAATATCGCCACGCTTATCCTGCCAATTTATAAGACTCGATACCGCCTCACCTTCACTATTCAGATAAAGGATTCCGTGCATTTGACCTGTTACACCAATACTTACTATACCCGTGTAACTTTTATAAATAAGATCAAGCACCCTTTCCGCTTTATCCATAATAACCGAAACACTTTGCTCGGAGAATATGGAGCGATCAATGTAGGAGTTATGTGGAACAGAAAAAACTTCCACTTGAGCTCTATTTTCAAGGTCGATCACCGCAGCGCTTATCGTAGTAGTTCCGATATCGATTCCAATCGCCAACGCCCCTTGATTGCACTCTAAAGAGTCTTCCGTTTCCATGAAAAGGATTCCCGTTTGCTCCTCCCCATTGGCAATACGCTGCGCAAGGGTCTCGCATAATGCATACCTTTCGGAGTTTAGTCCGCTTTCAGCATCGATCTCCTTTTTACGCTTTTCGATGATATCGTCAAGCGATAACATTCCTGAGAACAACAGCTTTATATCGGTTATAGAAACTCCTGCTGTTCTTAAGAGTTTTATCCGTTCAAGCAACTTGATATCCATCTCCGAATAATCCCTATAACCGTTTTCACTACGGCAAACGGTTATCAGAGCGCGCTCCTCATACAAGCGAATGGCCTTTTTCGTAAGCCCTGTTATTTTCACTACTTCGTTTATCTTCATTAACTTCATCACCCCAATACTATTATAAAGTATCCCCCGAGGGGAATGTCAATACTTTTTTCTAAAAATATTCGGAATTTTCATATACAAGTTCATTTCCCGTCTATATGATAGAAAAAGCAATTCACCTTAATAATTCGATAAAGTCGCGGGTTCAAGTCCAAAAGGTCGGGGAAAAGGTGCAATGGTGAAAGGGGTTGTTTTTTATCCCTAA
>CALAXC010000375.1 GCA_937894775.1 uncultured Clostridia bacterium
ATACATTTTATAATCCTACCGATCTTACAGTAACGGCAACTCTCGCGTTTCTGAAATTCTTTACTATCTTCTCGGCTACCGTGTAGAAAAAACGGACGTTGCGCAGTGCGCATACAACGGCAAGCACTGTAAAAAGGCAGGTAAGCGTTTTGAAGTCAAAGTATCCGAGATATTCCCCGTCGGGCGGTACTATTATCATTGTGACGATAGCCAAAAGCATTGCTATCAGCATTACGATGTTGGTTTTTACAAAGGCGATAACGCGTTTCATTTTGATCCTCGTTTGGCATAAGTTAATTTTCACGGCTAATAGTATATAACAGATAGCGCGGAAAGTCAACAATTAAAGGGGAATAAGTGAAAGTTTTTTGTTGACAGCAAAGTACGCGTGTGATAAAATGAAATCGATGGCAATACTTAAGATAAAGGCGTGAAGCACCGATCCTGTGGCGATTATCGATGCCCGATCGATTATTGTAAATAAAGATTTACAAATTTTTTTGAAAAAAATAAAAAAATCACCCTGCGTGAGGTATTGCTTGTTACGCTGCGTAATGTTGTATAATGGGAATCAAGGAGGTGATAAGCTATGTCAAAATACACGACGGGAGAAATAGCAAAGCTCTGTGGCGTATCGGTGAGAACGGTTCAATATTACGATGACCGAGGCATTCTCGTGCCGAGCGAGCTTTCCGAGGGTGGTCGCAGGCTTTATACAGAGGACGACTTGAAGCGTATGCACATTATCTGTTTTCTGCGTGAAGCCGGACTTCCCATTAACAGTATTTCTGCTTTGTTCGCTGAGGAAAATCCCGAGAATATCATTTCAATACTGCTTGAACAACAGGAACAGGTTCTGAGAGAAGAACTCTCCGAGCGTCAAGCAAAGCTTGACTTGATTGAGGGGATTAAGCGTGAGTTAAAGGAGCTTGATACTTTCTCCGTTGAATCTATCGGTGATATAGCACACGTTATGAAACAAAAAAATAAGCTTTCAAAAATGCGCTGGTTTATGGTGTTTACGGGCATTCCCGTGACAGCATTGCAATGGACGTCGATTGTGTTGTGGATCACACACGGTCTTTGGTGGCTGTTCGTGATATGGGCCCTCGTGGCAATTCCGTGGGGAATTTGCGTGTCTAAATATTATTTTAATCACGTTGCCTATATCTGCCCCGAATGTCACGAGGTGTTCAAGCCTAAAATGAAGGAAGCATTTTGGGCATATCACACACCGAAAATGCGCCGTCTGACCTGCCCCAAATGCGGTCGCAAGGGGCTTTGCGTTGAGGTGTATGCGGAAAAGGACGGTTCGAATAATGGCTAAATTCAAGAAACCCTTATTGTTCGCACTCTGTCTTTTGCCCATTGCTATCGTTGCAGGCATCTTCGTTGGACTTTATCAACTTGATATCTATTCCGATGAAATTATCGCTGAGGTGGTAGCACAGCTTGGCAGTACCGACCTTTTGGTTGTGATCAGTGCAGTGCAAACGGTGGGATACGCTCTATTCTGTGGCTTCTTCGGCTGTATCCTTGCAGACAAAATCGGACTATGGAAGCCCATTAAATTTGAGAAAAAGAACCTTGTTATTACACTTGCAATCTCTCTGGTTGGCGGTATAGTATTCAGCTTGGATCATTGGACTTTCGGTAATATTATCGACGGTATTCAAGAAGCAACCAAAGTTGGTCTTACGACAAACAGCGTAATTGCTTCCATTTTGTACGGCGGTATCATCGAGGAAGTGATGCTTCGATTGTTCTTTATGTCGCTGATTGCGTTTGTTGTATGGAAGTTGTTCTTTAAGAAATACGATAAAGAGAACATTCCGACAAGTGTATTCGTAATTGCAAACGTCGTGGCGGCAATCCTTTTTGCAGCAGGACGCCAACTATTTGAAGAGTGCAAAAAGCTGGGAGGTTGCGAAACAGGTCAATGTAAAATCACAGATGCATACAAATTACCTTGCAAAAAAATTATACATACGGTTGGACCTATATGGAAAGGTGGAACAAATAAAGAGGAAGCATTATTAGCCTCTTGTTATCGTGAATGCTTAAAATTAGCACAAGAAAATAAATTAAGCAGCATTGCCTTTCCTAATATAAGTACTGGAATATATAGATTTCCAAAAGATAAGGCCGCAGAAATAGCTATACAAACGATTAATGAATGTATGTCAAACGGTCTATATAATGGTCAAGTATTTATCTGTTGTTTTTCCAATATTGACGCTGAATTTTACAAACAGATATTTGAATCCTAAATCTTATGGATATTAAGGTCAAGAATAAAGTAGCTGAACTGCAAAGAGCTTTGGAACAGGACGAACAGCGTATATCCTTGTCTGATCCTGTAGCCAAGATGATGCTTGTTGCAATGGCCCATCAGTCTTGTGAGATTGAAAGAAAAATGGACCAAACAGTAGCAAGATTATCAGAACAATTTTGTGATCAAGTTCTGCAAAGAAGTAATCTGCAAGCTCAACCGGCAGTATCGGTTGTTAATATAGGTAATGGTCGTGAATATGCTCCATATTATATAGACGAAAATGATACATTTACCTATAAAGCCGCCAAATGTAATTTTCGTCCGATATTTAGGTCACGTATAGTCCCTGGACGAATTGTTGCTTGTTTTATGAATAATATGCTATTGCAACCCAATAGTACACCATTGCAAGCGACATGGCCGGACAATAGGCATAAGGATGAGATTTGGTTGGCTTTTGATGCAGCCGGAGAGGTCAATACATTGGAAGATGCAATCATTGCATTTTCTCACCCTCTACCATCTGATATGTTAATGGCCGAAGTTGGAGATGTACAAATTCCAATGTCATTAGTGATGGAAGATACTCCCAGAACCTTAAATTCCAACTTTATGTTAATGGAATTTTGGAAAAAAAGTCTGGTATATCATGATATATGGCTGTATAGATTCGGAAGGTGTTCCAATAAACGGACCCTTCAGCGTAGTGAAATTCCTGCATGGATTATGGATTCCTACGCACAAGAAATCAGAGAGCCATTCGTTGGTAATCGTTATTTATGGTTGCGAATAAAAGCTTCAAAAGGAATATCATTACCACTTGATACAGAAATTAATCTAAATAGTATTCCCGTTGTAAACTATGACATACAAGATGTGAAGTTGAGTTATAGTGAACCTATACAGCGTCTGGAAAACGATAAAACAAGTACATTCTTTTTGGATGTTGTACAAAACCAAGAACAAGCACAAGAGTTCTTTATCCGTGATTTTGACGTATGCCAGTATGACAATGAACGTATTCGTGAAGATATAACCAATCTATATCACCATTATGTGAATGATTACTTTGCATTTGTGGATAGTAACTCTTTGCATGATGGAGCAACACTTCG
>CALAXC010000376.1 GCA_937894775.1 uncultured Clostridia bacterium
AAACATCGCATCATTGCGACCAACGGGAGCAACATCATTTTGAGCGAAGCGAAAAACATCATATCGCCGCGAGGCGATGCATCATTTGACAAACTGACGATTTTATGATATAATAACGGAAAAGGAGGTGTAACCATGAAGGAAAACAAACTCGTCGAACTTTCAATGGACTTCTCCGTTGACATAATAAACCTCGTTAAGTTTTTAAAAGCTAATCACGAAACAATTATTGCAAACCAAATAGGCAGAAGCGGCACCTCAATTGGTGCAAACATTCATGAAGCACAGTATGCACAAGGCACGAGGGATTTTATTTCAAAATTTGAAATTGCCCTTAAAGAAGCAAGTGAAACAGGATATTGGCTTGAGTTACTTTATAAAACAAAGTATATTGATGAGCAGACCTTCAAAACGCTTTCTTCGAAATGTACCTCATTAAGAGTTATGTTGATCGCAAGTTGTAAAACTTTGAAGGAGAACGCGAAATGAAAAAACTTGATAAAAATCAAAAAATCGCTATAATTGCTTTAGCAATATTTGTAGTTTTTCTTATTGGATTTTCCGTGCTAAGCAGTCTTGTTCAAAGTGGCGCCATCCCTGATTTTGCCGCCAGCCAACGCGTTCAAGGACTATTGGCTTTCGTAATGTTTAGTCCCCTTTGTATAGCTATGTTTTTTGGTGGAAAGCATTTCAAATCCAAAAACAGTAAAATAGGCAGTATTTTACTCTTTGTTTCTGTAGCATTGTTTATATTCAGTATTATTCAAGCGCTATTGTCATTGTTAGGTGCATATGGATCATAAAATTACGCACCTTTTTTGCGTTTTTACCTACACTTACGCACCGTTTGCGTGTTTCTTCGCAAAAAACTCAGTTGAACTATCAACTGAGGTTTTTTCAATTAAATCCGCCTTCGTCGGAATAAATCCACTTCGCAGATGAAATCTGTCTTGCGGCAGATTAAAAAAGAGGCAGATTTTATTTCATCTGAGGCGGTATGCCTAAGATTTCATCGTGCATAGCACGATTTCATTAATAATATATCATTAAAAATAAAACTGTTCTGTGTTACAATTATAAAAATAGGAGGTGTTGAAATTGTTTTACTTTTACGGTATTGTCATAGTTTTATATAATCTTTTGCTTTATGCTATCTTTAGAAATGGAATATACGATTATCTCCGTCTATCAAAAATGAGCAAGAGCAACATTAAAAAGAATAGAAAAGGACTTAAAAACTACTGGATGTATCAGTCAATTAACAATCAAACACCGCTCGGAATCTTATACAGTTTGAATTACATCTTCTTAATTTCTACAATTATTTTCACTATACTTGTAATTGCAACGGGGTTTATTAAGATGTTTCAGCCCTTCTTGGTAGTGATTGCTATTATTCTCTGTTTAGTAGAAATCCCATCAAGCATAATTGCATCGATTTATAGTAATAAGATGGAGTATGGGAGAGCATTCGTTTTCTTTGCAAAAAGAAAATATATGAGAGGTTATAGCAGTTCAATAATTGATATGTTTTCTTGGGGGATAACCGCTTTTCTCATTTTTCTCCTATACCAACAATTGTAATTACATTACTTTTAGTCTTTCTTACTCCATCCTATACTATCTTAAAAAAGGAGATAGAGAAAAAGCCACAAAATTTCAACAAGAAGCAATAGATTGCATAACAAAGCTCGGATATACAGAAATCGCAAAAAACTGGACTGCAAAATTCAATCAATAAACATTACATAAAAAAGCTATCGCAATAATTACGATAGCTTTTTTATTATTTAATTACTTTGCAATTTCATAAACTGAGTGTAAGTATTAGAATCGCTGTATCTTGAGCTTGGAATTATGGGATTGATTATAGCTCCGCTTCCCGCAGGTGTTCTCTCCTTAAGCTTCTGAACAGTTTGACTGCTACTGCCGCCACTTCCGGGTCTATTCGGTCTGCTCGGTCTTGTGGTTTCCTCTTCTTCCTCTTCTTCTTCCTCTTCCTCTTCATTCTGTCCGGGAGTTGGTTGTACGGGATCTCCCGTAGACTCATCTATGAAGAAAATATAATGGTTTTCGGTACCTGCACCGCTGTTATTAACTTTTGACATACTTACAACAGTATCAGCAATAACCGAATTGAAATCACCCTCACACAAAAATCCTATCTGGTAAGAACACGCCTTCCACCAATACATGAAGCAAGAATCAAAATAAGATTTCGTTTGAGGACCAAGCTTAAATCCTACCGAAAATTGGTCACTGTAACACATACTGTATCGGTTTCCGGGACTCTGATCATAAAATCCTATACACTTTATCGAGTTTGTTCCCGAGAAAAGCGGATGAAGATTAACGAGAACATTATCTCCGCCCGTCAGATGCGCGCCGATAAGAACACGGTAAATCCTCATATTCATAAAGGTGTTATTGGTTCCCTCTACAAATATTCCCTTCGTTCCGTCAGCATTAGGAGCTGTAACGTTTACATTTTCTATGTCGTTATACGCCGCATTAGGTTTAACGTGAATTCCTATTCTGGAATTTTTTATAGATACGTTATTTACAAAGAGTCTTCCCCCGCCATTTATTTCAAACGCAGTTCCCTTTCCTTTTGCATCAAGAATTCCGCCCATAAAATAATCGGAATGATCTCCCGCTGTGGTTTTAGGAGAAGATTCTGAACCGTAGCGAACAAGCGCTGTACTTTCGCTCGAATTCCAATCATTGGTAGGAACAAACATTGCATAGTTTGAAAGCCTGAAGGATACACTCTTTTCCGGATCGCTGGGTATATTTATTGTTTTTGAAAGTGAATAAGTTCCATCGGGAAAATATATAGTTTTCTTGGGATTTTCATCGATCGCCTTTTGAATAAGTGTTGACATATCTCTTATATCGGGATTTGCATTAATAACATCTGTTATCAAAACAAATCCTGCGCCAAGCCCATTTGCGCTTACAAGCGGATCCATTGTGCTGAGCATAGAAGCCGAAACGCAAGAGCCCTTATCAACATCGCAAATAAGATATTTTCCTATTACATCTTCAAGATTCGTTATAGGATCTATCGGAAGATCTGTAACAGGTACATCTGCAAGCTCTACTCTTTGCTTATTAAGCAGATTACCCTTGACAGCCTTAAGTGTGAAAACAGCTACTTTCATTGTTTCAACGGGTTTGGTTTCGGGTTCCTTTTCACCTGCATCTGTTTGTGAAGAAATATGATCATTTTCGTCCTGCTGGGACGCTGTACATGCAATAACCGAAAGTACCATAATTACCGAAAGTATTGCGGCAAAAAGTCGCAAAATAATATTCCTATATTTTTTCATTATTTTGCCCCCTTAACCTGTGAATTAACAAAAACAGACTTATAATTAACCTCATCACAAAGCTCTGTTTCGGAGATAACATCGGTTATCGTGCCTGTCTTATCACCACTTGCAATAAGAATAGAGTTTTCAGTGCTTGCATCAAAGAAATCAACGATTCCGTTAGAGCAGTAGGCTGTAAAAGGTCCAATCGCTTTAAATGCAGTCTGTGAGGTACGCGCCTCAGTCCATCTTATCGAAAAATCTTTAACTACCGCTCTGGTAGACGGTGTATATCTATCATTGAACAAAAATGCCGTTGCCATATTTTCGCTTGAGCAAGAATTAAACCAGTTAGACTCATAGCAAGAAAAAGCAACTGTATTTTCATAATCCATTGTTGTGGCCACATCATAATCAAGTCTTACAGAAACATTGCGGTAAAAATTTCCGTTAAGCTTTGCATCAACACCGATCTTTACATTAGAAATTCTGACATCGGAAAAAGTATTATCGTGAGCTTCAACAACAAGTCCCTTCGATTCTCCGCCAATTCCTACGATATCGATATCCTCGATATCCATATCCGAAGACTTACTGTTTACTCCCTCCGCAACGTATATACCAATGGTTGTATTGATTATTTTCACCTTACTTACAAGAGATTCTCTTCCGCTAAGAAGCGAAATTCCCCTCGCTTTTCCGTTTCCGTCAAGAGTTCCACCAATAAAATGATAGTTACTGCCCGCCGTTACTATGTTATTTTCATTAGAATTTTTATTACTGATACCAAGCTTTATAAGAGCATCATCTCCGCCCTTCCAGTCGTTGCTCGCCTTGATCACCGCATTATCAGAAAGATAAAACGCAGTACTTTCGGTTGCAGCTCCCGAAGTTTGAAGCGGCTTTGAAATAAGATATTCTCCATCAGGAAAATATATCGTTCTGTTTTTGTTTTCATCTATAAGCTTCTGCAAAGCAGCGGCTACATCATTTCCCGAATTAGGCTCAATAAACTGACTTACGTCAACATATTTGCTTCTTGTCTTTTCTACCTCAGCCATTTCTGCTGTCTGTACAGGTTTTTTAGATGAAAGCTTGCCTTTATAAGCATAATCACCCGCAAAAAGCGCAACAGTTGCATATTTGCCAACAACTTCATTAACATCTGTCACCATTGTATCGGATACTGCTTTTGAATTTATTTTTTTAGTGGTTACTTTATCTACTGTTATCTTTTTTCCAAATTCCACATCTGTCGCAAACACGGGAACATCGATGAAGGAATCTGTTTCCTGCGGTGGATTGGGTTTATTATTATTTGATATAGGGCGAGCACAGGAAGCAAGCGAAAGCAGAACGGTAATAAGCAGACATACCGTTATAGCGCGAATAAGTTTTTTCTTTATATTTTTATTCATCACGTCTTACTCCTTTACTTAATTTACCCAAATGACAGAACCTGCCAGAACCGACTTATAGCTATCATTGTCACAAAGCGTTTCATCGAATATAGGAAGCTTTATAATTCCGCCTGAAACAGAACCATACTTTATAAGCGCATTGGTGCTTGTAGCATCGAAGAAACGAACGGTACAGCTTGAAATCGTTGAAGAAAAAACTCCGTCGATCACGAACGCACTCTGTTCGGTCACATTTGCACCGCTCCAAACTGCGTTACATGCTTCGAACACACTCTTTGCTCCGCCTTTGATAAAGAATCCGTTTGTAAAATCCTCAGCTGTGCAGAGTGAAAATCCATTCTGTGTTCCGTTTTCATAAAAGCCTTTTGAGCCTGAAACGTTTTTTGCGGCAGAAACCGATATGTTTCTGAACTCGTTATTCTTTCCGCTATTCTTGATTCCAACGCAAACGTTTGCGATATTTCCCGTAGCGAAAACACTTCCGTTTGATTCATTGATTATTCCGTAAGAATCCGCAGAACCGTCACCTTTTACTGTAAAACCGTCAATATTCGCCGAACTTACGGTAGCCTTGATCTGTATTGCGCTCTTACAGCCGATAAAGGTAAGATTATTTACAAGAGAATTTGCACAATTTTCCAAAGATATGCCGACCTTTGCTTTTCCAGAACCGTCAACAGTACCGCCCATAACAGCTACTTCCGCAATATCCTCACTCTTCAGCTCGTTACCCGCTCCAACGCATATCATAGCATCTTCGGAATTCCAATTGTCGGTTGCCTTTAATACCGCATAATTTGAAAATCTCAAAGACACCGCCTTTTCTTTATTTGCAGGAAGCTTTATCGGTTTTGAAATATTATAAACTCCGTCGGTAAAATATAAAGTTCTTCCCGCTGAAGAATCTATAAGATCCTGGAGAGCATCTGCCATATCGTTGCCCGTACCAACATTGAGCTTATCGCTTACAACGATATAGGTAATATTGGAATTATCCTCCAAAGGCTTTTCGTCGAGAAGCATTCTGTCAAACACAAATTCGCCTCTGACAATATCGATCGCGGCATACTTACCGATTACCTCTGCGGTAGTTTTGATAGCGCCCTCGGGAATACTTGATACGGGAACCTCGGCAATTTCAAGATGTTCACCCGCTATCTGCTTTCCCGCAAGAAGTCCTTTTCTTACGCGAACTACACTTTCGGTCTTTTCAAGTGTTCCGCCACCTTCCTGACCGTCTTGATTTCCCTGCCCTGCTTGAGTTTCCTGACCTTCAAATTCTATAAGGTTTTCACAGGAAACGAAGGAGAAAAAGGATAAAATCATAATACAGCAAAGCAATACAGCGCCTGCTGAACGCAACTTTTTGATCTTTTTCTGCTTTTTCATAAAATCTCCTTTACTCACCGTGTAAGAGTTTATTATCCAACACAGTTTTGTGAAATTATGGCTATAAATGTACAAAAACAATATACAATTATTTCATATTTTCTTAATTATATCATATTTTTGAGAAGGTTGTGTGAACAAAACAAAAAAAGCAAGCCAAAAAATACTTGCTTTTTTTGTTTAAAATCACCAAATTTATTCAGGAATTAACACTTCACCGTCTGAACTTATCATACAATCGCTGATATTAACGGCGTTTTTTATTTCTGTATGAGCATTATTCATCAAGGGTCCGTGCTCTATGCCAACAATATCCCCAACTCTCACCGCTCCTATTTTTAAAAGCCCTTTTAAATGCATATTGGTTGCGTAAACAGTGAATTCGATGCCTTCCTCAGGGTTCTTCATAAGAATCGAATCATCGACCTTTATATAATCTGCGCCCACCTCGGTAACCGTACCCACAAGATACTGTTTTGTAGGGCCAAGCACTATCAGTCTGTTCTTTACAGCAACGTCGATTATTTTACTGACGGCATCCTTTCCTATATTGTATACATAAGCATAGTTTTCGATATTCGTCCACAAATACCCGTCTTGGCTAAAAGAAAAAGAAAGATTATTGACCCCAAGAGTCTTAGAGTATATTGCGAATGATATAGCTTTATTTGAGCCTCCATAAACATCTTTTAAAACCGCAGGTGCGCTTATATATTCTTTTAATATATCCCAAAGCGCTTCGCTGTTTTCATCACTTAGCATAAAATGCTCTTCCGACGTATCACCGTCTTGATCGTAATAAAAATCGTTAAGCTTTATATTTTCAGTAAGATCAAGCGAATCAATAAGTTCTCCTAACGTATCGGGCGCTTGGTTTTCATCCTTTATAAACGGATAATATCCATCGTGTCCCCAATATTTTACAGCAACTATTCTTTCGCTGTCAACACCGACTATCGCAAAAACCTCACATTTTGCCGTATAAGTTTTACCGTCCATATTATTAAAACCACTACAGTCGGCATCTGCAAGCTTTTCGCCTATTTTGTTTGCAAAAACCTGATCTCCGTAGTAAGAAGAATTTCTTGAACGGTATTTTTCCCCGTTCATAACCATTTCGGTGTATTGCACGTAAACATCGCACTGATTCCAAGGTATTTCTACTACTGTTTCGCCTAAATTGTAAGCCACCTTTTTTCCGTTCCGTTCACGTGTATCAAACCAAAACAGCTCACTCATCGATACCTGAAGAACATCCTCGACCGTATCTGTATCACCGTTTACCGAACCGTCTTCCCTACTGAGTATAACTGTCGCGATAACGCTTACCGCTATCAAACATATAACCGCTGCAATAACACCCCATTTGATCCACGCCCCACGTGAGATTCTCGGAGCATTGGAATTTTCGGCGCGCATCAAAAGTTCATCATCAACACCGTTCATCATTTTCAAAAAATCGTCTTTTTTCATAACGTATATCCCTCCGATCTCAAATATTCTTTAAGCTTTTTTCTGGTTCGTGAAAGGATCTTTTCTACGTTTCCCTTTGTAAGAGCATACTTTGACGCAATATCGGAAACCGACTCGAAATAAAAATATCTTCTTAAAAACACGTTACAGTCACGAACAGACAGCTCACGAAGAAAACTATTCAACAATTTAATAAGCTCTTCTTCGGAATACGAAGCTTCATCATCTCTATCCGATAAAAATCCGTCAAGCTCCTCAAAAGCAACCGTTACCGATCCGCCTCCGCGTTTGATGCGTTGGGCACTTTTTATTCTGTCAATAGCAATATTTCTCGTTATTTTGGCAAGAAACAAACGAAAATTATCGGGATCATTTGGCGGAATGGAATTCCATGCCTTCAGCCATACGTCGTTTACACACTCTTCGGCATCCTGATCGTTTGATAAAATATTATAAGCTACCCTAAAACAGTATTTTTCATACTTTTTAGCGGTTTCGGCTATCGCCTGCTCATTACGTGAAAAATAAAGTTCCACTATCTGACCGTCTTCCATAGATTTTCTCCTTTCCCAAAAGATAGACGTCTTCACCCTATAAGACGATAAAATAAAAATATTCTGACAAAAAGCCGTGATTTAATTGAACCGAATTCAATGCAAACGGTAAAACAAATCACGGCTTATAATATTATTTTTTAGCAAACACGCATTCCAACAGAGAAAGAAGAGCTTGAATCAGAAGGAATATTCCCGAAATGATGAACACCCATGAAACAGTTCCGCCCTGATTGAAAAGCAAAAGACAAGAGATCACAAGGCATACAGCCGGTGAGAAAAAGATAAGTATTTTTGAAAATGCTGTATGAAGATTTGGAAGCAAACGAACTGCTCTTACAAGCTGCATTACGCCATATATCAAAAGCACAGCCGCCATAATATAAAGCGATATCGACACGAGCTGCCATCCGAAAATTATCATAACGACACCTATAACAGCTTTTATAACGCAAGATATATAATGCTTACCGAAAATATCGATAATCGCCTGAATAATAAGCATAACCCCGAGGATCGTCATACCTATACTTATAACCTTACTCTTCCACACTATAAAGAGCACCCCGAGAACCGCCATAAGAACAGCTGAAATAATGTTATTTTTGTTTTGTGATGTCATTTTTTATCTCCTTTTATAATTTTAAATATTATCACAGTGTCATTATATCACAACAAAGAAAATTTCTCAAGTAAAAAAGCAAAAAAATTGTATATACATATCTATTGATGCGAAAAATGAAGCCGTTCAGTATTTATTCTTGACAATACAGAGCAAATGTGATATAATATTACGATATCATGTGCAAATATGTGTTTAATTACGGAGGAACATCAATGAATTATGATGTATTAATAATTGGAGCGGGGCCCGGAGGAATCTTTTCGGCTTACGAGCTTTCCAAGCTTGCGCCCTCTCTCAAAATAGCAGTTTTTGAAGCAGGCCATCCACTTCACCGTCGCAAATGTCCTATTGACGGAGTAAAAATAAAATCCTGCATAGAATGTAAGACCTGCTCAATAATGAGCGGCTTTGGCGGTGCAGGAGCTTTTTCTGACGGAAAATACAATATTACAAACGATTTCGGCGGAACTCTTTACCAGTACATCGGTAAACAGCAGGCTATAGACCTTATGAAATACGTTGATGAAATAAATATGCTTCACGGTGGAGAAGGTACTAAGCTTTATTCTACCGCTGGCAGCAAGTTTAAAAAGATCTGCATACAGAATGACCTTCATCTGCTTGATGCTTCGGTACGTCATTTAGGTACTGATATAAACTACGTTGTGCTTGAAAATATTTACGAATATCTCAAGGATAAAGTGGATTTCTTTTTCAACTCAACTGTTGAAAAAATAAATTACGAAACCAAAAAATATAAGATATTATCACTTGGAAATGAATATACAGCCGACAAATGTATAATTTCTGTTGGACGAAGCGGAAGCAAATGGATGGAATCTGTTTGCGAAGAGCTTGATATTCCAACAGAATCAAGCCGTGTTGATATCGGAGTTCGCGTCGAGCTCCCCTCCGAAGTATTTTCTCATCTGACAGACGAGCTTTACGAAAGCAAGATAGTTTACCGTACACCGAAATATGAAGATAAAGTAAGGACCTTCTGTATGAACCCCAAGGGTGCTGTAGTAACAGAAAACACAAACGGCATTATAACGGTAAACGGTCACAGCTACGAAGATCCTGCAAAGCAGACCAACAATACAAACTTTGCGCTTCTCGTTGCAAAGCATTTTTCCGAGCCGTTCAGATATTCCAACAGCTACGGAGAATCTATAGCGCGTCTTAGCAATATGTTGGGCGGCGGTGTTATAGTTCAGCGCTTTGGCGATCTTATAAGAGGTCAGCGCTCAACCGAGCAAAGAATTATGGAATCCTTTGTTACACCTACACTCAGCGCAACTCCCGGTGACCTCAGTCTTGTTCTTCCCAAAAGAATTCTTGACGGAATAATCGAAATGATATACGCGCTTGATAAAATAGCTCCGGGAACAGCAAATGACGATACCCTTCTTTACGGTGTCGAAGTCAAATTCTACAATATGGAAGTCAAAGTGGATAAAAACCTTGAAACCAAATACAAAGGTCTTTATATCATAGGTGACGGAAGCGGAATCACTCATTCCCTTTCACACGCATCGGCAAGCGGTGTATTCGTTGCACGACAAATAGCAGGGCCAAACAATTAATGTATTTTTTAAGTAAAAAACTCCGTTTCAAAAAATGTTGAAGCGGAGTTTTTTATTTAAATTTTAATCCTCTTTCTTTTTAACCACCCAAGCTGTTCCTATAATACCTGCTGTTAATATAACAGATATAGTAATACTTGCTCCACAGCCTTCGTCAGCAGGGGCTGATGTTGCCTTACCCGAGTCTGATTCGGTTTCTGTAGTCTTTACATCGGTTTCGGTTGTCTCGGTAACCTTTGGTGCTTCGGTTTCAGGATCTTCTGTAACAGGTGCTTCGGTTTCCTTAATCGGCTGCTTAGCCATACCCGAAGGTGTAGCCATTTCGCTCGGCACGTCCTTTTCATATATCAACCAAGCATATTCGGGATAATCAATAAAGACATTTCTATTACCCTGGATATCTGCCACAGCATCATTTCTGCCCATTTCCCAAGCATCTACGGGATCAAGCTCACACCAATCGAGAAGAACATCAACACTTTCAAAAACGTTAGTAATAGTACTGCATTTCGAATATTCTGTTCCGTAACGCGCATAAACGTAAAGACAAATTCTTGCCACGTCTCCTTTGACGTTATCAAGAGGCTCAAAATATTTACTTCCCTGCGTTCCGCCTACTACACTGTTTCCCGAGATAGTTTCGGAAATTTTTGTTCCGCTTTCAACGTTACCGTAAAGCAGATTGCCACGTCTGCCGTTTACGTTATAGTCGGCAGGGCGAACGTGATGAAGATCCGAACCCGCTCCACTGTTTTGAAAACCGCCAAGTGCCTTTGCCCAAACGTGCTCTCTGTTCCATCCCTTAGATCCCGATCCCACGAAATCGTTTACACGGTCAACCGAAAGAGATGTATATAACAAAGTAACCTTACCGTCACCCGACTCACTATCGGTTTGAGAGACTAAATTTTTGCAATCGTCATATGAGGTTTTGTACGTATGTGTGTCTGTCATCAGCTTTCGAAGCGAACTCAAAAGAGCTGTTCCCTCTTGTTTCGCAAGTACATCATAAGTATAATTACCTGTATAATAGCTTGTTGCAGCACTTGAAAGCGCAGTGCAAAGCTCGTGACGTTTTCCGTTATTCGTAACGGTAGCCGCCGAAGCGCTGAGCGAAAAAGTCATAAGCAAAACAATTGCCAATACCGTCACAGATATTCGTTTGATAATATTACTCATATATTTCCCCCCATCAAATATTTGTAATTTTTTTAATTATAACATATTTCAAAACTTTTTACAACCGAATAAGCTCTTTTTTTAAAAAAATTGCAAAAAAACATTCCAAAAACGACAAAATCACCGTTTTGATATATAAAATGCATAAAATCAAATCAAAAATTCTTCAAACTATTGACATAATAACAAAAATATGCTATAATTATGTCTGTGGTATTATACCTATCTCGCATTTATTAAAATTGAATAACAAAACCCATACAATTATTATTTTTTAATTGAAAATCCAGCTTTCCGTGTTTCTGTATCAAACACGAAGAGCTCTTTTTTTTACCGGAGATCTTATGAAGAAAAAATTAGGTTTTTATACAGAAATTGCATTTTTTATCGGCTTGTTCCTTCTGGCATTCGGAACAGCTCTGACAGTATACGGCGGATTCGGTATGTCAATGGTAGTCGCACCCGCATACATATTGCATCTATTCGTATCTCAATTTTTTGATTGGTTTTCCTTTGGAATGGCAGAATATACCTTACAAGCTTTTATCCTCGTTATCTTAATGATAATTTTACGAAAAGCAAAATGGTCTTACCTGCTCTCCTTTGGCTCGGCGGTTTTATACGGACTTGCTCTTGATCTTTCATCAAAGCTTATAAACCTTATGCCTGCCATACTCCCATTGCGAATAACGATGTATGTTGTTGGCGTTATAATAATTTGTGCAGCGATCGCTATGCTTTTTGTTGCTTATTTCCCGCCAGAGGCTTACGAAATGTTTGTTAAAGAATTTGCAACAAAGTTCAAAAAGCCTATACCCAAGGTTAAGATCATTTATGACTGTGCAAGTCTTGTTGTAGCTATAATTTTTTGCATCGTGTTATGCTCACCGTTCAAGGCTGACGGTTTTCTTGGCGTTATCAACAATTTTATGGAATGCGGTATCGGCATAGGAACAGTAGTTTGCGCATTTTTAAACGGTGTTCTTATAGCACTCTTCCAAAAGCTGTATACAAAGATATTCGAATTCAAAGACAAATTTACATTACGAAAATATTTTGAAGAAAGTGAGGAATGATTTATGAATAGAAAATACAGACTCTCAACCGCTCTCGACATAGACGACCTTTTAATGGAATGTACAGGATATGCTATCCGTTTGGCGAATGAAAAATACAATTTCGATCCCCCTATGACTATATATGAAAAAAACCGTTGGGGATTGGTTGGAACACGTATAGACACTATATATCCTTATTTCAGCGATCCCGAATTTTACCGCACTCAACCGGTTTATGAGGGTGCAAAGGAATTCGTTCGCAAGCTTACTCAGATGACAGAAGTATTTATCTGTACTGCAGTTCCGCCTGAATTTATGGGCATCCGCGCAAAAAGGATCATGGAAGAATTTCCCGAGATCCCTGCAGATCATATCTATATGGGCGCTCGTAAGGATAATATCCACACCGATATACTTTTTGACGATGCTCTTCACAACATACTCAATTCCAAAGCAACCTATCCTATCCTGATGCGCCGCCCTTGGAATGAGGACTCTACGGGTATGTTGGCAGTAAATCACTATGACGAATTCTTAAAGATAGTAGAAATAATAGCTGAAAGCTATTCGGTAAAGCCAAGCTCCGCTAAAGTCGAAAACTCCGACATCGTTGTTTTAGTAGGTCCTTCGGGAAGCGGTAAATCAAAGATAGCTACTCAGTTCTTATCACAAAATAAAAAATACGAAAAGCTCATAAGCTACACAACGCAGGACAATACCGCCGTACAGGCAAACCACTGGTACAACTACGTATCTCTTGAAGATTTCAGAGCTATGTGCGATAACGGTGAGCTGCTTCAGTCTACTATGTATGCAGGACACGGCTACGGCTCGAAAAAAGAAGATGTAGAAAAAATACTCAGTCGAGGAAAGAAAGTTCTTACCACTATGGATATTTGTGGTGCTATGTCTTTAAAGACTCACTTTAAAAATGTAACTACCATATACATAAAGAGAGATAAAAAGGCATTAATGTCTAATATCCTTCGCAAGAATTCTTCTATTGCGGACAAGGTAAACCGTCTTTCGGCTATCGACTATGAAGATAAAAACGCAGCGCTTTGCGATTACGTGGTAAGCTTCAACACCTATGACGAAGCGCTGAAGCAACTCAGAAATATTTTAAAATAAAACAAATACAGAGGTGATTATTATGCAAGATATCGGAACTCAATTTCATATCCGTTGTAACGAAGGCGACGTAGGACGTTACGTATTTCTTCCCGGTGATCCAGGACGTTGCGAAAGCATTGCGGCTCACTTTGACAATCCCGTTCATATTGGAATGAACCGTGAGTACAACATCTACACGGGAACATTGTTAGGACAGAAGGTTTCGGTATGTTCAACCGGAATCGGCGGCCCTTCAGCATCTATAGCTATGGAAGAATTAACTAACATCGGTGCAGATACCTTTATCCGTATCGGTACTTGCGGCGGAATAGATCTCGATGTACTTCCCGGTGATATAATCGTCGCTACAGGCGCTATACGCTATGAACACACATCTTTAGAATATGCACCTATCGAATTCCCTGCTGTTCCAGATTTTGGCGTTACCGCGGCTCTCAAAGCCGCAAGTGAAGAGCTTGGATACAGAACGCACACAGGTGTAGTTCAATGCAAGGATGCGTTCTACGGACAGCACTCCCCCGAAAAATCGCCCGTATATTACGATTTGTTACAAAAATGGGAAAGCTGGAAGCGACTTGGAGTAAAGGCAAGTGAAATGGAATCAGCCGCACTTTTTGTAGTAGCCTCTGCACTCGGTGTAAGATGCGGAAGCTGTTTCCACGCAGTATGGAATCAGGAACGTGAAAAATTAGGAATGGCTATGCCTATGACAGAAGATACCTCGGGCGCTATCAAGGTGGGCATTGAAGCTATGAAGCGTTTGATCGCCGAAGATCTGGCGAAATAAAAACGTTATATAAAAAAGAAGCGCCGTCGCAAATATTTTTTCGACGGTGCTTTTATTATAGCAATTCCCTTTCGCTATTTTTTTTAAACCTCTTTATTTTTCTGTATAAATATGGTATAATATAGTATATATACATAGGAGTTTTTAAAGATGGCAAAATTATATTTTAAATACGGAGCCATGGGTTCTTCAAAAACCGCTCAGGCTCTTATAACCAAATTCAACTACGAAGAACGAAATATGAAGGTTTGGCTTATCAAACCTGCTATCGATGACCGCGACGGCAAAAATCTTGTAAAATCACGTATAGGACTTTCTTCCCCATGCGATGCTATTCGGCAGGAAGATGATCTGTACGAACTCTTTTTAACCGCTCATTCCGATTGCAACGTTATAATCGCTGACGAATGTCAATTCTTTACCGAAATACAGATCGATCAGCTTCGTAAGATCGTAAACGAATATGATCTTCCCGTACTTTGCTTCGGATTGCGAACAGATTTTCTATGTCACTTATTTACGGGAAGCAAACGTCTTTTCGAATTGGCAGACTCTATTTCAGAGATAAAAACGATCTGTGCCTGCGGTTCAAAAGCAACTGTCAACGCAAGACTTGACGCAAATATGAATATCGTAACCGAAGGTGATCAGGTAATGATCGGAGGCAACGAAACCTACGTTGCTATGTGCCACCACTGTTGGAACAAAACTATACAAATTCAAAAAAGCAAAAAATAAAAAGGAGATATATTATTATGAACATCAAAGACATTCTTGCTAAATGCGATCACACATTATTGGCTCAAGGAGCTACCTGGGAGGACATTAAGGCCGTTTGCGACGACGGTATGAAATATCAGACCGCTTCCGTTTGCATCCCCGCTTCACACGTAAAGCAGGCAAAAGAATACGTAGGAGATAAGCTCCAGATCTGTACCGTTATCGGTTTCCCCAACGGTTATTCCACAACCGCGGTTAAAGTTTTTGAATGCAAAGATGCTTTAGCAAACGGAGCAGACGAAATAGATACCGTTATAAACATCGGTCATTTAAAAGCAGGACTTTATGACGAGATCCTTAACGAGCTTAAGGCATTAAAGGAAGCTTGCGGAGAAAAGATACTTAAAGTAATAATCGAGACCTGCCTTCTCACAGACGAAGAAAAGATCAAAATGTGCGAGATAGTTACCGCTTCAGGCGCAGATTTTATCAAAACTTCTACCGGATTTTCCACCGGCGGAGCTACCAAAGAAGACGTTGCACTCTTTGCAAAACACATAGGAAAAGGTGTGCAGATCAAAGCTGCGGGCGGCATTTCATCTTTGGCTGATGCCGAAGATTTTATCAATCTCGGCGCTACCCGTTTAGGAACAAGCCGTATCGTAAAAATAGCTAAAAACGAAGAAAGCAATTCTGCTTATTAAGGAGATAATTATGAATTTTCAAGGCACACCACATATTAAAGCTATCCCCTCTGATTTTGCAAAAACAGTATTGATGCCCGGAGATCCCTTACGTTCAAAATTCGTTGCTGAAACCTTTTTGGAAAATCCAAAGTTGGTTAACAATGTGCGCGGTGTTCAAGGATATACCGGCACATATAAGGGTGTTCCGATAACCGTTATGGCAAGCGGAATGGGTATGCCGTCAATCGGCATCTACTCTTACGAGCTCTATAATTTTTTCGATGTTGAAAACATTATTCGCATAGGTTCTATCGGAGCTATCGCAGATAATGTAAAGCTTCGCGATGTAGTTCTCGGTATGGGGGCTTGCACCAACTCCTGCTATCAGGATCAATATAACTTAAACGGAAAATTTGCTCCGATAGCAAGCTTTGAGCTTCTTTCTCACGCAGTAAATGCGGCTAAAGAAATTGGTGTCGATTATCACGTAGGTAACATTTTATCCTCCGATATCTTCTATCACGCAGACCCCGAATTCAACGAGGCTTGGCGCAAGATGGGTGTATTGGGAATAGAAATGGAAGCTGCCGCTCTCTATATGAACGCAGCTGCTGCAGGAAAGCGCGCACTTGCAATCTGCACCGTTTCAGACCATATTACACGCGGTGAAAAATTAGATACCGAATCACGTCAAACTTCATTTACAGATATGATGACTATAGCTCTCAACGTGGGGGTAGCAATGTCATGACACGCCGTGTATTTGCAATTGTTCTTGATTCATTCGGTATAGGAGAAGCCCCCGATGCTGCCGCTTTTGGCGACGTTGGAGCTAATACTATAAAAGGTGTTGCAGGCACCGGTATTTTAAATGTTCCGAATATGATCTCTTTAGGTCTTGGAAATATTGACGGTGTACAAGCCGTAGCAAAAGCAGACGAACCCAAAGCAACTTACGGTCGTTTGCAGGAACGCAGTATGGGAAAAGACACTACGACCGGTCACTGGGAAATGGGCGGAGTCATATCCAAAGCTCCTATGCCTACCTTTCCACAGGGTTTTCCGAAAGAATTAATGGAAACATTTGAAAAAGCAGTTGGGAGAGGTACACTTTGCAATCTTCCCTATTCCGGCACAGACGTTATCCGTGATTACGGTGAAGAACACGTAAAAACCGGAAAACTTATTATATACACATCGGCTGACAGTGTATTTCAGATCGCCGCTCACGAAGATGTAGTTCCTGTAGAGGAATTATATGAGATCTGCCGCACCGCACGTAATTTGCTCAAAGGCGAATACGGTGTTGGACGTGTTATCGCACGTCCCTTCGTTGGCACAGCTCCCGATTTCAAGCGTAGCGAAAACCGTCGCGACTTTTCTCTCGTCCCGCCTCACGATACTATGCTTAACAAGATCTCAAAAGCAGGTCTTGACGTAATAGGCGTTGGCAAGATCGGAGATATCTTTGCTATGTCGGGACTTACCGAAACGCATCCCACTCACAACAACGGTGAAGGAATGATAAAAACTACCGAAATGATAGGAAATGACTTCAACGGTCTTTGCTTTGTAAACTTGGTAGACTTCGATATGAAGTACGGACACAGACAGGATGCCGTTGGATATGCAGAAGCATTAAACGCTTTCGACCGTTGGCTTGGAGAGGCTCTTCCTCTTCTTAAAGATGACGATGTTTTGATAGTGACCGCCGATCACGGATGCGATCCTACAGACAACAGCACAGACCATACAAGAGAATACGTGCCGTTTTTGATGTACGGAAAAGAGATCCCCTCAAAGAATCTTGGCACAATTCTCGGATTTGATCACATCAGCAACACCGTTTGTCAATTATTGAACGTTAAGTGAGGCATACTATGAATAACGAAACCGTTTCTATGCTTGTAAAAAAAGCGATCGAAGCCAGAGAGCGCAGCTATTCCCCATACTCAGGTTTTGCCGTAGGCGCTGCGTTGCTTTGTTCTGACGGAACCGTTTACACCGGTGCTAATATAGAAAATGCTTCCTACACACCTACTATCTGTGCAGAGCGTGTAGCATTCTTCCAGGCTGTACACGAGGGACATCTCAATTTTACAGCTATTGCCATTGTTGGCGGAAGTAAGGGTTCACCGATAGAATCATTCTGTACACCTTGCGGTGTTTGCCGACAGGTTATGAGTGAATTTTGCAAGGGAGATTTTAAAATCATATTAAGCGACGGAAAAGAAAACAGTATATTCACGTTAGACGATATGCTTCCCCACCGATTTGCATTATAAATCGGTCAATATAAAAAGAAAGGAACAAACACCGCAAATGTTTGAAACTATAAAACAGCTTATCTCCCAATACCCCCGAATCATTATCCACCGTCACAAAAATCCCGACGGTGATGCACTCGGTGCGCAAATGGGACTCAAGCAAATTTTAACAGACAATTACCCCGACAAGCAGATTCTTGCTGTTGGCGATATGACACCCCGTTATGCCTTTATGGTAACATCTCCGTTAGATGACGTAGCCGACGAGGACTATGAAGGTGCTCTCGCTATTGTACTTGACACGTCGGCAAAAGCTCTTATCAGCGATGACCGATATACAACCGCAACCGCAACCGCAAGAATAGACCATCACGTTTTTTGTGAAACTATCACCGAAAACGAAATAACCGATACTTCCTTCGAAAGCTGCTGCGGAATGATTGCCGCTATGGCGATGGAGTGTGAGTGGAAGGTGTCCCCTGATGCCGCTAAGTCGCTTTACACGGGAATGATAACCGACTCGGGAAGATTTCGTTATGATTCTACCTCAGCGCAGACTTTTCGTTTAGCATCCTTTTTAATGGAACAGAAATTCGATACTGCAGACATATATCAAAATCTCTATTCCGATGAGCTTTCTTCTATTCAGCTTCGTGCTAAATTCACCTTAAAGGTACAAACTACACCTCACCGTGTAGCCTATATCTATACGCCCATAGAAGAAGCAAAGAGCTACGGTGTAGACGATTTTACCCTCTCACGCGGAATGGTAAACGTTATGTCGGAAATACGCGGTATTGATACTTGGGTGAATTTTACCGAGAGTGAAAACGGTGTGCTCTGTGAAATTCGTTCCAACCGTTACAACATCAATCCCATAGCAGTAAAATACGGCGGTGGCGGTCACAAAAAAGCAAGTGGCGCAACATTGAAAAACCGCGAAGAAGCTATGGCACTTTTAGAAGATCTTAATTCCCTATCGGAGGAAAATATATGAATTTTTCTGTGGCACGTGAAGTGCTTGAAACTATAAAAAAATTCGACAAAATAATCATTTTCCGTCATTTAAGACCTGACGGTGACTGTGTTGGCTCTACTAAGGGCCTTGAGCAAATTTTAAAGCTCTCCTTCCCCGAAAAAGAAATAGTATTGCAGAATTGCGATTTTTCCGACTATTTAGCTTTTCTTGGAAATGAGCCTGAAATAAAAGACGATGAATTTTACAAGGATGCGTTGGGCATCGTTGTAGATACAGCTACAACAAACCGTATATCAAATCAAAAATTTACTCTTTGCAAATTATTGATAAAGATAGACCACCATATCCCCGTAGAAGATTACGGAAATATCAACTGGGTTGAAGAAGAACGTTCTTCCGCTTGCGAGCTTATCACAGCATTTTATGATGCTATGAAGGACGAATTGAAAATAGATTCCGAAGCTGCAACTTATCTTTATACGGGAATGGTAACAGACTCAGGACGTTTCCGCTTCCGCTCGGTATCGGGAGATACTATGCGCCTTGCAGGAATATTGCTTGATTGCGGTGTCGATACCGACCGTCTTTATGCGCATCTTTATATGAAAGATTTTGCTGAATTCAAATTCCAAGGCTATGTTCTCAATCACATCAAGATAACCGAAAACGGTGTAGCTTATCTTCATATAGATACCGCGACGATGGAAAAATACGGTCTTTCCTTTGAACAGGCATCGGCTTGTGTTTCTTATATGGATTCTATCAAAAACAGCCTTATCTGGATCGCCTTTATAGATTCAGGCAACGGTGACATTCGAGTTCGCTTGCGCTCGCGCTTTATAACTGTAAGTGAGCTTGCAGCACGTTATGAAGGCGGAGGTCACGCTTGTGCAAGCGGTGCTACTGTACACAGCAAAAAGCAGATGAAAGAATTGCTCACCGAAGCCGATAAGATGCTCGGAGAATACAAAGAAACGCATGAAGGATGGTTATAATGAAAATTTTAATTACAAATGATGACGGAATTCGCTCCCCTGTTCTTCCCCTACTTGCCGAGTGGGCTAAGAAGCTTGGAGATGTAACAGTTGCCGCTCCTAAAGTAGAGCAAAGCGGAAAAAGTCAGGCGATAAATTTTATGCATCCCGTTGAGATCACAACAGTTGATCTTGTTTCAGGTGTAACCGCTTATGCTGTAGACTCAACTCCCGCCGACTGCGTTCGTTTCGGAGTTCTTGGTCTTAAACAGAAATACGATATTATATTATCAGGTATAAACAAAGGATATAATCTCGGTGACGATATCGTATATTCGGGAACCTGCGGAGCGATTTTCGAAGGCTCTCGACTCAACATAAAAGGCTTAGCTCTTTCAACCGAACCCGAAAATCTTTTAGAAGCGCCCAAATTTTTAGATGAGGTTTGGGAATACATTCAAAAGAACGATCTTTATTCATACAATGATCTTTACAACGTAAATATCCCCCCTATGCCGTCTGGAATAAGAATAACGAAGCAAGGCGGTATGTTCTTCCAGGATACGTTTATTCATCACGAAGGACAGCTTTACGTTCAATCGGGAGAAATACGCAAGGATTGCGGCAGCGACCCCACAACCGATATTAATACAGTGCGTCAAGGACTTATCTCTATAACTCCTTTGATAGCTTCACGTACCGAAATGTCGGTGTTTAACCGTTTGACTGATAACTAATAAAAAAAGACTGTTTCATTAGAGTGTCACTCTAAAGGACAGTTTTCAAAAATACGGTATATCTCAAAAGAGGTATGCCGTATTTTGCATTTGTGGACACAAATGCAGTGCTTGTCAGGAAAATTGATAAGTTATAGGTGAACTAAAAAAAGGCTCCCTTGTGTAAAGGGAGCTGACGCCGTAGGCGGCTGAGGGATTGTTTTATTGAGAATTTTTTGATTTTCACAATCCCTCCGTCACGCTTCGCGTGCCACCTCCCTTTACACAAGGGAGGCTTTT